>JAEYZK010000096.1 GCA_023428085.1 Pseudomonadota bacterium
GTCGGCGACCGCGACGCAGCCGCCTCCGCGGGCCCAGAGCAGGAGCTCCGCGGCCGACGCCGGCGCGGCGCCCTGCGGGAGCCGCACGGCCCGCCGCGCGCCGTCGCGCTCGATCTCCACCGCTCCGGCGACGCGCCCCCCCGGGTCCAGCACCGCGGCGACGCCCTCCTCGACGAGCTGGCCCCCGGAGGCCGCCGGGAGCCGGAGCGTGCTCGACCAGGCGAGGCGGCAGCGCTCCGCGCCCGCGCAGGTGAACGAGAGCTCCGCCACGCCGACGTGGGCGCCGGCGACCTCGACGCGGTACCGGGCCGATCCCTCGGGGAGCGCGGCGAGCAGCGCGATCACGGCGGCGATCACCGCTCGCCCTCCCCGCGCGCGCGGCGCCGCCAGGCGAGGATCCCCGCGGCGGCGACGCCGACGGCCGCCACCGCGCCGGTCGCCACCCACGCGGCCCGGTTGAACTCGCGGAGGAGCGCGAGGAGCTCCGGGAGGCTGCGGACGAAGAGCGCGCCCGCGGCCAGGAGGACGCCGTTCCAGACCGCGGCCGCGATGGCGCCGAGCACGGCCACGCGCGCGAGCGGGATGCCCGCGGCGCCGGCGGCGACGAAGACGAACCCGCGGATCCCCGGGAGGAGCCGGTTCGCCAGGAGCAGGGTCGGCCCCCACCGCTGGTAGGCCGCGACGAAGCGGTGGAGCCGCTCGGCCGAGAGCGGGCCCCGGCGCTCGGCGCGCGCGTCGAGCCGCGGCCCGAGCCACCGGCCGACGGTCCAGTCGAGGACCGCGCCCAGCACCGCGCCCGCCGTGACCGCGAGGTACGCGAGCGGCCACGAGACGGTCCCCTGCACCGCGTACCAGGCCCCGAAGACCACGACGAGATCGCCCGGGAACGGCGGGAAGACGTACTCGGCGAAGCTCGCGGCGAAGAGGATCGCCGGCGCGAACGGTCCGGTCCGGGTCAGCGCCTCGCCGACGGCGGTGGCGATCCCCTCCAAGTCCATATCAACGGGGCGTGCCGCCCCGCCCCATGGGCGGTGCCACGGGGCCGCAGCAATCTGGCGGGGGACGCATGGGCGTCCCCCGGATGCGACGCGGGGCCCTGCGCCGTGCTCGCCGCTTCGCGGCTACGCGCGGCTGCCCCGCGGCGGAGGGCCAGCGGCCCTCCCCCCAGCTGCGCTGGGGCCCCCCTCCCAGCAACCGTGCCCGTTCTCCGCGAACCACGATCCTTCGTCTAGTATCATGCCCCCGCGTGGCGCGCCGCCTCCCCCTGGTCCTGGCCCTCCTGTGGCTCGCCCTCGGCTACGCGCACGTCGCGCGCGGCCTCGCCCACACCGGGGACGGGTACCGGTTCTGGTCGTTCCAGCACCTCTGCTACTCCGACATCATCGCGCTGCACGGCGATCGGTACCTCGAGGGCGAGCACCCGCGCCCGTACCTGGACGATCGGATCGAGTACCCGCCGCTGCTCGGCCTCTTCCTCTGGCTCCCGCACTGGGTCCCGGGCGGCGCGGCGGGCCACTTCACTGTCACCTACCTCCTGCTCGCGCTCTGCCTCCTCGCCGCCGTGCGCGCGCTCGAGCGGACGCCGGGGACGCGCCCCGGCTGGCTCGCCGCGACCCCGGCGCTCGTCGTGTTCGCGGGGCTCAACTGGGATCTCCTGCCGATCGCGCTCCTGGCCGGCGCGGCGCTGCTCCAGTCCCGCGGGCAGGCGCGCGGCGCGGCCGCGGTCACCGGCCTCGGCATCTCGACGAAGCTCTTCCCGGGAGTCCTCGTCCTGCCGGCCGCCGGCGCGCTCGCGGGCGCCGCGCCGCCGGGCCGGCGGCTCCAGGCGCTCGCCGCCCCCGCGCTCGCCCTCGCGGGCGTCGTGCTGGCGGTGAACGTCCCGGTGGCGCTCGCCGCGCCGGGTAGCTGGGCGTGGTTCTGGGTCTTCAACGCCCAGCGGGGCGCGGAGAACTCGATCTGGCACGCGTTCGGGATGGGGCGCCTCCCGGTGCGCGACCCGAGCGCCCAGTTCCTCAGCCCCACGCCGCTCGTCGAGCTCCTCTCGGCGGGGCCGCTCGTCGCCGCGAGCCTGTTCGCGCTCTGGGCCGCGTACGCCGCCGCGCGCCGCGGCGACCCGACGGGCCGCGCCGTCCGCCTGGGCGCGGCGCTCGCGCTCGTCGTCTGGATCGCGACCAACAAGGTCTGGAGCCCGCAGTACGCGCTGTACGGCTTCCTCGCCGGCGCGCTCGTGGCGGCGCCCTGGCCCTTCTTCGGCCTGCTCAGCGCCGCGTCGCTCGTCGATCACTGGGCCGCCTTCGAGGCGCGCGGGCGGTGGGACGGCGCGCTGCGGCGCTGGGACCCATGGTTCACCGATCACGTCTTCCACCCGCAGGCGGTCGTGCGGACGGTCCTCTGGCTCGCCCTCGCCGCCTGGATCGCCCGCGCGCTCTGGCGCGCGGCCCGCGCACCTCCAGCCGCCGCTCAGCCCTCCGGGTGGGCGCCGGGCTCCGAGCGCTGGGACTCCGCCCGCTCGAGCTGATCGAGCACCTTGCCGGGATCGACGTCCGCCTTGAGCTCGCCCAGGTCCTGCGTCCGGGAGCCCTCGACGCCCGCGCGGGCGGCGAGCTCGTCGACCAGCCGGACGAGCCGGGTGATCTCGTGCTCCGCGAGGAGGCTGACCTGGAGGTCGAGGTCGGCGCGCCGGTCCGCCGCGGTCGCCATCCGGTTCTGGGTGATGAGGACGAAGGTCGAGATGAAGATCGCCTCCACGGACGCGAAGGTGGCGAGCTTCACGAAGCTCTCGTCGAAGAGCGGCACGGGGAGCAGGCCCGAGTTCCAGAGCGCCCACGCGCCGAACACCGCGAGGTGCAGGTAGACGAAGCGCATCGAGCCGGCGAACCGGCCGATCCACTCCGCCGCCTTCTCCTCCCGCGACTGCCGCCGCTGCTCCGCGCGCCGGCGCGCGAGCAGGGACTCGATGTTGCGCTCGACGACGCCGGCGAGCTCGCCGCGTTCCCCTGGTACGCCCACGTCCACAAGGTGCGGGGGCCCCCGCCCATGCACAACACCCGCGAACGAGCGAGGGCCCGCGGTCCAGCGCCCCGGAACCTCAGTAGTCCTTCGACCACATGAGGCTCGCCGCCCCCGTGTTCGCGGTTCCCCAGCGCCCCTCGAGGGTCCAGTTGGAGTCGATCGAGTACTCGAGCCGCACCTCGTCCTGGTTCTCGCCCTGTTCGTCGCGCGCGTCGAACCGGCGGGTCCAGCCGACGAACACGGGGGTCCCCGGGATGTACCCGCCGACGCGCGCCGCGCTGGCGTCGAAGCTCACGTCGCCGGTCGGCAGCGGGAGCTGGTTGCGGATGAACGTGTTGAACACCGCGAACCCGGCCTTCTGCGCGGCGCTCCCCTGGGCCGAGGCCCCGGCCCCCCCGGCGCGCAGCTCGGCCTGGCCGGTCGCGATGAGCATCGCGATCTGCTGGTCGTCGAGCGGCGGCTGGCTCCGGAGCGAGATCTCGGGCTTCGTGAGCGGCCCGTTCACGGCGACGGTGACGGTCGCGGCGGGGTTCACGTAGACCGCCTCGACGTCGAGGATCGCCGCCTTGGGTGGGCCGCCGGTGAAGGTGACGCGGCCCCGCCTCACGTCGAACCGCCGGTCGCTCAGCGGCTCGACCGTGCCGCGCACCACCTCGACCGTGCCGGACATGTAGCTCCGCGCCGCCTGGCGCTCGTAGGTGACGTCGGCCTTGAGCTCGAGGGCGATGCGCGGCACACCGCGGCGGACCATGAACTTGCCCGGTGCGACGAGCCGCGCGGCGAGGGTGAGCGGCCGCGCCGCTTCGCCCGCGGTCGCCGGCCGCGGCGCCGCGGCCCTGGGCGGCGGCTTGCGGCCGACCACGATGTCCGTCCGGCCCTCGAGCGACTGGAGATCCCGGGGGAGCTTGTCCGCGAGCCGGATCTCGCCCTCGGGGAGGTCGAGCCGGGCGTCGAGCTTCCGATCGCGGTACGTGCCCGAGAGCTTCGCGCCCAGGGTCACGGTCCCGAGCTCCGTGCCGGCGCGCGTGAGGGTGAGGCGCTTCGCGTCCACCCGGCCGTCGAGCTGCGCCCCGGGCGTCCCGAGGCCGCGGAGCGCAGCGCGGGCGACGAGCGAGCCGTCGCCGCGGCGGGCCTCGAAGCTCCGCAGCTCGATCGCCTGCGGCCCGACGCTCGCGTCGAGGGCGATGCCGCTCCAGTCCCCGTACTCGAGGAGGCCGAGCCGCCCGTCCGTGAGCCGCACCGTGCCGCGCGGCGCGAGCGCCGCGAGCGGCCCGGCGGCGACCACGTCCGCGTCGAGCCGGCCCGCGGCGGAACGGATCGTCCCGGGCGCGAGCGCCGGCACGAACCCGAGGTCGACGGCGTCGGCGCGCAGCTTCACCTCGGCGGGCGCGCTCCGGAGCGCGGGACCGCGGAGCTCGATCGAGATCGGCGCGCGGAGGGCGGCGGTCGCGTAGAGCTTGCCGCCCGCGGGCGGGTCGAGCTCGACGTCGGCGGTCGCGCGGTCGCCGCCGGCCCGCGCGCTGAGCCGGACCGTCCCGAGCGGCCGGCCCGCGATCCGGACGCCCCGGCCCGCGGCGTCGAGGGTGACGGAGGGCCGGGAGAGCGTCCCCTCCGCGTGCAGCCGCCCGTCCACGATCCCGGCGAACCGGACCGCGGCCTCGGCGGCGGCGTGGGCCTTCTCGAGATCGACCCCGGGGAGGGTCGCGTCCACGCGGAGCGGCGCCGTCACGAGCCCTGCCCTGCCGGCGAGCCGCTCCGGTGGGGCGCCGAGCCGCGCCACGAGCGCGAGGAGCGGCTGGCCGCCGGCCTCGGCGTCCACGCGCGCCTCGACCGCGTCGTCCCGGGCCGCGGCGTCGAGG
>JAEYZK010000116.1 GCA_023428085.1 Pseudomonadota bacterium
GCACGGCGCGGTCCGCGGGGCCCGGGTCGGCGCGGAGCGCGAACGCGACGGCGAGCGGAGGGGAGGCGGGGACCTGCGGGAACGGGGCCAGGGGCGGCTCGTCCGCGAGCACCACCACCGCCGCCCCGCCGCGCGCGCCGAGGAGCGCCGCCGCCTCGAGGAGCGCGGCCGCGGGGGTCTCCGGCCCCGCGGCGAGGGCCGTGGAGAACCCCCGGTTCCCGGTCGCGATCGAGAGGTAGGCCGCCGGCCCGTTGTGCACGGAGTTGTGGAAGCGGGTCGGGGAGGGGAGCCCCTCGCCCTGGCGGAACTCGCCCAGCATCGTGGCGGCGACGCCGAACTCGCCGAGCGCCGAGCCGAGCACGATCGCGACGCGGGCGAGGTCCAGGTCGGCCTGCGCGGCGGCCTGGGCCACCGCCTCGGCGACCATGGCGGTGAGCGGCGTCGCGCGCCGCCGGAGCGCCGCGGGGAGGAGCTCGGCCCGCGGCGCGCGCGCGGCCGCGTCCGGCGCGCCGGCGGCCCACGCGGCCGCGTCCGCGAACCCGGGGGTGAAGAGGCCGACGCCGCCGACGTACAGGTCGAGGTCGAGGTCCATCACGCGGCCCCCAGCAGCACGCTCACGTTGCTGCCCCCGAAGGCGAACGAGTTGCTGAGGACGGTCCGCACGCGCTGCGCGCGGGCCGCGAGGCAGATCGACGCGGTGACGAGCGGATCGACCGGCGCGGCGCCGAGGCTGCCCGGGACGAGGCCGTGGACGATGCAGAGCGCGCCGAGGACGGCCTCCGTCACGCCGGCCGCGCCGAGCAGGTGCCCGGTGTAGCCCTTGGTCGAGGCGACGGGGACGGCGTCGCCGGCGACGGCGGAGATCGCCTTCGCCTCCGCGACGTCGTTGGCCGGGGTCCCCGTGCCGTGCGCGTTGACGTGGTCCACCGCGGCGCCGGAGAGGCCGGCCTGCGCGAGCGCCTCCTCCATCGCGAGCCGGGCCCCGATCCCCTCCGGGTGGGGGTGGCTCATGTGGTGGGCGTCGCTGCTCTCGCCCACGCCGAGCAGCCGCACCGGGCCGTCCCCCTCGCGCTCCACGAGCGCGAACGCGGCGCCCTCGCCGATGCTGATGCCGTCGCGCGTGGCGCTGAAGGGCCGGCATGGCGCGGGGGAGAGCGCCTGGAGGGAGCCGAAGCCGCGCAGGGTCGTCTCGCAGAGCGTGTCGGCGCCGCCGACGAGGACCGCGTCGGCGATCCCGGCGCGGAGGTACCGCTGCGCCGTGCCGAACACCTTCCCGCTCGAGGAGCAGGCCGTCGAGACGACGTGCGCGGGCCCGCAGATGCCCGTCGCCGTCCGGAGCACCTCGAGCAGCGCGTGCATCATGTGGTGGCGCTCGAAGTCGAACGACGCCGGCAGCGCCCCGCTCCGCCTGAAGTGGTCGTGCGCGCGCTCGGTCTCGAGGATCCCGCCCGTGCTCGTGCCGACCACGAGCGCGACCCGGTCTCGCCCCCAGCGCCGGACGGCCGCGGCGACCGCGGCGCCGGCGGGCTCGAGGGCGAGCAGCGCCATCCGGGCGAGGCGCGTGTCGAAGGCGCGGAGGTTCGCGGGAAGTGCGGGGAGCGCCTGTGGGAGCGCGCCGCAAGCCGTGGGGAACGGCAGCTCGAAGGGCGGCGGACCGAGCGCCGTCCTGCCCGCCCGCAACGCGTCCGTGATACCTTGCGACTCGGTCCCAAGTGCGTTGAGGGCCGAGAAGGCGGTGATCGGGAAAGGGGCGACGGGACCGCTCCGGGTCATCACCGACGCTCATACCATCCGGGTCGGAAGTGGGTCAAAACTGCCAGATATTCCCGGCCTAACGTGGTCCTGTCCTCCAGGGGGTGTGCTTGCGTGAGCCCCTCCAGGGGCGCTACGCTCAGCACGGTTCCGGGGGCGCCATCGGTTCAGACCGCGGGAGGGTCATGGTGGTGGGTCGTTCCACGGCGGGGACAGACGAATGAACGGGGTCGGCATCGACGTGGTCGCGGTCAGCCGGATGGAGACGAGCCTCGCCCGGACGCCCGGCTTCGCGGAGTCGGTGTTCTCGGCGCCCGAGCGCGCGCACTGCGCGGCGCAGCGGCTCCCGGCGCGCCACTTCGCGCTGCACTTCGCGGCCAAGGAGGGGTTCCTGAAGGCGCTCGGGCTCGGGCTGTGGTCCGGCGTCTCCCTGCCCGACATCGAGGTGCGGCGCGCGGCAGGCGGCCCGCCCCGCCTCGCGCTCGGCCCCACGGCGCAGGCGGCCCTCGCCCGCGCCGGCGCGGGCGCGCCCCTCGTCCAGCTCTCCGCCCAGGGCGACGTCGCCATGGCCGTGGTCGTGCTGCCATGATCGGGACCGCGTTCGATCGCGCCTGGCGCGTGCTGTTCACCGGGAGCTCGTTCCTGTTCTTCTTCACGGGCGCGCTCCTCCTCTCGTACGTGATCCTGCCGATCGTCGCCCGGACGACCCGCGATCCGGTCGAGCGCGGGCGGCGGTGCCGGCGCGTGGTCCGGCGCACGTGGATCGGCTTCCACGACTACATGCGGTGGGCCCGCCTCCTCGACTACGACCCGCGCACCGTCGAGCTCCGGCTGCCCGACGGCCCGTACATGCTCGTCGCGAACCACCCGACGCTCGTGGACGTGACGGCGCTCGTCGCCACCGTCCCCGACGCGGTCGTCGTGGTGAAGCGCTCCTGGGTCCACAGCTTCCTCGTCGGCCGCGTCATCCGGCACTGCCGCCACATCGACGCCGGCGACGGCGGGGCGTTCTCCGCGGTCGGCGTGTACGAGCAGGCCCTCGCCCATCTGGCCGAGGGCACGCCGGTGCTGTTCTTCCCCGAGGGGACGCGCTCCCCGGAGCGGGCGCTGGGGGAGTTCCGCCTCGGCGCGTTCCAGATCGCCGCGCGGGCGCGCGTCCCCGTGGTCTCCGCCCTCCTGCGCTGCGAGCCGCCCACGCTGATGCGCGGCCAGTCGTGGTACGAGATACCCGAGCGGACGGCGGTGCTGACGGTGGAGACGCTGCCGCAGCTCGACACCGACGGTCGTACCCCCGGCCAGCTCGCCCGGGCGTCGCGGGAGGCGTACCTCCGCGCGTTCGCGCGGACGCCGGAGCCGGCTGCAACGGACGCGACGGAGCCGATCGTGGCTTCGTCAGGAGGATGAGGCCCGATGGAGGAGCTGGAGCTGGAAATCAAGAGGCTCATCGTGCAGAGCCTCAACCTGGATCGCGTCGAGCCGGAGAGCATCGACTCGACCGCGCCGCTCTTCGTGGAGGGGCTCGGGCTCGACTCGATCGACGCGCTCGAGCTCGCGATGGCGCTTCGGCAGAAGTACGGCGTCCGGACGAGCAGCGACGAGGCGGCGAACAAGAAGCTGTTCGCCTCCGTCCGCAGCCTGGCCGAGTTCGTCGCCGCAAACCGCTCCGACAAGGCAGGGTGAACATGGACAGGCAGCAGATCCACGCGAAGATCAAGGAGCTCATGGCCGAGCTGTTCGACCTCGACCCGGCGACCCTCGGGCTCGAGGCGCGGTTCCAGGACCTGGGGCTCACCAGCATCGACGCCATCGACCTCGTGGTCGAGCTCCAGACGATGACCGGCCGGAAGGTGAACGAGGCCGGCCTGCGCGAGGTGCGCACCATCGGTGACATGGTGGCGCTCGTCGAGAAGCACCTGCGCCAGGAGTCGACGGCCGCCTGAACAGGCTGGAACGTCCGTGAAGGTCCTGCTCGTCTCCCTCAACCGGATGCGGTTCCCGTATCCGGTGTACCCCATCGGCCTGGACTTCGTCGTCGGGGCGCTCCGGCCGGCGCACGAGGTCCGGATCCTGGACCTGTGCCCGCTCGCGGCCGAGGAGCTCGAGCCCGCGATCGTCGCGGCCGTGCGGGAGCACGCGCCGGAGCTGGTGGGGCTCTCGCTCCGGAACGTGGACTCGCTCGACACCGCCGGCGCGAACAGCTTCGTCGCGCCCGCGCGGCGGGTGGTGGAGGTCGTGCGCGGCTGCACCGGCGCGCCGATCGTGCTCGGGGGCGCGGGGTACACGATCTTCCCCACCGCCCTGCTCGAGCGGCTCGGCGCCGACTGGGGCGTCGTGGGCGAGGGCGAGCGGCTCCGCCTCCTCGCCGACGCCCTCGCCGCGGGCGCGGATCCCGCGGGGCTCCCCGGCGT
>JAEYZK010000198.1 GCA_023428085.1 Pseudomonadota bacterium
CTCGGGCGGCGGCTCGCCGCCGAGGGCCGCGCGCCCGCGTTCGGCGCGCCCGTCGCGGAGTGCTGCGTCGTCTACTCCGCCGAGGCCGACCTCTGGACCAACGGCCGCCACCGGCGCTCCGTGGTCCGCGCCGGCGAGGCGCTCGCCGCGCTCCACCTGCAGGCGCCCGTCGTGACCCGCGTGCAGGACGCGCCCGCCGAGGCCGCGCTCGTCCTCGCCGACGCCGAGGCGCTCGCGCCGCAGGAGGCGAAGGAGATCGAGCGGCGCCTGCAGGCCGGCGCCGCCGTCCTCGCGTTCGGCGAGCCCGCGCAGGTGGACGAGGGCGGCCGGCCCGCCGGCGCGTTCCTGCCGGCCGGGAAGCCCGGCGGCGTGAAGGTCGGGAGCGGCACGCTCGCCGTCCTCCCGCCGCTCACGCCGGAGAAGGGCTCGCCCGCGCCGGTCCCGCCCGCCGCGCTCACGAAGGCGCTCGCGGCGCTCCTCGGCCGCGGCCGCCGCGCCGCCGGGGTGTCCGGCCGGAGCCCGCTGCTCGTGGTGATGCACCGGGCCGGCGCGACGCTGGACGTGCACCTCGTCACGCTCGGCGCCGAGCGCGCGCAGGGCGTCACCCTGTTCCTCGCCGCCGACCTCGCCGGCGGCGTGCGGCGCGGGCGGTTCCTCTCGTCCGACGGGAGCGACGTGGTGATCCGGCTGAACCCCTCGGGCTACTCGCTCTCGACCGTGCTCCCGAGCTTCCAGGGGTACGGGGTGCTGAGCCTCGTGACGTGAGCCACCGACACCGCTCGCCCTTCGACTCCGCGGCGCTGCGCGCCGCTACGCTCAGGACGAGCGGATTCTCCGGAGCGAACGAGCGGACGCGGACCGTTGCGCTCCGTTCGCCCTGACGCGGATTCTCCGGAGCGAACGAGCGGACGCGGACCGTTGCGCTCCGTTCGCCCTGATGCGGATTCTCCGGAGCGAACGAGCGGACGCGGACCGTTGCGCTCCGTTCGCCCTGAGCGTAGGCCCGCACAGCGGGCCGGAGTCGAAGGGCGAACGGAGGAGCGGAACGACCGCGACCTCACCCCGCGACCGCCCGCTTCCGCTCGACGAACGCCTCCATCGTGGCGAGGCTGCGGAAGTTGCTCGGCACCATGTCGGTGTCCTCGACCCGGATCCCGTAGGTCTTCTCGAGGAAGCCGGCCACCTGGACCAGCTCGAGCGAGTCGATGACGCCCTTCTGCACGAGCGGCAGGTCCTGGGCGAGGCCGGCGGCGTCGGGGATGCGGAGCGTCTCGGCGAGGAAGCGGCGGACGGCGTCTGTCACTTGCATGCGGGCACCTCGGGGGGATGGGCGGCCTCGGCCGTGGCCGCGAGGGAACGTCGGTCCACCTTGCCGGTGGAGGTCGTGGGCAGGCCGTCCACCCAGACGAACTCCGCGGGGACCATGTACTTGGGGAGCACCGCCGCGAGGTGAGCCCGCACGGCGCGCGCGCGGTCGGCGGGCGCGGGCGCGCCGAGCCCGGCGACGAACGCGACGAGCTCGGTCTCGGTGGCCCGCCGGGCGGGGACGACGGCCGCCTCCGCCACGCCGGGCGCGCCGTGCAGCGCCGCCTCGACCTCGCCGAGCTCGACGCGGTAGCCGCGCACCTTCACCATGTGATCGCGGCGGCCGTGGAAGTCGTAGGCGCCGTCGGCCCGGCGCGAGACGAGATCGCCGGTCCGGTAGAAGACGTCGCGCAGGTGCGGGTGGAGGAAGTCGGACACGAAGGAGGCCGCGGTCCGCGCCGGGTCGCCCCAGTACCCCTCCATGATCGTCCCGCCCCGCACGAGCAGCTCGCCCGGCGCGCCGTCGGGCACGGGCCGGAGCTCCTCGTCCACGACGACGCCCTCGCAGTTCTCGCAGTCGCGGCCGATGGGGATCTTCGCGTCGTGCCACGTCCCGGCCGGCGGGACCTGCCAGTACGTGCAGACGTTCGTCTCCGTCGGGCCGTACAGGTTGAAGAGGGCGACGCGCGGGAGCGCGGCCTGGAGCTCGCGCAGCTCGTCGGCGGGGTACGCCTCGCCCGCGAACAGGACGGTGCGCAGCGACCCGAGCGCGCGCTGCGCGAGCCGCCCGGCCCGCAGCATGCGGCGGAGCGCGCCCGGCACCGAGTACCAGACGGTGATCCGCTCGGCCTCGAGCACGTCGGCCGACGTCATCGGGAACCGGACCGTCTCCTCGTCGAGGACCACGACCTTCGCGCCGCCGTACGCGGCGGCGAAGAGGTCGAAGGTGGAGAGGTCGAAGTGCAGCGGCGCGTGGCTCGAGAGGACGTCGGTGGGGCCGATCCCGAACCGCTCCGCCGCCCACTCCACGAACGAGAGCGCGGCGCCGTGCGTGACCATGACGCCCTTGGGCACGCCGGTCGAGCCGGAGGTGTAGAGGACGTAGGCGAGGTCGCGGACGTTGGGCGCGGCGTCGGGGCCCTCGTCCTGCGCCGGCCGGCGCGCGTCCTCGAGCGGCTCCTGCCCGTGCACCTGGATCACGGCGACGGCGGGCAGCGCCGCGCGGACGGCGGCGACGGAGGCCGCGACGTCGCCCGAGGCGAGCAGGGCCGTCATCCCGCAGTCGCGCGCGATCAGGGCCGCGCGCGCGGCGGGCGCGGTGGGATCGACGGGGACGTAGGCCGCCCCGGCGCGCAGGGCGCCCCAGACCGCGGTCACCGCCTCGACGCCCTTCGGGACGAGCACGCCGACCCGGTGCCCGCGGCCGACGCCCGCCCGCCGGAGGGCGCCGGCGACGGCGCGGCTCTCGCGGTCGAGCCCGGCGTAGTCGAGCGTCCGGCCGCCGGGGACGGCGACGGCGGGGCGGTCGGGGTGGCGCGCCGCGGCGCGCCGCAGGAGCGCGGAGAGGTCGAGCGGCACGTCACAGCCCCAGGTGGCGGGCCACGATCATCCGCTGGATGTCCGACGACCCGGAGTAGATGAGCCCGCCGACCGAGTCGCGCAGGTCGCGCTCGATCCCGTACTCGGCGGTGTAGCCGTAGCCCCCGAAGATCTGCACCGCGTCGAGGCTCGACTGGACCATGCACTCGCTCACGTGGAGCTTGGCGAGCGAGGACTCGAGGCTCGCCCGCCGGCCCTGCGACTTGAGCCAGGCGGTCTTGTAGAGGAGGAGGCGGGCCGTCTCGAGCCGCAGCTTCATGTCGGCGATCCGGTTGGCCACCGACTGGAACTTGCCGATGGGCTTGCCGAACCGCTCCCAGGTCCGCGCGCGCTCGACGCACGCCTCGAGCTGCCGCTGCATGACCCCGAGGTTCGCGGCCAGGATGCACGCCCGCTCGTAGTCCATCGAGCTGTTGAAGATGGCCGTCCCCGCCCCCTCCTCGCCGAGGCGGTTCGCGACCGGGACCTCGCAGTCCTCGAGGTGCACCTCCCCCATCGGCGAGGTCTTGAGGCCCATCTTCTCCATGGGCGGGCCCACCGAGAGGCCCGGCGTCCCGCGCTCCACGAGGAACGCGGTGATCCCCTCGGCCCCGGCCGCCCGGTCGGTGCTGGCGAAGAAGACGAACACGTCGGCGACGGGGGCGTCGGTGATGAAGATCTTCGTGCCGTTCAGGACGTACCGGTCGCCCCTGCGGACGGCGGTCGCCTGGAGCCGGAACGCGTCCGAGCCGGAGCCCTCCTCGGTGATGGCGTGGGCCCCGACGAGCGCGCCGCCGACGAGCCCGGGGAGCCACCGCGCCTGCTGCTCCTTCGTCCCGAAGCGCAGGATCGGCATCTCCACGCTCCAGATGTGCGCGTTGATCGAGAAGGCGAGCCCGCTGTCGCGGCAGGCCCAGCCGAGCGCCTCCATCGCGGCGACGGTGGTGAGGAGGTCCTTGCCGCCGCCGCCGAACTCCTCCGGCATGGGCAGGCCGTGGAGCCCGAACCGGGCCGCGGCCTCCCAGGCGCTGCGCTCGAAGTGGCCGCGCTTCTCCGCGGCGGCGACGTCGCCGGCGAGCTCGCGGCGGGCGAAGCGCACCACCGCGTCCTTCAGCTCGAGCTGCTCGGGTGTGAGATCGAAGTCCATGTGTGGAGGCCCTCCCCTAGTGGAACGCCCAGAAGTGCTCGGGGGAGTAGTCGAGGTTGCGCGGGCGCCGGCCGATGATCTGGGCGGGGTTGCCGCGGACGATGCTGTACGGCGGGACGCTCTTCGTCACCACCGAGCCGGCGGCGACGACCGCGCCCTCCCCGAGCGTGACCCCGAGCAGGATCGTCGCGTTGGAGCCGACGAACGCGTAGTCCTCGATGGTGATGGGCCCGGTGATGCCGGCGAAGGTGGGCGAGAAGATGTCGTGGCTGCCCATCATCAGGCACGCGCGGTAGGCGATCGCCACGTTGTCGCCGATCACGAGGTCGTCCATGCCCGCGCCGACGATGAGGCAGTCCATCTGGAAGGTGCTCCGCGCGCCGATCGTGACCCGGCCGCGGCCGCCGAAGATCTTGAGCCCGTGGTGGATGCTGCTGCGGGGCCCGATCTTCCAGCCGAGCGCGCGCCGGTAGTAGGCGAGGCGGAGGGCGTGGCCGGGGAGCGGCCCGATGACGCGGTTCGCCCCGAAGAGCAGCGCGTTGCGCGCGAGCGAGCGGAGCTGCTCGCCCGCGCCCTGGCGCACGTGCACCCGCCCGGCGTGGTCGAGGGTGGAGCTGTCCTGCGCCGCGTCCGGCGCGGGGCCGTCGTGGATCGTGGTCATCGCCCCTCCGCGGGCCCGAGGAGCGCGCCGACCGCGCTCGCGCCCAGCGCGCGCAGCTCCCGCCACGCGCAGAAGAGGGCGGCGACGAGGAGCGCGCCCAGGACCGAGACCGCGAGCACCACGGTCTTCTTGGGGGAGACCGGCAGGCGCGAGAGCGAGGGGGCCTGCACCACGGAGACGTTGCTCACGCGGTCGCGATCGAGCGCCGCGTCGATGCGCCCCTGCTCGCTGCGCGACAGGTACATGAGGTAGCGCTCCTCGAGCGCCCGCACCCGCCGCTGCGCGCCCGCGGCCTCGGTGACCGACGCGTCGAGGTGCTGGAGCCGGTCGCGCGAGGCCTGGAGCTGCCCCTCGAGGACCCTGAGCCGCCGCTGGATCCCGCTCCGCTCGGCCTGCGCGTGGGCCCGCTCCTGCGCCGCCGTCACGACCGTCGGATCGTTCTCGAGCGTCCGCGCCCGCTCGTCGGCGAGGGCGGCCCGGGTGCGGGCGAGCTTCTGGCGGTTCTCCTCCGCGAGCGGGAACTCCGGGGAGTACCGCGCGTCCATCTGCACCTGCTCGAGCTCGAGCTGGTGCTCGCGCACCTTGAGCTGGTCGAGGACCTCGCCGCGCACCGGCGCGCCGCGGGAGCCGCCCGCGAGCACGGCGTCGTACGACGCCACCCGCGCGTCGAGCTCGGCCAGCCGGCGCCGGAGCGCGTCCGACTCCTCGCGCAGCGCCGCGTCGGCCCGGAGCTGCACGTCCCGCTCCGCCGCGGCGTCCACGATCCCCGCCCTCCGCTTCTCCGCGAGGAGCGCGCGCTCCACCTCCTCGAGCTTCCCGGCGACGACGGACGCCTCGGCCGAGAAGAGGGGCGCGCTCTCGAAGGCGCCGTGCACCGTGATGTGGTGGAGGAGGTACTCCTTCACGATCACCTCGAGCACCTGCTGCGCGACCTCGGGGTTGCGCGACCGCAGGGTCACGACGAGGACGTTCGAGTCCTTCATCCGCTCGACCGCGATCGACCGCCCGAGGGCGCGGATCGCGCGATCGGCGGGGGTGGGCTCGGGGGTCCCGTGGAAGCTCGCGTACGCGTGGTCGTACAGCCGGAGCGGCGCGTGGAGGGCGCGCAGGTACCACGCGGTCGGCGCGCGGTCGAGGCCGGCGGCCGCGACCGCGGCGGAGAGCACCTCGCGCGAGGTGAGGATGGCGATCTCCGAGTTCACCTCCTCCTCCGTGACCGAGGTGGCGAGGACCGTCGCCGACCGCGTGGGATCGACGTCGAGCGGCGCCGCGGCGCGCGCCTTCTGGATGAGGAGCGCGGTCTGCGCGGCGAACGTGCCCGGCCAGAGGAAGGCCAGCGCCTGGACGGCCGCGAACGTGAGCAGCGCGACGGTCCAGAACGCGGCGCGGCGGCGGGCGAGGGCCGCGCGGAAGCGGGAGAGGGCGGCGGCGACCTCCCACGGGGCGGCCGCGCGCGCGGCCTCCGCGGGAGGGTCCGACTTCGTCGGCGTCGGGTCGGGCTCGAGCATCAGCGGCTCCAGCGGAAGACGGTCAGCGAGTGCGGCGCGAACCGGTGGGTGAAGGACGAGGCGGACGGGAAGGCGGCCGTGACGGGCGCCACCCGCAGCGGCGCGTCGGCGGTGTTGCGCGCGTCGAACCGCGGCCCCGTGAGGACGGTGACCGTCCCGCCGAGGCCGGCGGGCAGGCCCAGCGTCACCGGCGCCTCGACGGCGTGGGTGAGGCTGCGGTTCACGACGAAGAGCGCGTACCGCCGGCCGTCGGGGCTCCGCGTCGCGACGGCGTCGAGCATGGGGACGTCCGTCTGGCCCGAGAGGAGCCGGATGGGGCCGGAGCTGAAGACGCCCGTCCGCGGGGTGACGGTGGCGGCGACGAGCAGGTTGCCTACCTCCCGCGCGTACTCCCGGTGGACGTAGAACTGCGGGTTGCGGAAGCGCGCGCCCTCGTCCCCGCCGACGAGGCTCCCGAACCGCGGACCGGCGAGGGCCATGTGGTGGGCGCCGTAGACGCGCTCGTGGCGCAGGAACACGTTCAGGACGCTGGCGTTGAACAGCGCGCAGGCGAGCGTGGAGTTGCGCGCGTAGGTGGTCGCCTCCGGCTCGATCGCGGGGTCGGGGTAGAAGACGCCGTCGTACTCGGTGACGAAGATCGGGATGAGCTTGCCGAGCGCGCGGAGCTGCTCTTCCAGCACGGTGGTGGAGCGCTCCACGGCCCGGGTCGCGCCCAGCATCGCGGTGTAGAGGTACGCGTCGCTCGGCACGGTCCGGTCGGGCAGGGTGCCGTAGAGCGGGAAGTACGCGTTGTGGACGCTCACCCCGTCCACGTACCGGCCGGCGAGCCCGAGCACGACCGAGTTCCAGAAGCTCGTCTGCTCCTCGGGGCCGATGACGCCGGCGGCGAAGACCTTCGCGTAGGGCGCCTCCTGGCGGATGGCGGCGGCGTAGCGGATCACCTTGCGCGCGTAGACCTCGGGCGGCAGGCCGACGAGGCCGTTCTCGCCGATCCCCTCGAAGTAGATCTCGTTCCCGACCTCCCAGAACGTCACCGGGAAGCCGCGCGAGGCGAAGAACCGCGCCGCGGCGCCGGCCTCCTCGGCCGAGCCGGTCCCGCTGTTGGCCGTGAAGAACGGGGTGGCGCGGAGGGCGACGGAGAGCGTGATGAACTCCTCGGGCCCGAGCACCGGGGCGTAGTACTCGCCCAGGTACCCGGTGCTCTGCCGCGGGCGGCTGGACTGGGGACCGAGGGCCTGCCACCAGTGGAAGAAGTCGGCGGAGGTGCCGCCGGGGTAACGCAGCGTGGTGATCCGCGCCTCGCCGAGGAGGGCCAGGAGATCCGGGTCGGGCGTGCCGTCCGCGCGCAGCAGGGACTCGCCGCGCTCGATGGGCTGGAGGTTCTGCCCGAACATCATGGCCGGGACGACCCGCCGGATCTGGGCGAAGTCCACGGCGATCGCGCTCTCGGCGACCGCCTGGGCGGCGGCCGGCGCGGGCGCGAGCGACGCGGCGAGGGCGGCCGCCCAGAGGGCCAGGCCCGCGGCGCCACCCGCGGAGGAGCCCGCGCGGACGAGGCGGCGCGGCGAGGGGGACGTGCTCATCGCACCTCCAGCGGCAGGTGTACGGTCGATCCGTCCCGGCCACGCGCGTGGAGCTCGACCGTCCCGGCCGACTCCCACCGCGAGAGCCAGAGGTGCGTGGACCAGGAGTCGCCGTCCACGAGCCAGGGGAAGAGCGCCGTGGCGGCGGGCGGCTCCTCGCCCGGCGCAGGGAAGCCGGCGAGCAGGACCTCCCCGCGCGCGTTGACGGCGCGCAGGACGCCGACGCCGTACACGGGCGCGGCGGCGACGACGCGGAGCGACCCCTGCGCCGCGGGGACGCCGGGGAAGAGCTCTCCGGCGAGGAGCACGGCCTGGCCGCGGGCCGGGATGGTGCGCAGCACGTCGCCCGGCGCCGTCCCACGCGCGGGCGCGAGGGCGATCGTCGCCTCGACGCTCGCCGCGGACGGGTTCGTGAGCACGACGCCGCCGTCGCGGAGCGAGAGATCGACGGGGACGGTGAAGCGGGTCCCGCCGCGCGAGGGCGGCACGGCCGCGGGCAGCGCGGCGCCGCCGGCCCCGGGCGCCTCGTGGTGGAGCTGGACCCGCACGGCCGGACCGGCGTCGGGCGCGAGCTCGACGCGCGCGGTGGCGAGGGCGGAGCTCCCCGGCGCCGCCGTGGGGAGGACGAGCTCCAGGACGGCGTGGCCGCCGGCGGGGACGTCGTAGCGGGCGGGCACCGCGCCGGAGACGGGCGCGAGGGCGTTCCCCTGCGCGTCGAGGAGCCGGAGCGTGCCGGTGGCCCGGGCCGCGCCGGGGTTCGCGATCGCGAGCCGGTGCGTCGCGCCCGGCGCGCGCAGCAGCACCTGCACGCGGGGGTCGGCGGGGACGTCCGCGTCCGCGGCGGTGAACGTCGGGACGAGGAGGGGATCGAGCTTCGTGGACGGCCGGAGGTTCTCCTGGCGCGTCTGGACCGCGACGGCGATCGGCGGGGCTGCGGTGACGCTCAGGAGCCCGCCCCCGAGCGGCGGGGCGAGGTCGGGCGCGTCGAGGTCCTCGACGTGGAGCGCGCCCGGGGCGACCGTGAGCGACGCGGGGTGGACGGCGAGGGGCGCGCCGCCGGGGTCCCGGAGGTACAGGCGCACCGCGGCCGGGACGAGGCCGGGGTTGTGCAGGACGAGGCGCGTCCCGCGCCCGCCGCCCGCCTCGACGTACGCGTCCACCTGGCTCGATGGGGCGACGGGGACGAGCGCGAGCTCCGTCGTGCGCACCCCCTCCACCGTGCCGCTCACGACGGCGACCGCCTCCGCGCCGGGCGCGGCGTCGGCACGGAGCTCGAGCGAGGCCTCGCGGCCCGCGTCCTGCCGGCCGGCGGTCGCGAGGAGGCGGGCGCCGCCCGCCGGCACGGACAGCGCCTCGACGGTGCGGATGAACCGCGCGGTGAGGTCGGTCGTGTACGTGTCCCGGAGCATCGTGAAGGAGTGCGCGCGGGGGAGCAGGTCGCTCCAGGCGTCGAAGACGAGGATCGAGGGGTCGCCGGCGGCGCCGGGCACGCGCGCGGGGGCGGCGAGCGCGTGGCTCGAGCCGACCGCCCAGCGGAACACGGCCGGCGTCGCGACCGTGGCGCCGTCGACCACGAGCGCGATCCCCGGGGGCTCGGTCTGGAGCGTGGTCTCGAGCGGCGCGAAGCCGGCGGCGACGCCGTGCGGCGCGTCCATGACCACGAACCCGAGGTGCTCCTGGCTCCCGCTCAGGTCTCCCGTCCAGCCGGTGAACCGGTGATCGGGCGCGGGCGCGGCGATCACGGAGACGAAGGTGCCCCAGTCGAAGAAGCCGTCGGCGCTCTCGGGCTCGGTCGTCACCTGGCCGCCGGCGGAGGGCGCGGCGCGGACGTCCAGGCGGAACCGCCGCTTGATGGCCGCCGTGAAGGAGCGGTTGCCCGCGGTCGCGGTCACCGTCCTCGCCGCGGGGCCGCCGTCGCTCCAGCCGAGGAGCTGCTGCTGGACGCCGGCGCCCTGCGTGAGGACGGGCTCGATCGTGTGCCGCGAGCCCTCCGCCCACGCGGCCAGGAACGGCGCCTCGACCTCGCGCCCGTCGATCCGGAACCGGGCGCCGGGGGGGATGCTGTCCACGGAGACGAGGGGGCGGAGGCGCCACCGGAACACGCCGCGGCCCTCCGTGCCCGCGTAGAGGTACCCGCCGGCGACGCGGAGCCGGGTGATGCCGGACGCGAGGAGGCCCGCGTTGAAGGGCGCCCAGGTGAAGCCGTCGTTGGCGGACCGCCACACGCCCTCGGCCGTGCCCAGGTAGAGCGCGCCGAGCCCGTCGGCGACGATGCTCGTCGCGGCGGGCAGCCCGGGGGGCGTGATCTCCTCCCAGGTCGCGCCGAAGTCGTACGTCTTGTAGACGTGGCCGGCCTGCGTGGAGGTGTCCACGCCGGCGGCGTAGAGCACGTTCTCGGAGGCGGGCGACGGGTAGAGCGCCTGGATCCGGAGGGTGGGGATCGTCGAGGGCGTGAGGATGTCGGTGTGGATGCCGTCGGCCCGGTAGATGCGCGGGCCCTCGGTCAGGCTGAAGTACACGCGCTCCGGCCGCGTGGGCGCGGGCGCGACGCAGAGGACCTCCGGGCGGCCGGGCGGGCGGAACGGGGCCCAGCTCGTCCCCGCGTCCTCCGATCGGAAGAGCTGCGAGCGGCCGGTGAACACGAGGTCGCGCTGGGCGCGGCTCGGCTCGAGCGGCGGGAGCGGCGCGGCGGGCTGCGCGAGATCCAGGCCGGTGAGGATCGGCGCGAACGTCTCGCCGCCGTCGTCGGAGCGGTACGGCGCGCCGCCCGCCTCCGAGGCGAAGAGCCGGCCGGGCGCGAACGGGTCGAACCGGGCGGGCCCGGCC
>JAEYZK010000140.1 GCA_023428085.1 Pseudomonadota bacterium
GCGCCGGGCTGGGCGGCGGCCTGCGCCCGGGCGCGGTCGCGCTGCGCCTGCAGCATGCGCGGGTTGGGGGCGAGGATCATGAACATCTGCCGCCCTTCCACCCGCGGCGCGGACTCGATCACGGCGACGTCGCGCAGGTCCTCGATGACGCGCTGGAGGACCTTCTGGCCGAGCTCCTTGTGCGACATCTCGCGGCCGCGGAACATCACGGTGATCCGCGCCTTGTTGGACTCCGCCAGGAACTCGCGGACCTTCTTGATCTTCACGTCGTAGTCGTGCTCCTCGGTCCGGGGGCGGAGCTTCACCTCCTTGAGCTGGACCACGACCTGCTTCTTCTTCGCCTCGTTCTGCTTCTTCTTCTCGAGGTACTTGAACTTCCCGTAGTCCATGATCTTGCAGACCGGCGGCTTGGCCATGGGGCTGACCTCGACGAGGTCCATCCCCAGCTCCTGGGCGCGCGCCAGGGCCTGCTCGATGGGAAGCACTCCAAGCTGATCGCCCTCGGGGCCGACGACACGCACCTCGCGCGCCTTGATGCGCCGGTTGGTGCGAGCGTCACGGTTGCCGGAACCGCCTCGGGGATCTCTCTGCGGGATGGCCATGGGCCTCCGAAATACGGAAAAAGACGCCGTAGAATAAGGATTTCGCCGGCGATGTCAACGCTCGTGCACCGCGGCGGGGCGCGGGGGGCCCGGGTCGAAACCCGGGCCGCCACGCGCCCTTAGCGGCTCCCGGGCTCCGAGGAGTCCTTCTTCGACTCGCGGATCCAGCTCATCATCTCGCGCAGGCGCTCGCCCACCTCCTCGATCGGGTGCGCCTTCTCGGCCTCGCGAATCCGCTCGAACACCGGCCGGCCGACCTGGTTCTCGTGGATGAACTCCCTCGCGAACTGGCCGGACTGGATCTCCTTCAGGATCTTCCGCATCTCGTCCTTGGTCTGCGCGTTCACCACCCGCGGCCCGCGCGTGTAGTCGCCGTACTCCGCGGTGTCCGAGATGGAGTGGCGCATCCAGGCGAGGCCTCCCTCGTACATGAGGTCGGCGATGAGCTTCAGCTCGTGGAGGCACTCGAAGTAGGCGCTCTCCGGCTGGTAGCCCGCCTCGACGAGGACCTCGAACCCGGCCTTCACCAGCGCCGCGGCGCCGCCGCACAGCACGGCCTGCTCGCCGAAGAGGTCGGTCTCGGTCTCCTCCTTGAACGTCGTCTCGAGGACGCCGGCCCGGGTCCCGCCGATGCCGCGGGCGTAGGCCAGGCCGAGCGCCTTGGCCTGCCCCGTCGCGTCCTGGTGGACGGCGAGGAGGCACGGGAGCCCGCGGCCGTCCTGGTACTGCCGGCGGAGCATGTGGCCCGGCCCCTTGGGCGCGACGAGGATCACGTCCACCTCGGGGGGCGGGCGGATCTGGTCGAAGTGGATGTTGAAGCCGTGGCCGAAGAAGAGCGCCTTGCCCCGCGCGAGGTGCGGGACGATGGACTCATCGTAGATCTGCTTCTGCGTCTGATCCGGGGCGAGGTTCATGATGACGTCGGCCTCCCTCGAGGCCTCCGCCACCGAGAGCACGCGCAGGCCGGCGCCCTCGGCCTTGGCGCGGGACTTCGAGCCCGCGGCGAGCCCCACCCGTACGTCCACGCCCGAGTCGCGCAGGTTGAGCGCGTGGGCGTGGCCCTGCGAGCCGTACCCGATCACCGCCACCTTGCGCCGCTGGAGGAGATCGAGGCTCGCGTCCTGGTCGTAGTAGATCGTGACCGGCACCGCGCTAGTCCTTTCCGGTCACGGGGAGGAGATCTGCGGCAGGGGCGCCTCGGCCTTCAGGGCGAGGGGCGCGAGGGTCTTGAACCCCCGCTCGAGCGCGATGCGGCCCGAGCGGCAGAGCTCCTGGATGCCGAACCGGCGGAGCCGCTCCTCGAGGGCGTCGAGCTTCCCGGCCGGGCCGCTCGCCTCGACGACGAGCGCGTCGGGCGAGACGTCCACGATCGTCGCCCCGTACGTCTCCGCGAGCGAGCGCAGCTCGGCGTAGTTCGTCTCCGGGGTCTTGATCTTCACGAGCATGAGCTCGCGCTCGATGAGGTCCTCCGGCTTGAGCTCGCGGACCTCGACGACGGGCACGAGCTTCTGGACCTGACGGACGACCTGCTCGACCGACTTCGAGCCGAGGCGCACCACGATGGTGATGCGGGAGTAGTTCTCCACCTCGGTCGGGCCGACCGTGAGGCTCGCGATGTTGTAGTGCCGGCGGGAGAAGAGGCCGGTGATCCGGTACAGCACGCCGGGCTTGTTCTCGACGAGCAGGCTGACCGTGTGCGTCTGGCCGTTGGGGCGGGTCTCGGTCTGTTCCATGTCACTCACCGTCGATCATGTCGTTGAGGGGGGCGCCGGCCGGGACCATCGGGTACACCTTGGCCTCGGGGCGGATGCGCACGTCCACGATGGCCGGGCCGTCCTTGTACGCGAGCGCCTGGTCGATCACCTTGTCGAGCTCCGCGACCGTCCGGGCGCGGAGCCCGAGGCAGCCGTAGGCGTCGGCGAGCTTCACGAGGTCCGGCAGGTCGGCGAGCGGCGTCTCGGCGTACCGCTCCGAGTAGAAGAGCTCCTGCCACTGCCGGACCATCCCCAGGAACAGGTTGTTGAGGACGAAGATCTTGATCGGCAGCTTGTGCTCGGACGCGGTGGCGAGGTCCTGCAGCGTCATCTGGAACGACCCGTCGCCGTCGATCCCGATGACGAGCGCGTCAGGCCGGCCGAGCTGCATCCCGATGGCCGCGGGCAGGCAGAAGCCCATCGTCCCGAGGCCGCCCGAGGTGATGAACTGCCGGGGCTCGCTCGTCTTCCACCACTGGGCGGCGAACATCTGGTGCTCGCCGACGCCCGTGGTGACGAGCGCCTTCCCGCCGGTCTTCTTCCAGATCTGCTCGATGACGTACTGGGGGAGGAGCGGCCCGTCCTCCTTCTGCTGGTAGCGCATCGGGTGCTTCTCGCGCCAGTCCGCGACCTTCTTCTTCCAGGCGGAGATGTCGGGCCGGGCGTGCGCGTCGAACGCCTTGCGGACCTCCTCGTGCAGCTTGGGCAGGAGGGCCTTCAGGTCGCCGACGAGCGGCACCGTCGCGGTGACGAGCTTCGAGATCTCGGCCGGGTCGATGTCGAGGTGGACGATCTTCGCCTCGGGGGCGAACGTCGAGAGCTTCCCCGTCACCCGGTCGTCGAACCGGGCGCCGAGCGCGATGAGGAGGTCCGCGCCCTGGACCGCGTAGTTCGCGTACCGGCTGCCGTGCATGCCGAACATGCCGAGGCAGAGGGGGTGCGTCTCCGGGAAGGCCCCCTTCCCGTGCACGGTGGTGACCACCGGCGCGTCGAGGAACTCGGCGAAGGCGAACACCTCGGCGTGCGCGGCCGCGGTGCGGACGCCGCCGCCCAGGTAGACCACCGGGCGCGTCGAGGACCGGATGAGCTGCGCCGCGTCCTTGAGGCGCGGCTCCTCGCGCACGGGCGGGTGGTAGCCCGGGATGTCCACCGTCTCCGGGTACTCGAACTCGAAGGTCGCGTTGAGGACGTCCTTCGGGATGTCCACGAGCACCGGGCCCGGGCGCCCGGTCCGGGCGATGTAGAACGCCTGCTTCAGGACCTCGGGGAGCTCCTCGACCTCGGTCACGAGCCAGTTGTGCTTCGTGATCGGGACCGTGATGCCGGCGATGTCCGCCTCCTGGAAGGCGTCGGTGCCGATGAGCGCCTTCGAGACGTTGGCGGTGATGGCGACGAGCGGCACCGAGTCCATGTACGCGTCGGCGATCGGCGTCACGAGGTTCGTCGCGCCGGGGCCCGAGGTCCCCATGCACACGCCGACCTTGCCCGTGGCGAGGGCGTAGCCCTCGGCCGCGTGGCCGCCCACCTGCTCGTGCCGGACCAGGATGTGCCGCGGAGACTTCGCGCCGTGGAGCGCGTCGTAGAGCGGCAGGATCGCGCCGCCCGGGATGCCGAAGATGACCTCGACGCCCTCGGCCTGCAGGGCGCGCAGGACCGCCACCGCCCCCGTCACTTTCTGCTTTGCCATGTCGTACCTCGTCAGTCGTTCGAACTTCCGTCTCGTAGCTCTGGGTTCGCTCGCTCAGGAAGCGGGCCCATCCACGCGCGTGCGGCGATGGAGCCCGCACAGGCGAGGAGACCCGCTGTCATACGCAAGCGAGCGCAGGCCCAGCCGGAGGAGGCTGGGCCGGAGCGAGCCGGGGGACTGGGGGGCCGAGCTTCACTGGCCCCCCAGCAAGATCGACCGGAGGCGGAACGTCATCTCGCCCCCTCGAACGCGGAGATCTCCGCGTCCTGCGAGAGCAGGAAGCCCAGCTCGTCCACGCCGTTCATGAGGCAGTAGCGCGAGAACGCGTCGATCGGGAACGAGGCCGCGCCCCCGCCCGGCAGCGTGATCGTGCAGGCCTCGAGGTCGATCGTGACCTCGGCGCCGGGCGCGCCGAGCAGGCGCGCGTGGCTCTCCCGATCGAGCACGACGGGCACGAGCCCGTTCTTCAGGCAGTTGGACCGGAAGATGTCGGCGATGCGGGTCGAGACCACGGCCTGGATCCCGTAGTCGGCGAGCGCCCACGGCGCATGCTCGCGTGAGGAGCCGCACCCGAAGTTGTCGCCGGCGACGAGGATGCGACAACCTGCCGCGACCGGCTGGTTGAGCACGAAGTCCGGACGCGGCGCGCCCGACGCGTCGTACCGCCAGTCGCTGAAGAGCGCCTTCCCGAGGCCCTTCTTGTCGGTCACCTTCAGGAAGCGGGCGGGGATGATCTGGTCGGTGTCCACGTTCTCGCGCGGGAGCACGACCGTCTTCGACTGGATCACGCGGATCGGTTCCATGGTCACCCCACCTCCATCTGGCGGGGATCGGCCACCGCGCCCGAGACCGCGGCGGCGGCGGCGGTGAGCGGGCTCGCGAGCAGCGTGCGCCCGCCGGCGCCCTGGCGGCCCTCGAAGTTGCGGTTGGAGGTGGAGACGCAGTACTGGCCGGCGGTGATGTTGTCGCCGTTCATGGCGATGCACATCGAGCACCCCGGCTCGCGCCACTCCGCCCCGGCGTCGCGGAAGATCCGGTCGAGGCCCTCCGACTCCGCCGCCTTCTTCACCTTGTGCGAGCCCGGGACGACCAGCGTCCGGACCTTCACGCGGTTGCCCTTCATCACCCGGGCCGCCTCGCGCATGTCCTCGATCCGGCCGTTGGTGCAGGAGCCGATGAAGACCGCGTCGATCTTCTGGCCGAGCAGCTTCTGGCCGGGCGTGAGGCCCATGTAGCGCAGCGCGGACTCGAGCGTGGAGCGGCTCGACGCGTCCGCCTCGCGGGACGGATCGGGGACCACCCCGTTGACCGGGATCCCCTGCCCCGGGTTCGTCCCGAAGGTGATCCAGGGCGCGACCGCGGCGGCGTCGATCACCACCTCGCGGTCGTAGGCAGCGCCCGCGTCGGTGGCGAGCGCGCGCCAGCGGGCGATCGCGGCGTCGAGGTCCTTGCCCTTCGGCGCGCGCGGCCGGCCGGCGAGCCACTGGAAGGTCGTGTCGTCGGGGGCGATGAGGCCCGCCCGCGCGCCCGCCTCGATGGACATGTTGCAGACCGTCATCCGGCCTTCCATCGTGAGCGCCCGGATGGCCGGGCCGGTGTACTCGATCACGTGGCCGGTGCCGCCGCCCACGCCGAGCCTGGCGATGATCGCGAGGATGAGGTCCTTGCCGGACACGCCCTTCGCGAGCGCGCCCTCGACGCGGACCGCGAGGCTCTTCGCCTTGCGCTGGAGCAGGCACTGCGTGGCGAGCACGTGGCTCACCTCGGAGGTGCCGATGCCGAAGGCGAGCGCGCCGAACGCGCCGTGCGTGGCGGTGTGGCTGTCGCCGCAGACCACGGTCATGCCGGGCTGGGTGGCGCCCATCTCCGGACCGAAGACGTGGACGACGCCCTGGGCGTCGTCGCCGAGCCCGTGCAGCTCGACGCCGAAGTCGGCGGCGTTCTTCTCGAGCTGCCGGACCTGGGCCTCGGCCTGCGCGTCCACGAACGGGAACTTGCCGCTGGGCAGGCGGGGCAGCGTCGGCGTGGAGTGGTCCATCGTCGCGAGCGTCCGCTCCGGACGGCGCACGCGCAGCCCGCGCTCGCGCAGGGTGGAGAACGCCTGCGGGCTCGTCACCTCGTGCACGAGGTGGAGGTCGACGTAGAGGATCGCCGGCGTCTCCGGCGTCTCCGGGCGCACGAGGTGCGCGTCCCACACCTTCTCGAACAGCGTCTTCGCCTTCCCGTCCTTCGAATCTCGGGCCATCCTAGGGGGTCCCCATCTCGGCGCGGGCCTCGCTCATCCGCGGCGACAGCTTGAGCGCGATGCGGTTCACGACATCGAGGAAGGCCCGCGCGCTGCCTTCGATGATGTCGGTGGAGAGCGCCCGGCCCCGGTACACGCCGGTCGCGTGCTCCACCTCGATCGTCACCTCGCCCAGCGCGTCCTCGCCGGTCGAGACGCTGGCGATCTCGTAGTTGCGCAGCTTCACGGAGACGCCGGTCACCTTCTCGATCGCGCGGTACACCGCGTCGACCGGGCCGTCCCCCGCCTCGGCCGCCTGGAACCGCTCGCCGGCCTGGTTCCGCAGGGCGACGGACGCGCACGGCAGGGTGCCGGTGCCCGAGGTCGTCGAGAGCGCCTCGAGCTCCCAGGCGCGCCCGCCGGTCTGGAGCAGCTGGCCGTGCACCACGAGCGCCTCGAGGTCGGCGTCGTAGATGTCCTTCTTCTTGTCGGCGAGCAGCTTGAACTCGGCGAAGAGCTTGTCGACGGCCGCGTCGTCGAGCGGGTACCCGAGGGAGACGAGCCGCTCCTTGAAGCCGTGGCGGCCGGAGTGCTTGCCGAGCACGAGCGCGCTGTGGGTGAAGCCGACCTCCTCCGGCCGCATCACCTCGTAGGTCTCGCGGTTCGTGAGCATCCCGTGCTGGTGGATGCCCGACTCGTGGGCGAACGCGTTCTGGCCGACGATCGCCTTGTTCCGCTGCACGTGCAGGCCGGTCACCTGCGAGACGACGCGGCTCGTGGGGTAGAGCTTCTCGGTGTGGACGCCGGTCGTGACGCGGAGGACGTCCCGCCGCGTCTTGAACGCCATCACGATCTCCTCGAGCGAGGCGTTGCCGGCCCGCTCGCCGATGCCGTTGATGGTGCACTCGACCTGGCGCGCGCCCTCGAGGACCCCGGCGATGCTGTTCGCGACGGCGAGCCCGAGGTCGTTGTGGCAGTGGACCGACACGACGACCTTCTCGATGCCCCGCACGTGCTTCTTGAGGTACCGGATGGTCTCGGCGTAGGTCGAGGGGAGCGCGTAGCCGACCGTGTCGGGGATGTTCACCGTCGTCGCGCCGGCCTCGATGGCGCGCTCGACCACCTCGGACAGGAACTCGAGCTCGGTGCGCGCCGCGTCCTCGGGCGAGAACTCGACGTCCTCGAACGTCTCCCGGGCCATCGCCACGCCCTCGACGGCGCGGCGGACGATCTCGCCCTTCGCCATCTTGAGCTTGAAGTCCCGGTGGATCGGGCTCGTCGCGAGGAACACTTGGCAGCGCGCCCGCGGGGCGCCGGCGAGCGCCTTGCGCGAGGCCTCGATGTCGGTCTTGTGACAGCGCGAGAGGCTGCAGATGACCGGCCCCTCCACGCTCTGCCAGATCGCCTGGATGGCCTCGAGATCGCCCGGGGACGCGGCCGCGAAGCCCGCCTCGATGACGTCGACGCCCAGATCGCGGAGCGCCTTCGCCACCCGGAGCTTCTGCTCGAGGTTCATCGACGCCCCGGGCGATTGCTCGCCGTCGCGCAGCGTGGTGTCGAAGATCGTGACCCTGTCCAAGGCCTCGGCCACCTTTTTGCGACTCCTTCCGGGAGCTTACGCCCCCGCGCCCTCCCGACCCATCGATGGGAATCGCGGAGGATAGCAGACGCCCGCCCGTATGGGCAACGCGTGTAGGCGCGCGCCCTTCCTGGAGGTTCCAGGATGGCTAGCGTGGAGCGAGGCGCCGCGCACGAGACACGGGCGGAGCATACGGCCGCGGCCCGGGCCCTCCCCCCTGGCCGCCCGGCCGCTAGTACGGCGGCGTCGCTTCCTTCTTCAGCAGCTCGGCGAACTGCTCGATCGGCATCGTCTTGAGGTCCTCGCCGCCGCGCCGGCGGGGCGCGACGGCCCGGGCCGCCGCCTCCTTCTCGCCCACGACCACCGTGTACGGGATCTTCTCCAGCTCCGCGTTGCGGATCTTGGCGCCGAGCTTGTCCGAGGACGGGTCCACCTCGACGCGCCAGCCCTGCGCCTCGAGGAGGGCCGCCGCCTCGCGCGCCCAGCCGTCGAACCGGTCGGAGACGGTGACGAGCCGCGCCTGCACCGGCGCCATCCACGCCGGGAACGCGCCGGCGTAGTGCTCGGTGAGGATGGCGAGGAATCGCTCGAAGGAGCCGTAGATGGCCCGGTGGATCACGACCGGCCGGTGCTCCTTGTTGTCGTCGCCCACGTACGTGAGGTCGAACCGCTCGGGCGCGGCGTAGTCGAGCTGGAGCGTGCAGGTCTGCCACTGGCGGCCGAGCGAGTCGGTCACGGCGAAGTCGATCTTCGGGCCGTAGAAGGCGCCGTCCCCGGGGTTGAGCTTCCACGGCAACCCGATCCGCTCGAGCGCCTGCCGCAGCACGTCCTCGGCCTTGTCCCAGAGCGCGTCGTCGCCGACACGGTCGGCGGGGTTGGGCGGGCGCGTGGAGAATCCGAGCTTGAACTCGAGCCCGAACGCTCCGTACACGGTCCTCACGAGGTCCACGAACCGCTGGCACTCGTCGGCGATCTGCGACTCCATGACGAAGACGTGCGCGTCGTCCTGCGCGAACTGCCGGACGCGCGTCAGCCCGCCGAGCGAGCCGGAGAGCTCGTTGCGGTGGAGCACGTCCGAGGAGTAGTAGCGGATGGGCAGCTCGCGGTAGGAGCGCTTCCCCATCTTGTAGATGAGGTAGTGCGACGGACAGTTCATCGGCTTGAGGCTCATGTTGAGCCGCTCGTCGACCGGGAGCGCCGGGTCCGCCTCCTTGTCGAACACGAGGAACATGTTCTCGCGGTACACGCCCCAGTGGCCGCTCGTCTCCCAGAGCTTCTTGTTGAAGAGGAGCGGCGTCTTCACCTCCTGGTACCCCGCCTTCTTGACGAGGCGTCGCATGGCCTCGGTCAGCACCTGGTAGACGACGGTGCCCTTCGGCAGCCAGAAGGCGGAGCCGGGCGAGACCTCGTGGAAGGCGAAGAGGCCGAGCGCGGGGCCGAGCTTGCGGTGGTCGCGCTTCTTCACCTCCTCGAGCTTCTGGAGGTGCGCCTCGAGGTCCTTCTTGTCGAAGAACGCGGTGCCGTAGATCCGCTGCAGCATCGCGTTCCGGGCGTCGCCGCGCCAGTACGCGCCGGCGACGTTGAGGAGCTTCACGACGCCGATCTTGCCCGTGGACGGCCCGTGCGGCCCGAGGCAGAAGTCCACCCAGTCGCCGTGCTTGTAGAGCGTGAGGGTCTTCGCCCCCTTCGCGGCGATGTCCTTCACGATCTCGACCTTGTACTTCTCCCCCTGCCGCTCGAAGAGCGCGAGCGCCTCGTCCATCGAGATCTCCTCGCGGACGAACGGGTGGTCGGCCTTGATCTCGTCGCGGATGCCGGCCTCGATCCTCTCGAGGTCCTCGGGGGTGAACGGCGTGTCGCGGGCGAAGTCGTAGTAGAAGCCGTCGTCGATCGCCGGGCCGATGGTGACCTGGGTGCCGGGGTAGAGCCGCTGCACGACGCTCGCCATCACGTGGGCGGCGTCGTGGCGGGCCACCTCGAGGGCCTCCGGGTTCTTCGTGGTGACGACCTCGAGCTTCGCGTCGCGGTCGAGCGGGCGGGAGAGGTCCACCGGCTGGCCGTCGAGCTTGGCGACGTACGCCGCCTTGGCGAGCCCGGCGCCGATGGCGCTCTTCACGAAGTCGAGGACGCTGGTGCCGCGCGCGGCCTCCTTCTGGCTGCCGTCGGGGAGCGTCACCTTCACGAGGTCGGACATGGCCCCATGGCTTACCCTCGGCGTCTCCAAAAGAAAAGATGTCCTGGCGACGGGGGCGGGCGCACGAAAAGCGAGAGGGGCCGGTCCGCACGGACCGGCCC
>JAEYZK010000217.1 GCA_023428085.1 Pseudomonadota bacterium
CCGATCCGCTCGAAGTACGCGACGCGCGCCGACTCGATCCACCGCGCGTAGACGACGTTGTTGACGTGGAGGTTCGCGTCCATGTCGCCCCAGAGGACGGGGATCGTGAGCGTGAGCGGAAACCGGCCGAGGGTCTCGTCCATGGGGCCATCATACGGCGGCGCGCGTCCATCGGGCGGGCGCCGGTGCGGCGCTCCTGCCGGGCGGCCCGCGGAGACGCGCGAGCCCGGACCCGGCGTGGCCGGACCCGGGCTCGGAGGCTGCGGACGCGCGCGCTACTTGGAGCTCGAGGTCTTCGGCGCCTGCTGGATCAGCTCGCCCTCGATCTCGATCTTGATCTCGTCGCCGACGACCGGGCCCGCCTCGATGGTCTTGCTCCACTTGAGCCCGTAGTCCTGGCGGTTCAGCCTGGTGGTCGCGAGGAAGCCCTTCCGCGTGTTGCCCCAGGGGTCCTTCACGACGGCGGCCGGGAGCTCGACGTCGAGCACGACCGGCTTCGTGACCCCGCGCATCGTGAGGTTGCCGGTCACCTTGAGCTTGTCCTCGCCGGCCTTCTCGACCTTGGTGGACTTGAAGGTGATGTTCGGGTGGTTTGCCACGTCGAAGAAGTCCGCGGCGCGGAGGTGCTCGTCGCGCTTCGGGTCGCGGGTGTTGATCGTCTTCGCGTCGATGGTGGCCTCGACGGAGGACCTCGTGAGGTCCTTGTCGTCCAGCGTGACCGTCCCGGTGGTCTTGTCGAACTGCCCGCGCACGTTCGAGACCACGAGGTGCCGGACGGTGAACATCGACTGCGTGTGCGAGGTGTCGATCGCCCAGGTGATGGGCTCGGCCAGGGCGGCCAGGGGGGCGAGGGTGAGGCTCAGGGCGAGTGCGAGGCGCTTCATGGTGTTGCTCCTTTCGTGCTGCTTGCGCGGGAAGTAGCTCGGCGTCACCGCCGCCCACCGTCGATGCTCCGGAGGCGCGGTGGTTTCTGGACCGGGAGGGGCGCGAGGCGCGCGATGGCCGCGCCGTGGGCGGCGAACGCCTCCGGCACCGGCCGGTACCAGTGGAACGACCCCTCCTTGCGCGCGACCACGAGGCCGGCCTGCGCGAGGATCTTGAGGTGGTGGGAGACGGTCGCCTGGGCGAGCCCGATGCGCCGGGTCAGCTCCTGGCAGGAGATCTCGCGCCTGGCGATGAGCCGCACGAGCCGGATCCGGGTCGGATCGCCGAGGGCGCGGGCCACGCGGGCCAGGTCTTTCGGGTTCGGAGGCATCGACGTATCGAAGTACGTCGATGTGAATAACGGCGGCGCGCGCGGGCGCAAGCGGGCGCCGCGCGCCCGCGCGGGGTCCGCCGCCGGGAAACGGGCGTTTACCCGCGGCGGCCCAGCTCGTTGGCCGTGATCTGCTCGAGCGTCTGCGCCTTGCGGATCACGCGGAGCGCGCCGTCGGCGCCGAGGAGGACCTCCGGCGCCTGGACGTGCGAGTTGTAGTTGAACGGCGACATCGCCGCGCAATAGGCGCCCGCGCCGCCGACCACCAGCAGGTCGCCCACCGCGGGATCGCCCATCCGCCGCGGCACCACGTGGCCGTGCTCGTCCAGGCTCTGCGAGTCGCCGCTCTCGCAGCAGCGGCCCGCCACCACGCGCGGCGCGAGGCCCTCGCCGGTGAGGTCCCACTCCGCCGAGCGGAGGGCGCCGTCGCGCGCGACGACGTAGAACGGGTGGCGCGAGCCGTAGAGCAAGGGCCGCGTGTTGGCCTCCATGCCGCCGTCCGCGATGACGAAGTCGAACCCGTCCGGCCCCGAGGACTTGCGATCGATGACGCGGGTGACGAGGTAGCCGGAGTTCGCCACGATGTACGTGCCCGGCTCGACGATGGTGCGGAGCCGCCGCCCGGTCCGCTCCGCGAACGCCTCGAAGCGGGTCTTCGCGTGCGCCCCGAGCGCGGCCACGTCGGCCGGCTTCTCGTCCGGCATGCGGGCCTCCTTGAAGCCGCCGCCCAGGTTGAGCGCGGTCGCGTCCGGGAACCAGCGCTCCACGATGCCGAGCATCCGGTCCACGTTCTCGGCCCACGCCGCGGGATCGCCGCCCGAGCCGATGTGCACGTGCACGGCGCCGATGGTGACGCCCGCCTCGCGCGCCGCAGCGGTGAGCCGCGGGAGATCGTTCTGGTGCACGCCGAAGGAGGAGTACTTGTCGCCGGTGTTCCGCGTGACGCTCTCGCCGGCGCCGACGCCGGGGTTCACCCGGACCGAGATCGCGAGCTTCTTCGCCTTCGCGAACGGGGCGACGCGCTCGAGCTGGCGCAGCGAGCAGGCGTTGTACTTCATCCCCTCGAGCAGCAGCGCCTCGAGGTCGCGCCGGTCCTGCCCCTCCGGCACCTCCTGCGTCGTGAGCATGATCCGGTCGGCGGGGATGCCCGCCTTGCGCGCCCGGCGCGCCTCGTTGAGCGAGCTCGCGTCGATGCCCATCCCCTCCCCGGCGACGATCTCGAGGATCGCCCGGGTCGAGTTGGCCTTCATCGCGTAGCCGGCCGAGAGCCCGAAGGCGCTGGGCATCGCCAGCACCTCGCGGCAGCGCTCGACGACGAGCGCCTCGTCGTACAGGTAGTGGGGCGTGCCGGCGAGGGCCGCGGACTCCACGACGTGGCCGGGCGTCACGCGCCCGAACGGTGCGAGGGGGGTCATCGTGTTCACCTCCTTGCGAGGGCCGCCTGGATCCGCGCGACCGCCTGCTCGGTGTCCTTCCGCTTCCCGAAGGCGGAGAGCCGGATGTACCCCTCGCCGCTCGGGCCGAAGCCGGAGCCCGGCGTGGTCACCACGTTCGCCTCGCGGAGGAGGAGATCGAAGAAGTCCCACGAGGGCATGCCGCCGGGCGTCCTCGCCCAGACGTACGGCGCGTTGGTCCCGCCGTGGCAGGTGAGCCCCGCCTTCGCGAGCCCCTCGCGGATGATGCGGGCGTTGCCGAGGTACTCGTCCACGACCGCCTTGCACTCCGCCCGGCCCTGCGGCGAGAGCGCGGCGACGCCGCCGGCCTGGACCACGTTGGACGGGCCGTTGAAGAACGTGCTCTGCCGCCGGTACCACATCGCGTTGAGCTTCCCGGGCGGGCAGTCCTCGGCGACGAGCTCCTTCGGCACCACGGCCCAGCCGAGCCGCACGCCGGTGAAGCCGGCCGACTTGGAGAAGCTGTTGAGCTCGATCGCGCAGCTCTTCGCGCCGGGGACCTCGTAGATCGAGTGCGGGAGCCCGGGCTCGCGGATGAAGGTGGCGTAGGCGGCGTCGAAGAGGAGGACGGCCTCGTGCTCCTGCGCGTACGCGACGAAGGCCGCGAGCTGCGCGTGCGTGGCGACGGCGCCGGTCGGGTTGTTCGGGCTGCAGAGGTAGACGAGGTCCACCTTCTCCTTCGGGACCTCCGGGACGAACCCGTTCTCCTCGTTGCAGGGCATGTAGACGATGCCCCGGTACTGCTGCCGGTCGGGATCCCAGGTGCCGGTCCGCCCCGCCATCACGTTGGAGTCGACGTAGACCGGGTACGCGGGGTCCTGGATCGCGATCACCGCGTCGGCGGAGAAGATCGACTGGAGGTTGGAGGAGTCGGACTTGGCGCCGTCGGAGACGAAGATCTCGGAGAGGTCGAGCGCGACGCCGTGCTCCCTGTACTCGGCGGCGATCGCCTCGCGCATCCACCGCTCGCCCTCGTAGTCGCCGTAGCCGGTGTACGTGGCCGGGTCGCCGAGCTTCCGCGCGCCGGCGACGAGCCCCTCGACCACCGCGGGGCCGAGCGGCAGCGTGGTGTCGCCGATGCCGAGCCGGAGGAGCTGCACGCCGGGGTTCGCCTCGGCGAACGCCTTCGCGCGCCGCGCGATCTCCGGGAACAGGTAGCCTGCCGCGAGCTTGTCGTAGTGCTGGTTGATCCGTGCCATCTCGTGCCTTCTCCCCTACCGCTCCGGGAACGCCTCGAACGCCTCGGGATCGACGGTGCCCTCGCCCACCCGGGCGACGGGGCCGGTCATGTCGATCTGGAACCCCTCGCCGATCTTGATCGCGAGCGTGCCGCCCGGCATGTGCACGGTGATCTCGCGATCGCAGAGCCCGAGCCGGTGCGCGACCGCCGCCGCCGCGCTGCTGGAGCTGCCGGACGCGAGGGTGTACCCGGCGCCGCGCTCCCAGATCTCGATCTGGATGTTCCCGCGGTCGATGACCCGAAGAAACTGCACATTCGTCCGGTTCGGGAACCGCGGCTCGCGCTCGATGAGCGGGCCGAACTCGCGGGCCAGCGCCTCGGAGATCTCCGGCAGCGGCAGCACGCAGTGCGGGTTCCCGATGCTGGCGGCGGAGAAGGTGAACGTCCGCCCGCCCACGATCATCGACTCGTTCAGCACCTCGCGCGCGCCCCCGGCGACCGGGATCTTCGCGCCGTCGAACGACACCTTGCCCATCTCCACCTCGACCATCTTCCCGCCGGGGTGGACCCGCGAGCGGACGAGGCCGCCGGCGGTCTGGATCGTGAACGGATCGCTCCGCACGAGGCCGCGGTCGTGGAGGTAGCGCGAGAAGATGCGCAGCCCGTTCCCGCTCTTCTCCGCCTCGCTCGCGTCGGGGTTGTAGATGCGCAGCCGGAAGTCGGCGCCCTCCGCGGGCATGGGGCCCCACAGGATGCCGTCCGAGCCGGCGCCGTAGTTCCGGTGACAGATGAGCCGGACCTCGCGCGGCGTGAGCTCGCGGCCGAGCTCCTTCGGGTCCATCACGAGGTAGTCGTTGCCGAGGCCGTGGTACTTGGAGAACCGCATAGGGGTCGGAACTTATATCGAAATCCGCCCCGGACCGCATTATGCCCCTGCGTCGCGGGGGTACGCCGATGCTGAGCTACGACGTGGTCGTGATCGGGTCCGGGCCGGCGGGCGAGAACGGGGCCGTCCAGGCCGGGTGGATGGGCAAGAAGGTCGCGCTCGTCGAGAAGGAGGCCGTCCCCGGCGGCGCGGCGGCAAACACCGGCACCATCCCCTCCAAGGCCCTGCGCGAAACCGCGCTGGGGATCCAGCAGGCCCGGAGCCGCGGCGCCCACGGCATCGAGCTGCGCCTCTCCGGCCAGGTCACCGTCCCCGAGCTGATGGGCCGCCGCGGGCTCGTGACCGGGCGCGAGCACTCCCGCATCCGCAACGCGCTCAATCGCGCCGGGGTCGAGCAGTTCCGCGGGGTCGCGAGCTTCGTGGACCCGCACACCGTCCGCGTCGAGGGGCCGGAGGGCGGCTCCCAGGACCTGCGGGCGGAGGTGGTGCTCCTCGCCACCGGCACCCGCCCGTTCCACCCGCCGCAGTACACGTTCGACCACGTCCGCATCTACGACTCCGACTCCATCCTCCTCCTCGATCGCATCCCCCGCTCGCTGGCGATCCTCGGCGGCGGCGTGGCCGGGTGCGAGTACGCGTCGATCTTCGCGGGCCTCGGCGTCACCGTCTCGATCATCGACTCGAAGGAGCGGCTCCTCCCCTGGCTCGACGCCGAGCTCTCGCTCGCCATGCAGGACCTGTTCGCCATGGCGGGGATCGAGATGTGGCAGCGGACCCGGGCGGTGAGGCTCGAGCCGGGCGAGCGCGACGTGCTCGTCACCCTCTCCGACGGCGCGCGGCTCGTGGCGGAGAAGGTGCTCGTCGCCGCCGGGCGGGTGGGCACGGTCGAGAGCCTGGACCTCGCGGCGGCCGGCCTCACGGCGACGGACAAGGGTTTGCTGGAGGTGAACGAGCACTTCCAGACCGCGGTGCCCCACATCTACGCCGCCGGCGACCTGGTCGGCTTCCCGGGGCTCGCCTCGACCTCCATGGAGCAGGGCCGGGTCGCGATGCAGCACGCGTTCGGCGAGGGCCGGCGCCTGTCGAACCTCCTGCCCATGGGCATCTACACCATCCCCGAGGTCTCCTCCATCGGCGAGACCGAGGAGTCCTTGCGCGCGAAGGGGCGCGACTACGTCGTGGGCAAGGCGTCGCTCGAGAACAACGCCCGCGCCAACCTCATCGGCGAGGCGGTCGGGTTCCTGAAGCTCCTCGCCGACGCCAAGGAGGGGCGCATCCTCGGCGTGCACTGCATCGGCCCGCACGCATCCGAGCTCGTGCACCTCGGCCAGGCGGTGATGAGCCACCAGGGCGACCTGCACTACTTCGTCGAGGCGGTGTTCAACTACCCGACGCTCGGCGACGCGTACAAGTACGCCGCCTTCGACGCGCTGGAGCAGCTGCGCGAGGGGAAGGTGGCGCGGCTCGGGCGGGCGGCGGCGAAGTGACGGCCGTGCCCGGGTGAGCTGACCCCTTCACCGCACGTGCTTCGACGGGGCTCGAGCACGAGCGGACATGATCCGCGCCGGCCCCGGATGGGGAGCACCCGGGCGGCGCCGTCCGCTCGACAGACGCCGCCGAGTCGGGCAAAGAAACGCGCCATGCTCGAGCTCCTCTCGCAGCCGGACACCTGGATCGCGCTGGGCACGCTCTCCGCCATGGAGATCGTGCTCGGGATCGACAACGTGGTCTTCCTCACGATCCTCGCCGGGCGCCTGCCGCCCGCGCAGCAGCCCCTGGCGCGGAAGCTCGGGCTCGGCTTCGCGCTCCTCACCCGGCTCGCGCTCCTCTTCGCGATCTCGTGGGTGCTGCGGCTCACCCGTGAGCTCTTCTCCGTCGCGGGCCACGGCTTCTCCGGGCGCGACCTCATCCTGCTCGTGGGCGGCCTCTTCCTCATCGCCAAGGCGACGCACGAGATCCACGACAAGCTCGAGGTGGAGGCGTCCGAGCACGCCCCGCGCGCGGCGGGCGCGTTCTGGGCGGTGATCGTCCAGATCGGCATCCTCGACATCGTCTTCTCGCTCGACTCGGTGATCACCGCGGTCGGGATGGTCCGCCACCTCTCGATCATGGTCGCCGCCATGATCATCGCCGTCGCGGTGATGCTCGTGTTCGCGGAGCGGATCGGCGCCTTCGTCGAGCGGCACCCGACGATGAAGATGCTCGCCCTCTCCTTCCTCATCCTCATCGGCGTGATGCTCGTCGCCGAGGGGTTCGGAAAGCACATCGAGAAGGGCTACATCTACTTCGCCATGGCGTTCTCGCTCGGGGTCGAGCTGCTGAACATGCGCGTGCGGAGGGCGCGGCAGTCGCCGGTCCACCTCCACCCCAGGTACACGCCGCCGGCCGCGCCCCCGGGCGCGTGAGGGGCGGCTAGAGATCCTGGCTCGCGGGCACCCCCGCCTGCTTCGCGAGCGGGAGGTTCCCGCCCATGAAGACGGCGCGCTTCCCGCGGGCGAGGACGGCGGGCGTGAGCGCGAGGGTGGATCGCTCCGTCTGCTCGACGGCGCGCCCACCCTCCCCGAGCAGCTTCACGGCCTCGGCGCCGACGATGTGCGTGGGGACGAGCAGCGTCGGCGAGACCTGGGCCAGGATCTCGAACCCCTTGCGGTTCAGGACGTCGGCCTCGGCGTACAGGTTCTCGAACTGGCCGATCATCACGTCCACGCGGCCGATGCGGGCGCGCTGCTCCGGGGTGAGCCGCGCCTGCCCGCAGTCGCCGAAGTGCGCGATCCGGACGCCGGCCACGTCCACCACCACGATGTGGTTGGTGCCGTCGAGCTCGTCGTCGAGGTGCGAGGACTTCACCACCTCGACGCGCACGTCGCCGCTCTCGAGCCGGCCCTCCTCGGCGATGAGGCTCTTCCCCTGGAAGCGGTGCGCGAGGGTGTGGGCCAGGTGATCGGGGTGGCGGTGCGTGACGACGAACAGGCTCCGCGGATCGTCGAGCGCCTGCTGGAGGTCGTCGGGGACCGAGACCACGTCGAGGAGCACCCGGACGCCCTGCGGGCTCGTGACGACGAAGCTGTTCACGTCCGGCGGCGGCGCGGGCAAGTTCCGGACGAGGACCGGCGTCGCGCGGACGCTCGCGCGCACGTAGAGCGCGGCCGCGGTCGCCCCCGCGACGCACACGAGGAGGAACAGCGCGGCCGCGGCCAGGAAGAGCTTCTTCGAGCGGGTCATGGGGCCTCCGGGCGAGGTTCCGTGATCATCCAGCCGACCGCCAGGCGCCGCAAGCGGTCCCCTGGAGGTTCCCCGGGGACGGGTCCGGCGCGACGCCGCACGACGTCCCGGGATCAGCCCAGCTTCGCGCGCGCCTGCGCGAGCGCCGCGTGCACCTGTTCGAGGGCCCGCTTGGCGGTCCCGAGCTCGTCCCGCTCCGTCCGGGTCCGGTCGAGCTCGGCGGCGAGCTGGTCGCGCTCGCGGGCGAGCTCGCCCACGGCCGTCCGGAGCCGCGCACCGTCCGCGGCCGAGTTCCGGAGCTCCTCGCCGAGCCGCTCCACCTCGGCCTCGCGGTCCGCGCGGAGGCGCGCCTCCTCCTCGGCGCGGCGCGAGAGGTCCTCGAGGAGCTTCGCCCGCTCCTCGTCGATGGCGGCGAGCGCCTGGGCGCGCCGGACCGACTCGTCCCGCTCCTGCTCCAGCGCCTCCATCTCGGCGAGCAGCTCGGACAGCACCCCGCGCTTCTCGGCGAGCTCCCCCTCCGCCGCCGCGAGCCGCTCGGTCGCCCCGCGCGCCTCGCCCGCCGCGCGCGCCAGCTCCCCGCGGGCGCCGTCGAGATCGGTCCGGAGCGCCTCCTCGCGCTCCCGGCTCCGCGCGAGCTCGGCCTCGAGCTCGCCCAGGAGCGCGAGCACGCTCTCCGCGGCCCGCGCCGGATCGGCGGGCACCGGCTCGACGCGGGGCGCCGGCCGGGCGGCCTCGGCCACGCGA
>JAEYZK010000258.1 GCA_023428085.1 Pseudomonadota bacterium
GCCGCGCTCCGCGCGTGGTCGAGCGCCGTCGCCCCCGCCCTCGCCGACGCCGCGCGCGCCGCGGCGGGCCGCGGGAGCCTCGGCGGCAAGCGGGTCCGTGGGGAGGTCCGCCGCGCGCGGGCGCGGCTCGAGCGGCGGATGGAGGACGCCGCGCGCGAGGAGCTCGCGCCCCCGGCCGCCCATCGCATGCGCATCGCCGCCAAGAAGCTCCGCTACCTCGCCGAGCTCGCCGCGCCCGGACGGCCGAAGAAGACGCGGCGGCTGCTGGCGGCGCTGGAGCCGTTCCTCGACCACCTGGGCGCGCTCCACGACGCCGACGTCCGGATCGCCCGCCTCGAGCGCCTGGCGGCGAGCACGGAGGACGGCGCGGAGCCCACCGCCGGGGAGGCGGCGCGCGCGCTCGTCGAGGGGGCGGCGGCGGAGCGGACGCGGATGGCCGGCGCGCTCCTCGAGGAGCTCGAGGTCCTCCGCCGCGAAGGGCTCGCGCGCGGGAGGGCACGCGACGGCGGGGCCGAGCCGCGGCCCGCCGCGCGCGGACCGGCTCACCCCTCCCGCTCGACGCGACCCCACTCCGCCACGGAGCGGGCGACGCAGTCCTCGATGGCGAGCCCGGCGAAGTAGTTGCCGGTGAGGGCGAGCCGCCCGCCGGCGAGGCAGCGATCGATCTCCGCGACCAGGTCGCCGTGCCCGAGCGCGGGGGAGGGCAAGGTCCAGCGCGCCTCGATCACCGGGCCGAGCTCCTCGGCGGGCACCCGCAGCACGTCCGCCATGCGGCGCAGGCGGGCCTCGCGCGCGAGCCCCGGGCGGAAGTGGAACGCGAAGGCGCGGAGCGACGGGTGCGGGAACGGATCACGCGTCACCGCCGAGTGGAAGAGGTCGTCCACGGGCACGACGAACGCGACCTCCGGCATCCAGCAGCGCGCCCGCGGGAGCACGACGCCCATCGTCTCGACGTCCACGGCGCGGACCTTCGCCACGGCGTCCCCGAGCTCGTGGAAGTCGTCGCGCAGGAGCGCGGCCGCGCGCACGGGCGGCACCGCCACCGCCACGACCGCCCCCGTCCGCGTGCGCCCGTCCGCGGTCTCGACCGCGAACCCCGCGCCGTCGCGCCGGACGCGCGCGACCTCGACGCCGGTCGCGACGGTCACGCCGGGCAGCGCGGCGGCCGCGTCGCACACCGTCTGGAGCCCGCCCTCGAACCCGTAGCTCCGGGGGAAGTCCTTCCGCCGCGGCCGCTTCTTGAACAGCGAGCCCGGCCCCTCGGCCGGGAAGCCGTCCGCCTTCTGCGAGGGGACCGCCTCGAGGAACGGCGAGAGGATGCGATCGTAGTTCCGCCGGCCGATCAGCCGCGCGTAGTACGAGTAGACGGTCTCGCCCGCCTTCTTCCGGAGCACGCCGCGCGGGAAGGCGGCCGCCGCCTCGAGCCAGTCCAGCGCCAGGAGGACGCGCGGGGGGGTGAGCCACGTGTACGCGCCGCCGCGGAGCAGGCCGAAGCGCGCGCGCGCCTGCTCGCGCCGGACGAGCTTGCCGGTGGCGCCGCTCGCCGTCGCGAGCTCCAGGAACGCGCCGTAGCTGTTGTACGCGGTGTGGGCCCCGAGCTCGAACCAGAAGCCGTCCGGGCGGCGGTGCGTGTGGAGGCATCCGCCGACGCGCGCGTCGCGCTCGAGCACCTCCACCGACCGGCCGGCCCGCGCCGCCCGCCAGGCGAAGGCGAGCCCGGAGACGCCGCCGCCGACCACGATCACGTCCGCCATGGCCGACGAGCGTTGCAGACAACCGCTCCCCACGCCAGCGAGTTCCCGCCGCAGGACCCAGCGGGTGCGGCCGACCGCGGAGCGGCCCCGTGACGAGCCCGGGCCCAGGGCCCGCGTCCTGAATCTCCGCGGCAGGCGTTCACGAGCCCGGGAGAAGCCCTCCAACCTCCTGGTCCGGGCCGTCCCGCCCGTTTAGAACTGGCCCATGCGCATGCGGATCGGCTTCGTCGGCCTCGGGACCGTGGGGGAGCCCATCGCAAACAACCTCCGGAAGGCCGGCCACGAGCTGACGGTCTGGAACCGGACCCCCGCGAAGGCGGACCACATCGTCTCGAAGGGCGGCGCGCGCGCGGCGTCCCCGCGCGCGTGCGCCAGCGGCAAGGACCTCGTCTGCACCTGCGTCGCGGACGAGCGCGCGCTGGACGCGGTGCTCGAGGGTCCCGACGGCGTGCTCGCCGGCCTCGCGCACGGCGACGTCCTCGTGGACCTCTCCACCGCCGGCACGCGTGCCGCGCGGTCCACCCAGGCGCGGGCCGCCCAGCGCGGCGCGCAGCTCGTCTGCTGCCCGATCCTCGGCTCGAAGGCCGCCGCCGAGCAGGCCCAGATCGTGCTCGTCGCGGGCGGACCCGCGGCGGCCCGCGAGAAGGCCCGGCCCGCGCTGCGCGCGATCTCGGCGCGCCTCTTCGAGCTCGACGATCCGGTCCAGGCGGCGCTCCTGAAGCTCTGCGTGAACGCGGTCGGCGGGGCGATGATCGCAGCCCTCGCCGAGGCCCTCGCGCTCGGTGGCGCCGGCGGCCTGGGCGTCCGGCAGATCGTCGAGGTGCTCCAGGCGTCGTCCTTCCACTCGCCGCTCTACCTCATGAAGGGCGACCTCATCGAGCGCCGGGACTTCGCGCCGCGGTTCAAGCTCGGCCTGGCGGAGAAGGACCAGCGGCTCGCGCAGGAGGCGGCGCAGGACCTCGGCGCCCGCGTGGCCCTCAGCGAGGCGGTCCGGCGGCTGCTCGCCGAGGCGGCCGAGAGGGGCGGCGCCGACGAGGACGTCGCCGCCGTCGCGGAGCTCTGCCTCGCCGCCGTGAAGGCGGCGCCGCGCTCGTGAACGAGCCGCACGCCCCGGGCGGCGAGCACGGCGCAGGCAGCAGGGTGAGGGCTCCGACGGCGGGGCGGGGCGGCACGCCCCGTGAGAACACCGCTCAAGCGGGACGCGCGCCGCCCTCTGCGCCGCCGAGCGCCTCTGCCACGAGCCGGGTGAGGTCCTCGAGCGAGAACGGCTTCTTCACGAAGCCGGCCGCCGTGCCGATCGGCTCGACCTCGCGCGCGACCTCCTCGGGCGCCGTCGCGGAGACGAACACCACCTTCGGGCACCGATCCCCGAGCAGCTTGCGCAGCCGCTGGTAGAGCGCGGCGCCGCTCATCTTCGGCATGCGGTAGTCGAGCAGGGCGAGGTCCGGCGGCTGCCGCTCGGCCAGCTCCAGCGCCTCGAACACGTCGGAGGTGGACACCGCGGCATGCCCCATGCGGCGCACCGCGATCTCGAGCGCCCGCCGGACGATGTCGGTGTCATCGACGATCAGGACGTGGGCCACGGCGACTCCCCAGGAACGCGGGACATGCGCGTGCCGTGCCGGCCGCGAGGAGCCCGTTCGTGGGCGATTCCCCGCGCAGAGCGGCCGTCCCCGACACCCTGGGTCACCGTCGCGCGGGTGGGACCGATCCCACCCGGCGTGGACCCGGCCGAGCGGCCGGGCGGCGCCTCAGCCGCCGTAGCGAGCGAGGGTGCGGCGGACGCGCTCGGCGAAGTGCTTTCGCGCGGCCGGGGGCGAGAGGACCTCCGCCTGCCCGCCGAGCGAGAGCGCGAAGCGGGCCGCCCACTCCTCGCCCGCGCCGACCTCGACGACGGCGCCGCCGTCCTCGAGGCGCTTCACGAGGCGGATGCCTGGCCGGGCGATCGCCCAGGCCGTGGCGCCCGGCGCGATCCGGAGCCGCACCGGCTCGCCCCGCGTCTCGGAGAAGAGGCGCATCCGGCCGAGCTCCGCGTCGCCCGGCGGCTCGAACCGCTCGGCGAGCGGCTGGCACCCCCGGATCCGATCGACCCGGAAGGCGAGCGGGCGGTCGCGCTGCCGGTCGTGCCCGTAGAGGTACCAGTGCCCGAAGCGCTGGGCGAGCGTGTAGGGGTGGACCACCCGGTCCGTCTCCGCGTCGCGGGACGCCGAGTGGTAGGCGAGCCGCACCGCCCGGTGCTCCGCGATCGCGCGCTGCAGGCGGCCCAGCACCGAGTCCGGCGCGGGCGGCGCGCCGGCGTAGATCCGGCCGGAGAGCTCGTCGAAGCTCTGCCGGCGATCCCGCGGGACCGAGTCGCGGAGCGCCTTCACCGCCCGCGCGCGGCCCTCGCCGCCCAGCGCCTGCGCCGCGGCGGCGAGGGCGGCGGCCTCGCTCTCCGTGAAGCGGGGCGGCCGCGAGAAGCTCTGGTGGAGCCCGACGTGGACGCGATCCCCCTCCACGTACACGTCGAGGAAGTCGTCCGGCCCGAAGGGCGGCGAGCCGACGTTGAGGAGGAAGTCGAGATCCTCGACCAGCTCCTTCTCGGTGCAGCCGCACCGCCGCGCCAGCTCCTTCACCGCGATGCCGGGGTGCTTCACCGCGTACGGCACGAGGAACAGGATCCGCCGGAGCCGGTCGCGCGGATCGACGCGCGGGGCGGCGAGGGGCGCAGGGTCCGCGAACGCGGGGCGCGGCTGCTGCCGCTGCGCGGGGCGCTTCGCGGAGCTCCCCGCCTGCCGGGCGCGGCCCTTCCGGCCGGAGCCGTCGTCCGGAGCGGCAGGGAGGCTCCCCCCGCGCCGCTCCGGGTCCGTCGCCATGGCGAGAGGCTTCGGGGGGGAGCGGATCACGCGAGCTTCTCCAGGAGCGTCGCGAGCACCTCGCGCGATCGGTCGCGCAGCGCGCGGGGCGAGAGGATCTCCGCGACGTCCCCGAGCGAGAGGACGTGGCGCATCAAGGCGTCCGCGTTGGTGGCCGTGATCTCGACGACGACGCCGCCCTCCTCCTCGACCACCCGCGCCCGCGGCCCGAACGACGCGAGCACCTCGTTCGAGACCGGCGCGTCGAGCCGCACGCGGCAGCGCTGCGGGGCGTGCTGCTCGAACTCCCACGTCTCGCGCGACGCCAGGTCGGCGAGCGAGAAGTCCTTCCGCGGCGTGAAGTCGGGCGTGCGCGGCGCGGACGGGTTCACGACGAGCGAGACGATCCGCGAGACGTGGAAGGTGAGCACCTTCTCCTTCGTGTGGCACCAGGCGGCGAGGTACCACGCGCCGGCCTTCTGGTAGAGGCCGTACGGGTCCACCTTCCGCGCGGAGGGCTCGCGCGCCCCGGCCTTGCGGTACACGAGGTCCACGGCCTTCTTGTGGGCGATGGCGCGCGACAGCTCCTCGAGCCACCGCACCACCGCGGGCGGGGCGTCGCCGTCGGACGAGAGCTGCCGCGCCGCCTGGGCCGCGGACTCCGAGGCGCCCGGGGCGCTGGCCGCGAACGAGAGCTTGTTGAGCGCGTGCGCCAGATCGCGCGCGTAGGGAAAGGTGCCCTGCGCGAGCGCGGCGGAGCCGGCCACGTACAGGAGCGCCAGGTCCTCCGGCGGCAGGCGCAGATCGGGGAGGTAGAACTCGTCCTTGTCGATGAGGTAGCCGGCGGGCAGATCCTCGTCCCCCGCGGCGTAGCGCACCGGGATCCCGAGCTCGAGCAGATCGGCCTTGTCCCGCTCGAACTTGCGGATCGCGGCTTCGCCGGTCCCCGCGTAGTCCTCGGGGAACTGCTCCTGGATCTCGCGCCAGGAGACGGGCTCGGCGGCCTTGAGGAGGAGGGCCGCCAGATCGAGCAGCCGTTGGTCCTTCTGCATCGAGGGAGAGAACCTAGCAGGCGCTTCATGCCAGTCAACGTGTGCTAGGATTTCTCCATCTTTGCCCTGCGGGAGCTCCCATGGCAGGCGTGGGCCTCGGGCCGTCGGATTTCCAGCTGTTCGAGATCGACGACCCCGATCAGCGCGGGGCCGCGCTCGAGCAGTCCCTCCTCCCGAAGCTCGTGGCGCTCGGCGAGGGGTGCCTCCCGGGCCTCTCGCGCGTCGCGGGCCGGCCGCTCCACCTGCACGCCGCCCGCGTCCCGCGCCGCCGTGAGGCGCCGCCGGAGGAGGTGCTCGTCGCCTTCGGCGAGAACCCGCGCGGTTATCGGGGCTTGCCCTTCCTGGGCGTCGCCCTGACGCGCGAGCACCTCCACGCCCGCGTCGGCGTGCGCGGGGACTCGCCGCGGCGCGAGCCGATGCAGCGCGCGCTCGAGCGCGAGGCGCCGAACCTCGCGCGGAAGGGCAAGCCGTTCCGCCGGCTGCGGCTCTTCCTCGACTGGAACTACGAGGAGCTGCCCGAGCTCGCGCCGGCGCACTCGCCCGCCTTCTGGCTCGAGCTCGCCGAGGCCCTCGCGCCCGGCAAGCCCGGCCTCGACGTGGGGATCGCCTGGACGAGCGACGAGGCCCGCAGCGTCGCGCTGGGGGATCTGCTCGGGGTGTTCCGGGATCTTGCGCCGATCTACAAGGTGCTCGCGAACGCGGAGTGAGTGCGTCGGGGTTCCCGGCGGGGGTGGGGGAGAGACCGGGGGCGGGAACGGGGTACGGGATCGGCTTCTCCCCCGCCCAGCCCCGTCCCTACGCCGCCGACCCCCCCGCCTCGCTCTCCCCCTCCGGCGCGGCAGGCGGGGTCTGCGCATTGGCCCGGGCGGCCTCCTGCTGCGTGAGCCGCCGCTCCTCGCGGGCGGCCTGGCGCACCGCCTCGACGAGCTCGTCGTGGTCCTTGCGGAGGGCGTCGTGGCGGCGGCGGAGCTCGGCGTACCGATCGGCGGCGAGCTCCAGCTCGCCCTTCTGCACGATGAAGACCCGCTTCTCGGTCTCGAGCCGGCCGCGGGCGCCCTTGAGGTCGCGCTCCAGCTCGGCGACGCGCTTGCGGAGCTCGCCCACGCGGGCCTCGGCCTTGTCGGCGCGATCGGTCTGCTCGGCGAGCTTCGCCGGATCGACGCCGGGCGCGGCCGCGGGGGCGGCGGCCGGGGCCGGGGCGGCGGGGGCTGCCGCGGGGGCGCCTGCGCGGGCGGCCTGGAGGGCCCGCTCCGCCTGCTCGCGCGCCTTCTCCGCGGCGGCCTTCGACTTCTCGAGCTCCTGCTGGAGCGCCCGCGCGCGCTCGCGCTGGCCATCGGCCTCGGCGCGCGCCTCCTGCAGGCGGTGCGCGGCCTTGTCGAGCTCCTCGCGCAGGGCCTGGGCGCCGCCGGCGCGCTTCGCCGCCTCGAGCTGCTCGAACGACTTCTTCTTCGTCCGATCGAGCTCGGCCCGCAGCCCGACCGCCTCCTCCCGCCGCTCCTTCGCCTCCGAGCGGTGCTCGGCGAGGCCGGCGCGCGCCGCGTCGAGCTCGGACTTGAGCTGGCCCTCGGCGGCGGACCTCGCCCGGAGCTCCGCCCGCGCGGCGCGGGCCGACAGGAAGAACGCGACCGCGGCCAAGAGACCCACGAGCGCGACGAGGATGGCGAGGGGGTTCACCATGGAAGGACTCCGGGTTTCTGGGGTGCGAGGACGACCGGCGATGGCTCCAGGGTAGACGTACCTGAGTACCGCGGTTCGGGGGGCTTGAAAAGGACGGCAGGCAAGGGACCGTGCCCTCGCTGCGGCGTCTTGCGGCACCCCGGGTTAGGGAACGAATGTGTCCGGGGGCCGCGACCGGTGCGGCTAGGATCGTCCCTCCATGCGGCGCGTGGCCACCAAGATCTTCCTCGCGTTCGCGGTCTCCCTGGCCGCGTTCGCGGCCGTGGCCGTCTTCGCCGCGTTCCGGCTGCACGATCTCCGCCGGGACCTGCGCCTGCTCAACGTCGGCTACCTCCCCCTCACCCGGATCGCCGCCGAGCTCGAGGTGAAGGAGTGGATCGCGACCCGGGCGCTCGAGGCCCGGGACATGGAGCCCGCCGCCCGGGAGGCGTACCTGCCCCTCGCCCAGGCCCACTTCCCCGCGCTCGTGAAGGAGCGCCTCGAGGAGGGCCGGCGCGTGCTCGCCGCGGCGGCGCCCTGGGTCCGCGAGGACGACCGCGCGCTCGCCGACGTGGGCGACCGCCTCGAGCGCCTGACCACCCGGTGGGAGCAGTACGACCGCGAGGTGCGCGCCCTCTTCGACGCGCTGCGCGCCGGGGACGGCGCCGATCCCGCGACGGCGGCCGCCTTCGACGCCCGGGTGACGCGGGTGCGCCAGCTCGAGCGCGGGCTCTCGCTCGAGGTGAAGCTCCTCCAGGTCTCGCTCGAGTCGCAGGTGAAGGACCGGATCTCGGCGACCGAGCGGACCGAGGCGACGACCGTCGTCCTCATCGCGCTCTACTCCGCCATCGCGCTCCTCGTCGGCGTCGGGGCGGCGCTCGTCTCGCAGCGGCTGCTCGCGCCGATCCAGCGGCTCACCGAGGGCGTGAAGGCGGTCGCCGCCGGCGACCTCTCGCGCAAGGTCGAGCTGCGCCGCGACGACGAGATCGGCCTCCTCGCCCGCGAGTTCAACGCCATGGCCGCCTCGCTCGACCGGCAGCGGAGCGAGCTGCGCCGCGCCGAGCGGCTGGCCGCGGTCGGGCGCATCTCCGCCCAGATCACGCACGAGATCCGCAACCCGCTCAACGCCATCGGGCTGAACGCCGAGCTCCTCTCGGAGGAGCTCGCCGGCCTCCCCGAGGCGCCCGAGGCCCGGACGCTCGTGGCGGCGATCTCGCGCGAGGTGGACCGGCTCGAGGGCGTGGCCGAGCGCTACCTCCGCTTCGCGCGCCTCCGCCCCGCGCTCGAGCCGCTCGACCTGAACGAGCTGCTCGGCGGGCTGCTCGACTTCCTCGCGCCCGAGCTCGCCGCCGCCGGCGTGGCCGTCGAGCGGGCGTTCGCCCCCGCGCTGCCCGCCGTGCGCGGCGACGAGGCCCAGCTCCGCGGGGCCTTCCTCAACCTGCTGCGGAACGCGCGCGAGGCGATGCCGGGTGGGGGGCGCGTCACGGTCCGGACCCGCCCGTGCGAGGGGGGGGCGGAGGCCCTGATCGAGGACACCGGCGGGGGCATCCCCCCAGGTGACCTGACGCGGATCTTCGAACCGTTCTACTCGACCAAGGAGCGCGGGACCGGCCTGGGGCTCGCGTTCACCCAGCAGGTGGTCGAGGAGCACGGCGGCGCCATCCAGTGCGCCAGCGCCGTCGGCCGGGGCACCACGTTCACGCTCCGGCTGCCGGCGGCCCCTGCGACGGTCGAGCCGGCGGTGGTGGAGCAGGCGACCCCGTAACCCGGAGGTCTTGCGAGGGAAGATGAGAAGGCCGAGGCGAACGAAGCACGAGGCACGCGGGAAGGGCCCGGTGGGGAGCGTCGCGGCGTTCCGCGAGGTGGCGGAGCGCGTGCGGACCGCCCGCGCGCGGAGCCCGGGGGACGACTGGGGCGAGGTGCACCGGACCGTGCTCGGGAACGGGCTCCGGGTGCTGACCGCCCGCGCGCCCGGCCTGCACTCGGCGATGATCGCGCTCTACGTCCGCGCGGGATCGCGCCACGAGTCCGCCGCGCAGAACGGCGTCTCGCACTTCCTCGAGCACCTCTTCTTCCGCGGCTCCGTCGGCTACCCCGACACCGTCGCGATGAACGCCGCGGTCGAGGCCGCGGGCGGGAGCCTCAACGGCATCACCGCGCGCGACCACGGCTGCTACTACACGCCGATCCACCCGCACGAGGTCGGCACCGGCCTCGCCGTCCTCGGCGACCTCATGCGCCGGCCGCTCCTCACCGAGATGGACGTCGAGCGGGAGGTCATCCTCGAGGAGATCCTCGACGAGGTGGACGCCTCCGGCCGGGACATCGACCCCGACAACCTCTCCAAGCGGATCGTGTTCGGCGATCACCCGCTCGGCTTCAAGATCGCCGGCACGGCGCAGAACGTCCGGAAGCTCCGGCCGCGCGACATCCGGGCCCACCACGCCCGCTTCTACAACGGCGCGAACCTGGTCCTCGCGGTCGCGGGCCCGGTCCCGCCGCGCGAGGTCGCGGAGCTCGCGGCGCAGCACCTCGGCGGGCTGCCGCGCGGCCACGCGAGCGTGGACGTCCCCGCGCCGCGGTGGCCCGAGGGCCCGCGGCTCGAGATCGTCGAGCACGACGACGCGCAGACGGAGTTCTCGCTCTCGTTCCCCTGCCCGCCGGAGCGCCACCGCGACTACCCCATCCACCTCTGCATCCGGCGCATCCTCGACGACGGCCTCTCGTCGCGCCTGCCGTTCGAGGTCGTCGAGCGCCGCGGCCTCGCGTACGCGCTCCACGCCGGGATCGACACGTTCGCCGACGCGGGCATGACCGTCATCGACGGCGCCTGCGCGCCCCGGAAGCTGCCGCGCGTCGTGGAGGAGGTCCTGCGGGTGCTCGGCGGCCTGGCCGAGCACCCGGTGCCCGAGGAGGAGCTCGTCCGCGTCCAGCGCCGCCACCGGATGACGCTCGCCTTCTCGCTCGACTCCGTGTCGGACCTCGCCGGCTGGTACGGCGCGGGCGAGGTGCTCTCCTCGCCCGAGGGGTTCGAGGAGCGGTGCCGCCGCGTCGAGGCGGTGACGCCCGCCGACGTGCAGCGCGTCGCGCGGCAGACGTTCCGGCGGCGGAACCTCGTCGCGGTCGTGGTCGGCCCGGCGCGGCGCCGCGAGCGCGCGGCCGTGGAGCGGGTCGTGCACCGGAGCGACGTGATCGACTCCTGACCCGGCCCCGGCTACCTCGCGCCCCCGGCGCTCTGGTACGCTTCCCTCTTCATGGCGAGCTTCCTCCTCCGCGCGCTCGAGCGCCTCCGGGAAGACCGGCACTTCAGCCGGAACCGCCACTTCCTCGCCCTCTCGTCGCCCGAGGGGAAGCGCGCCCTGCGCATCCACCGGCACCTCCGCTCGCTCGAGCGGGACCTCTCGCAGGAGGGCGTGGACGCGACCGTGACGCGCGAGGCCGAGCGGATCCGGCTGACGCTGCGCGGGCGCAGGCTGTCGCGGACCGCGTGGCTCAGCCGGGCCGAGTTCCGGATCCTGTGCGGGAACCCGGCGGTGGCGGCGGTGCTGGGGGAGCCGGTGGAGGAGTAGAAGCGGCTCGCGTCAGACCTCGATCGTTCCCTCCAGATACTCCACCGCCCGCCCCGAGACTCCGACCGTCTCGGTCTCGGGCCGGTCCTCGCACGTCAGCCGGCCGCCGCGCTTCGAGAGCTGCGCCGCCTCGAGGCGCGGTTTGCCGAGCCGCTTCGCCCAGTACGGCGTGAGCGTGCAGTGCGCCGAGCCCGTGACCGGGTCCTCGGGGACGCCGACCTTCGGCGCGAAGAAGCGCGAGACGAAGTCGAGGCCGGGTGTCGAGGCGGGCGCGGTCACGATGAGGCCCAGGTGCGGCAGCTCCGCGATCGCGGCGAGCGCGGCTCCGTCGAGCGCGAGCGCCCGTAGGTCCGCCTCGCTCGCGAGCACGGCCAGGAGGTCGCGCGCGGCGAGCGTCTCGAGCGGCTGCCGGCCCAGCGCCTGGGCGAGCGCCGGCGGGACCGGGCACCGCTTCGGAGCGCGCCGCGGGAAGGTGAGCGCGAGCCGGCCGTCGTCCTCGCGCGCGACCGTGAGCGGGCCCGACTGCGAGGCGAAGGTCACGGCGCGCGCGCCGGGATCCACGCGGCTGAAGAAGACGTGGCCCGCGGCGAGCGTCGCGTGGCCGCAGAGATCCACCTCCACCGCGGGCGTGAACCAGCGGATGCGCCAGCCCGCCGGCTCCTTCACCAGGAAGGCGGTCTCGGCGAGGTTGTTCTCGGCGGCGATGGCGGCCAGGGTCTCGTCCGGTAGCCACGCGTCGAGGAGGCATACCGCGGCGGGGTTGCCGGAGAAGACGCGATCGGTGAACGCGTCGACCTGCCAGAGCGGGATCCGCATACGAAGATCTCGTCCTCTCGTCGCTCGCCCTTCGACAGGCTCAGGGCGAGCGGGATCTCCTGCCCGCTCGTGCTTCCTGAGCCTGTCGAAGCACGAGCGGAAACCGTCACTGCCTACGCAGCGTGCGCCGGCTGGTCGCCGCTCATCGGGACGGAACGCGTGAGCGGGGTCACGTCGAGCTGGGCGACGGTGAGCGCGAGCACGACCATGCGCCCGTGCATGCCGCTCTCGAACACGGCCGGCGCGAGGAGCACGTGGTCCTCCGGATCGCGCTCGCGCGTGAGCCAGACCTCGCCGGCGACGATCCGCACCTCCACCCCACCGTGCCCCACCTCCTGGCTCCATGTCTGCGACGGCGTCAGGTCGATCCTCATGGTCTCGATCTGCCACGCCCGGCGCGAGCAGAACAGATACAGACGTATCGAATTGGCACCAGCACAGATGCGACCCGACCGTAGCTGTGTTATTCCGCGGGGATGCCGACGACCGCACGGCGCCGCCCCCCTCCCCGCCTTCGCTACCAGGAGATCGCCCAGCGCTGGGCCGGCGCGATCGAGAAGGGCACGCTCGCGCCCGGGGACCGCTTCCCGTCCGTGCGCCAGCTCGCCGCCGAGGAGGCCGCCTCGGTCTCGACGGTGCTCGCCGCCGTCGCGCAGCTCGAGGAGCTCGGGTACCTCGAGGTGCGGCCGCGCTCCGGCCACTACGTGCGGATGCGGTCGCGGCCGCCCCCGCCCCGCCCCACGGTGGTGCCGGCCCGCGCCCCCGCGGCGGCGGTGGCCGTGGCCGACCTCGTCGCCCGCGTGTACCACACGGCGCTCGATCCACGCGTCGTGAACCTGGCCCACGCCACGCCCGATCCCGCGCTCCTCCCGGCCCGCGCGCTCGGGCGGGTGCTGGCCGCCGCGGCGCGCGGCAGCGACGGCGGCGTCCGGTACGAGGTCCCGCCCGGCCTGCGCGCGCTGCGCCAGGCCGTCGCCCGGCGGGCGCTGTCCTGGGGGTGCGAGCTCGCCGCCGACGACGTGGTCGTCACGAACGGCGCCACCGAGGCGATCCACTGCTGCCTCCTCGCGGTGGCGCGGCCCGGCGACGCCGTCGCGGTCGAGTCGCCGGCGTACTACGGCACGCTCCAGACGCTCGAGGCGCTGGGGATGCGCGTCGTCGAGGTGCCCTGCCTGCCCGACGCCGGCATGGACCTCGACGAGCTCGAGCGCCGGATGGATCGCCACGCCGTCCGCGCGGTCCTGGCCGTGCCGACGTTCTCGAACCCGCTCGGGAGCTGCATGCCGGACGAGGCCAAGGCGCGCCTCGTGTCGATCGTCGCGCGGCGGCGCATCCCGCTCATCGAGGACGACGTGTACGGCGAGCTCGTCTTCGGGCCGTCGCGCCCCCGCCCCGCGAAGGCGTTCGATCGCGACGGCAGCGTCATGCTCTGCGGCGCCTTCACGAAGACCCTCGCCCCCGGGTACCGGATCGGCTTCGCCGCGCCGGGCCGGTGGCGCGAGCGGGTGGAGCTCCTCAAGTACGCGCTCAACGTCGCCACCCCGAACCCGCTCCAGCGGGCGGTGGCGCGCTACCTCCAGGGCGGCGGCTACGACCGCCACCTCCGCACCCTCCGCGAGCAGCTCTCCCGCATCACGGCGCGCACCGCGGCGGCCGTGGCGGACTCGTTCCCGCCGGGCACCCGCGTCTCGCACCCGCGCGGCGGCTGCTTCCTGTGGATCGAGCTGCCGCCCCCGGTCCAGGCGCTCGAGCTGCACGCCCGCGCGCTCGACGCGGGCGTGAGCATCGCGCCCGGGCCCATCTTCTCGCCGACGCAGGGCCACCCGAACTGCATCCGGATCGCGTGCGGGACGCCGTGGTCGGAGGCGATCGATGGGGCGGTCAGGCTGGTGGGGCGGATCGCGTCGAGGATGGCGGAGGGGAAGTAGGCGCTCGTCGCACGGGGACGGATCACTGAGGAGGGGGACGGCTCACGGGGGGCTCGGGCCTCTTCGTCGTCGAGGCCGCGGTGACGCTCCCGCAACCTTCGCCAGCATCCGGTGTTCAAGCCCCCGAGCGGCCGGAATCCCCCGGCCCCGACCCACCGGAGGCTCCATGAAGACCCTCGCCCGCGCCGTCCTCGTCCTCTCCGCGCTCACCCTCGCCGTCCCGACCCTCGCCGCCGGCGTCGATCGCCGCGAGCGCCGCCAGCAGGCCCGCATCGCCCAGGGCGTCGCGTCGGGGGAGCTGACCCCGCGCGAGGCCGCGCGGCTCCAGCGCAAGGAGGCCCGCGTCCACCGTCACATCGAGCGCGCGCGCGCCGACGGCGGCGGCCTCTCCCCGGCCGAGCGCGCCCGGATCCATCGGCACCAGGACCGGGTCTCGCGGCAGATCTACCGCGAGAAGCACGACGGGTGAGCTTGCGGGGCGTGCCGCCCCGCCCCAGCGGCGGAGCCGCTGGGGCCGCACCCCTGCTGCGCTGGGTCCCGCCGCGCTGCGCCGCCGAGCTCGTACGGGAGGCGGAGGGACGCTTGCGCGGAACCCAGCGAGGAGGGGCTCTGCCCCTCCCCCGCGCTTCGCGCGGGGCCCCACCCCGCTTGCTTCAGTTCGCCCCCCGCACCCCCGCGCCCGCGAGGAGCGCCCGCAGCCCCTCCGCGGCGTCGCTCCCGCCGAGCGCCACGCCGCGGCCGTCGCGCAGCGCCGCTGGGACGGCGGCGTCGCGCGGGCCGCAGACGACGACCGGCAGCTTCAGCACCCGCGCCAGCTCGACGAGCAGCGGATCCGCGTCCGCGACCGGCAGGAGCACGATCGCGCCCACCGCGCCGGCCGCGAACGGGCGCCAGAGCGGCCGGTGGTGCGGCTCGCCGGGGAGCTCGGTGAGATCGACCTTCACGCCCTCACCCAGGGTGATCCGGCCGATCGTGCCGAACCCGCCGCCGTCCTCGCGCTCGGCCTGCCAGCCGGGGATGGTCGCGAACCGGCCTCGCGCGGCCTTGCGCGCCAGCGGCCCGCCGCCCACCACGACGACCTTGCCGACGGTCTGCGGGCCCGACGACCGCCCGCGCGCGATCCGCGCGCGGAGCGCGTGCAGCTCGTGCGGCGCGAGGAGCTCGGCGTGCGCCTGCGGCAGCGCCCCCTCGCGGCGGCGCGCGTAGCCGCGCTCGAGCAGCGCGAGCACCGCGCGCATCACCTCGAGGTCCGAGGCCGGGCAGCGGTCCACGAGCTCCTGGAACCGGCGCGGCGTCGCGAGGAGGCCCACGACCTCCTCGGTGATCGGGTGGAGGCCCGGCGGGATCTCCGTCGAGTCCACCGCCAGCTCGACCGTGTCGCCGGGCTGCGGCAGCGCGGGCAGGAGCCGGGCCGCCTCGTCGGCCTGCCGGAGCCCCTCGAGCATCAGCTCCTCGACGCGGCGGTCGATCCGCTCGGCCACGTCGGCGAGCTGCCCCGGGACGAACGCGAACTGCCCGTCGCGGCGGGTGAGGAGCCGGAAGAGCGCCTTCTCCCCGCCGACGGCGCCGAGGGTGGCGTCGAGGACCTTGCCGTCCTTGAGCGCGATCACCGCGCGCTCCCCCTCGCGCTCGACCGCGAGCCGGCCGGTCTTCCGGTTGACCGAGAGGATCTGCAGGAGATCGACGAGCGGGATCTGGGCGAGGTTGCCCTCGATCTCGCGGCTCTCGCCCGAGACCGCCCGCGCCGCCTCGACGCGCCGGAACACCTGCTCGATGCGGGCGAGCACCTCGTCCTGGTTGAACGGCTTGCGGAGGTACGTCCCGAGCCGGGCGCGATCCGCGTCCACCGCCTCGCCGGTCAGGATCACCGGGATCCGCTCGGTGCGCGGGTTCGTCCGCAGGATGCGGACGAAGGTGCGGGCGTCGAGGAGCGGGCAGCGCTCGTCGAAGACCACGAGGTCCGGGAACCGGAGGATCGCGATCTGCAGCGCGCGGGAGCCGTCGCGCGCCGCGTGGACCTGGTAGCCGCGCTGCCGCAGCGCCGGCGCGAGCGAGCGGACGGTGCTCGGGTCGGGGTCGGCGAACAGAACCTTTCGAACGGGAGGCATCGGGGACCCGGGCTAGAGCGGCTGGAGGTCGTAGAGGGCCTGGAGCTTGCCGACGAGCGCGTCCACGAGCGGCACGTCCGACGTGTGGAACACGCGGCCGTTCGGGCCGGTGAGGAGCCCGTACGCCGAGTGCTCGGACATGAAGAGGATGAACTCGTGCTCCGCGAGCCGCTTGTCGCCGTCGAGGTAGACCTCGGTGAGGAGCGGGTGGTGGGCCATCTGCGACCCCGGGCCCACCCCGCGCGCGCCGAGGAGGTAGACCCGCATGGTCTGGTCGCTGGCGCGGGAGAGCCCGTCGGCCGGCGGGAGCACCTCGCGGAGGGGCGAGGCGCCGATCGGCCCGGAGACGCCGACGTACAGGTGCCCGCGCGCGCGCGGATCGCGCGCCACCTCGCGGAGCGTCTCGCGCTGCGCGGTGGTGACGAAGTCCGGGTCGCCCTCGACGCGCGCCGAGGGCGACGTGTCGGGCAGGGGGACGCCGGAGAGGAGCACGTCGGCGAGCTCCCAGAACGCCGCCGGCTCGAGGTCGTCGAGGTGGAGGCGGCGCAGGAGCGAGCCGCGCTGCTCCTGGATCCGGTCCTTCGCGGCGTGCAGGAGCTCATCGAAGTCCTCCCCGTCCTTCGGGAAGGTGGCCGCCCCCATGGAGATGAGCACAGGGGCGCGATCCTCGAGCTCGCGCACCGAGGGCGCGCGCCGGATCTCCTCGAACGCGCGCCGCTGGAACATCAGCGCGCCGAAGTAGTCGGTCTCGGGGAGGAGCACGTAGTACTCGCTCTCCGAGACCTTCGCGAGGATGTCCGCGTCGCGCGAGACCCGCGTCACCGCCGCCACCACGTCGCGCACCATGCGCCGGAACGGCTCGCGGCCGGCGTCCTTGCGCACGAGCTCGGCGTTGTCGATGGAGAGCACGAGCAACGAGAAGGCGCGCGCGTACCGGCGGGCCTTGTAGAACTCCTTGCCGGCGTAGTCGACGAAGTAGGCGAGGTTGTACGCGCCCGTGTCGCGGTCGCGCAGGCCGATCCGCTCGAGCGTCTGGAACCGGCGCGCGTTCTTCACCGCGATGGCGGCGAAGTCGGCGATGGTCACCGCCGCGGCGTGGTCGTCCGGACCGAACCGCCCGCGCGCGCGGTCCGAGACGAAGGCCATCCCGAGCAGCTCCTCCTCGGCGAGGAGCGCGACCACGAACGACCCGCCGGTCCCGCGGAACGGATCGAGGCGCAGCGCGCCCGTGCGCAGCATCGAGGCCCACTCGCGGTCGCGGGGATCGACGAGCGGCGGGAGCGCGGTCCGATCGACGACGCCGCGGTAGCTCTTCAGGACGAGCTGGCCCTTCTCGTCGAGGAGCCACAGCGCGGCGCCCTGCGCGTCGGTCACGCGCGCGAGGATCGAGAGGACGAGGTCCTGGAGCTTCTCGACGTCGAGGGTGGAGAGGATCTGGAGGCCCTGGCGGTAGAGCGCCTGGGAGCGGGCGAACTCGAGGTTCTCGGAGAGGAGCTGCGAGTGCTCGCGGCGGAGGCGGACGCGCTGGAGGACGCGATCGGCCACCTCGGCGAGCTCGCCGCGGTCCACGGGCTTCGTGAGGAACTCGGCGCAGCCCGCCTTCATGGCCTCGACGGCCAGCCGCACGTCCTCGTGGCCGGTGACCACCACCGCCTCGACCTCGGGATCGCGCTTCTTCGCCTCGCGCACCAGGGCCACGCCGTCCATGCCGGGCATCACGACGTCGGTGACGAGGAGGTCGAAGTGGTCCTGCGCGAGGAGCTGGAGCGCCTCCTCGCCCGTGCCGGCCGTCCGGGTGGCGTGGCCCGCCGCGGAGAGGACCTCGCGGAACAGCTCCTGGAAGAACGGCTCGTCGTCCACGACGAGGATGCGCCCGGTCGCCATCTCAGGGCTCTCCGGGCTGTGCAGGGGTCGGCCCTCGCTGCCGGGACGGGTCCGCTCGACCGACGAGAGCTCTCAGGGCGGGGGGGCGCACGCGGCGCATCATAGCGCGCGACCGCCCGCCGTTCGACACGCCCGTTGGCGGCGGGCCGGCCGTGGGGCAGATGTGGGTGCGGGCCGCGCCAGGCGGGGCCTGCGACGCGTGAAAGCAGCGCCCGGCGGGCTCCTCGCGTAGGCTCTCCTCGCATGGATCTCGTGCCGCTCCTCCAGGCGCTCGTGGCGATCGACTCGACCTCGAGCCGCTCCAACCTGCCCGTCCTGGACCTCCTCGAGCGGGAGGCCCGGGCGGCCGGGTTCGACACGCGGCGCGCCGCGTGGCGCGACGCGGCCGGCGTCGAGAAGGCGAACCTCGTCTGCCGCCGCGGCCCCGAGACCGCGGGCGGGCTCGCGCTCGTCGGCCACACGGACTGCGTGCCGTTCGACGAGGACTGGAAGGAAGCGCTCGCGGGCGAGGTCCGCGACGGACGGCTCTACGGCCGCGGCGCCGCGGACACGAAGGCGTTCCTCGCGGCCGCGCTCCTCGCCGTCGCGAAGCCGCGGCCGATCCACCACCCGCTGATGCTCGTCTTCACCGCCGACGAGGAGGTCGGCTGCCTCGGCTCGAAGCAGCTCCTCGCCGAGGGGCGCGTCCACCCGCGCCACGCGATCGTCGGCGAGCCGACGAGCCTCGTCCCCGTGCGCGCGCACAAGGGCTACTGCGCCGTCGAGGTCGTGCTCACCGGCGTCGAGGGGCACAGCGCCTACCCCGACGTCGGCGCCTCCGCGATCCACGCGCTCGGGCGGCTCTGGCCGGAGATCGAGGCCATCGGTCGGCAGCTCGCCCGCGAGCTCGACCCCACGTTCTCGCCCCCGACCTGCACCTGGAACGTCGGCGTCGTCCAGGGCGGCAAGGCGCGGAACATCATCGCCGGCGAGTGCCGGTTCTCCTACGAGTGGCGGCCCCTGCCCGGGCAGGATCCCCGGCGCGCCCTGCGGCTCCTCGAGGAGGCGCTCGCCCGGCTGACCGACGCGTCGGGCGGCCGCGTCCAGGCCGAGATCGCCCCGCTCCGCGCCGACCCCGCCGCCGTGACGCCGCCCGAGGCGGACGTCGTCCGCTTCCTCGAGGCGGAGAGCGGGAACCGCTCGACCACCGTCCCCTTCGGCACCGAGCTCCCCGAGGTGATCGGCCTCGGCGCCGAGGCGTGCGTCTTCGGCCCCGGCGACATCCGCGTCGCCCACCGCACCGGCGAGCACGTCGAGCTCGCGCAGGTGGAGAAGGCCGCCGCCATCCTGGCGCGGGCGGTGGAGCGGTTCTGCGTGTGACGAGCGATGACGCAGCGGCGAACGAACCCCGCTCGCCCTGAGCCCTTCGACTCCGGCCCGGTCATCCTGAGCGCCTTCGACTCCGGCCCTGCTTCGCAGGGCCTACGCTCAGGGTAGACGGAGTCCGAAGGAGACCGGGGCCTACGCTCAGGACGGGCGCAGTCGGTAGGGTGAAGAAGTCCGTTCGCCCTGAGCGTAGCGGCGAAGCCGCGGAGTCGAAGGGCGAACGGTAGAGGCCTACCGCTTCCCCGCCGCGCTCCGCAGCGCGTCCGTGAGCGCGTCCCGCAGCGTCGGCACGTCCACCGGCTTCGGCAGGACCTTCGCCGCGCCCTCGATCCGCTCCGCCTCGAACGTGCCCGTCACGACCACCACCGGCAGCTCCGGCGCCGCGCGCTGCACGTGGAGCAGCACGTCGAGGCCGGTCACGCCCGGCATGTCGAGGTCGAGCATCATCGCGTCGAACGGCTCGTGGTCGATTCGCGACATCGCCTGGGCGCCGCCCGCCGCCGTCTCGACGTGCACGCCGAGCGTCTGGAGCTGGCGCGCCATCACCTGGCGGACCTGGCCGTCGTCGTCCACGACGAGCACGCGGCGGCCCTGCAGCTCGGCCGGGGTCGCGCCGGACGGCCCTGAACGGGAAGTGTCGCTGGCCACCCGGTAGATCTATCACCGGACCGCCATCGGGGCTTGCCCACGGATCCCGGTTCACAGCCAGGGGCGTGATGAGGAACTCGGCGGTACCGCAGCCGGTTCCCCGCCGCCGTAAACGGCCCCGAAGTCCCGACAGTTGAGGCCCGCCCCGCCCCCGACGAGCCCGCGAGGACGGCCGTTGACACCGAAACCAGGGCGGGCTAGAACCCCCGGGCTTCCGCGCCTTGGGCGGATAGCTCAGGGGTAGAGCGTCGCCCTTACAAGGCGAGGGTCACAGGTTCGAAGCCTGTTCCGCCCACCAAGTTTCATGACTTGGGGTGTTAGTTAAGTCGGTTATAACGCCGGCCTGTCACGCCGGAGGCCAGGGGTTCGAGTCCCCTACACCCCGCCACTCCACGAGGCCGGGATTCCGATGAGGGATCCCGGCCTTGGTGCTTTCTGGGCGCTCGGCCGGTTCCTTCGCCGCGCCGCACCCCGCGCGACCCGCTCGCGGTGAAGCGGGGCGGCGCGGGTCATCTTGAATCGGCGGATATGGCAGGTGGTCGGGGGCACGCCCCGCGATGGCCTGGAGCGCTGAGCCAGAGCACCCGTTGGGCTTGATCCGGTTTTTCGGACACCAACCGAAAGGCGCGTACGGTGGCCCACCTGGACCAGGAGTCCAAGCAAGCAAAGCCGATATCCCGGCGGTCGCGTAGGTCGTTCTCGGACGAGTTCAAGAGCGAGAGGCGGCGCAGATGCTCAACCTTCAAACAGTCGGCCCAGTCGCCTTCGGTGTCTGCCTGGTCGCGGCGGGCGCCATCTGCCTGACAGCAGCTCGCCGCGTTCAGCAGCGGATGCTCTCGATTGCGGGTACTCCTCGAACGCGGCTTGCTTCGTGGAGCCTTGGGCTAGCGCGGTCCGAGACGGCGGTTCGGAGCATCCGCGTGCCGGGCCTGTTGGCACTCGTCATGGGAGTACTGTTGTGCGTGTTGCCGTTCGTGAGCAGGACATAGCCAACCTGTCCGCCGAACCGGATCAGGCCCAGCGGGTGGCGAGAAGCCGGGACCGCTCCGGTTGCGGAGCTCGAAGCCACGCTCGGTGACGCGCCCGCAGACGGGGGAGGTGCCGGCGAAGTACGAGGCGTTCAGCGTGAGCAGGCACCGCAGGAGCGAGGGAGGCGGATCGACCTCCCGGCGCAGGATCTCGACGGCGCCGCGAGGGGCGTGGCGCGTGACCAGGACCATGCAGCCTCCTCGAGGCGCCGACACCGTGAGGGGGCCGGCCGCCTCCGGAGTATCGTACGCCGATGACCCCGATCCGCGTCCTCTTCTGCGCCCATCCATTCGAGCGGGGCGCCGTCGATCCGGAGTACGACCCCGAGCTGCGCGCGTGCAGGACCCTCGGGATCCAACACGCCCTCGTGCGCATCGAGCCGCTCCTCGAGCGCGGCGACGCCGCCGCGGCCACGCGCACGGTGCCCGCCCGCGCGCCCGGGCCGGCGCTCTATCGCGGCTGGATGCTCCACCCGGATCGCTACGCCGAGCTGTCCGCGGCGCTGGCGACCCGCGGCGACCACCTCGTGAACCCGCCGGCGTCGTACCGTCACTGCCACTGGCTCCCGGAGTCGTACGCGGCGATCGAGCCCTGGACGCCGCGGTCGGCATGGCTGCCGGCGGCGGAGGTCTCGATGGACCGCGTCGTCGGCCTGGCGGCGGCTTTCGGGCAGCGTCCGCTCGTCGTGAAGGACTACGTGAAGTCCCGCAAGCACGAGTGGGCGGAGGCCTGCTTCATCCCCGACGCCACGGACCGCGCCGCGGTGGAGCGCGTCGTGGGCCGGTTCCTCGAGCTCACGGAGGACCTGCAGGGCGGGATCGTGCTCCGCGAGTTCGTGCAGCTCGAGCAGGTCGGCGCGCACGCGCGGAGCGGGATGCCGCTCGCGCGCGAGTGGCGGGTGTTCTGGCTCGATCGCCGCCCCGTGCTCGTCGCGCCCTACTGGCCCGAGGTCGCGGGCGAGCCGCCGCCGGTGGACGCGTTCGTGGAGGCCGCGTCGCGCGTCCAGAGCCGCTTCTTCACGATGGACCTCGCGCGGCGCACGACGGGCGAGTGGATCGTCGTGGAGCTCGGGGACGGCCAGGTCGCGGGGCTGCCCGACGGCAGCGACCCGGCGCGGTTCCTCGCCGAGCTCGCCGGGGCCATCGCCTAGCTCTTCGGGGGCGCTCTCCGCAGCGGAGTCCGCGGCGCTCCCGTCCTGCCTACACTCCACGCATGGACCTCTACTACGCCCACCAGTCCGGCAACTCCGCCCGCGCCATGTTCGGCCTCCTCGAGGCGGGCGCCACCTTCACCCCGCGCCTCGTGGACCCCAAGGCGCAGGCGAACCGGACCGCCGACTACCTCGCGATCAACCCGATGGGGAAGGTCCCCGCGCTCGTGGACGGGACCTTTCGACTCTGGGAGTCGAACGCGATCAACTGGTACGCGGCGGAGACGCACCCGGCGTCGCGGCTCCTCCCCTCCTCGCCGCAGGGGCGCGCGTGGGTGCAGCGCTGGCTCTCGTTCCAGGCCGGCCACGTGACGCCGGCGAGCGCGCAGGTGTACCGCAGCATCAACGCGCGCGTGCAGGCGTACTGGGGAGCGCTCCCCGATCCTGCGGCGGCCGAGGCGGGCCGGCGTGAGCTCGCGCGGTACCTGCCCGTCCTCGAGGCGGCGCTCGAGGGGCGCGACTGGCTCGAGGGGGAGTTCAGCATCGCGGACATCGCCTTCCTGCCGCACTTCGCCTACCTGGCCGAGGGCGGCTTCTCCTTCGCGCCGTACCCGCGGCTCGCGGCGTGGCTCGACCACCTCGCCGCGCGCCCCGCCTGGCGACGCACGTGGGAGCTCGTGTTCCCGGACTGGCGGACGCCGGCGGCGTGACGCCTCACGCGCGGCCCCCCACGACCGCGAACAGCCGCTCGAGGTCCGGGGGCTTCCCGAGGTGCGCGTCGAACCCCGCGTCCCGGGCACGGCGCTGGTCGTCGGGCTGCGCGTACCCGGTGAGCGCGACGAGCCGCGCGCCCTTCAGGGCGTCGTCACGCCGGAGCGTCCGCGCGACCTCGTACCCATCGAGATCGGGGAGGCCGATGTCGCAGAGCACCACGTCCGGTCCGAGCTCGCGCGCGAGCGCGATGCCGGACGCGCCGTCGCGCGCCACGCGGACCTCGTGGCCCTCGAGCGCGAGGACCTCTGCGAGCGTGAACCCTGCGTCCACGTTGTCCTCGATGACGAGCACGCGGCGCGGGCCACCGGGCGCGCGTCCCGGCTCCGAGATCTCGCGCTGCGCGGCGGCGCCGAGCGGGAAGCGCACGAGGAACTCGGCGCCGCGCCCGGGTCCCTCGCTCCGCGCCTCGACGCTGCCGCCGTGCAGCTCGGTGAGCCCGCGCACCAGGGGGAGTCCGAGCCCGAGGCCGCCGCGGGTCCGCGCCAGCCCCTGCTCGCCCTGGACGAACGGCTCGAACATCCGCGCGACGGCCCCGGGCTCGATGCCGACGCCGGTGTCGCGCACGCGGAGCTCCGCCCAGGGCGCCGCGACCGCGAGCGTCACGGACACGCGGCCGCCGGCCGGCGTGAACTTCACCGCGTTCTGGAGCAGGTTCCCGAGGATCTGCGAGACGCGGGTCGCGTCGGCGTCGAGCCACGCCGGGGCGTCGCCCTCGACGATCTGGAGGGCCACACCCGCGTGCGCGAACACCGACGCCAGGTCGTCGGCCGTCCTCCGCACCACCTCGCGTAGGTCGAAGCGCGATCTCCGCAGCGCGATCTTTCCCCGTGAGATCCGGGTGAGGTCGAGCAGATCCTCGATGAGCCGCGTGAGGTGGTCGGTCTGGCGGCGGATCACCTCCATCGCGCCGCGGGCGTGTGCGCCCCCGGCCTCCGCGTGCTCGAGCAGGTAGAGGCCGTTGCGGATGGGCGCGAGCGGGTTGCGCAGCTCGTGCGAGAGGACCCCGAGGAACTCGGTCTTGGCGCGGTCGGCGGCGCGCAGCTCCTCCTCGACGCGCCGGCGCTCGGTGATGTCGCGCGCGATCACGAAGGAGGTGAACTCCCTGCCGCCGGGATCGACGATCACCGACTCGATCTCCGCGGGGAACGTCGAGCCGTCGTTCCGCCGCATGGTCGCGAAGCCCTTGGCCTGTCCCTCCGCCGCCCTGCGCTCCAGCAGCGACGCGACCGCCTCGTCCGGGACGACCAGCCCCTGACGACCCGCCGCGCGGATCTCCTCCACGGTCATGCCGTGCATCGCACAGGCGGCCTGGTTCGCGTCGAGGATGGTCCCGTCCTCCCGGGTCGCGTACACGGCGTCGAGCGACCCCTCGAAGAGCTTGCGGTAGCGGCGTTCGTGCGCGCGCAGCGCCTCCTCGGACGTGCGCCGCTCCGTGATGTCCACGTTCAGGCCCACGACGCGCCTCGTGGCACCCGCGGCGTCGGGGACCGCCTCGCCTCGCGCGTGCATCCAGCGCATGGCGCCCGAGTCCTGGCGAAAGACGCGGAGCACGCAGTCGAGCTCGCCGGTCTCCCGCGCGCGCTCGAGCGCGGCGAGCGCGACGGCCTGGTCGTCCGGGTGCACGCGCCGGCTCCACGCGTCGCACCGCACCGGCTCCTCGGCGGGCGGCATCCCGTAGAGCTCGAACATCTCCGGCGACCAAAGCGCGTCCCAGGTCTGGAGGTCCAGCTCGAACGAGCCGGCGCCGCTCGCGCGGAGCGCGAGCCCGAGCTGCTCCTCGCGCAGGCGCAGCGCGTCCTCGGCGCGGCGGCGCTCCTCGACGTCCATCCCGGCGCCGAGGAGGCGGACCACGCGGTCGCCCTCCAGCACGGGCGCGAGGCGGCACAGGAACCACCGAAACGTACCGTCGGCGGCGCGGTACCGGACCTCGGCCTCCTGAGGCGCACACGTGGCGAGCGCCCGGCGGACCGTGTCGCGGGCGCGCGCGAGGTCGTCGGGGTGCACGAGCTCGAGGAACCCGGCGCGCCGCGTCGCCTCGAGGTCCTTCCCCGAGTACGCGGTCCAGTAGGTGTTGACGTACTCCGCGTGACCGTCGGGCCCGAGGACGCACACGATCTGCGGCATCGCCTCGGTCAGCGCGCGGAAGCGTGCCTCGACGTCGCCCCCACCCCACGGCTCGGTCCCGCCGGGCGACCCGCGGGCCGGAACGATGCTGTTGTCGGCGCCCATCGGCTCCGTGCCTCGGAGCTCCGCTCCAACACTAACCGTCGCGCCCGGCACGCGCGGCGTTCGCGCGGGCGGGCGAGAGCGCCGGCCTTCCGCGGGCGCTCGCCCGCCCGGCGCGAGGGGAGCGGGTCACCG
>JAEYZK010000377.1 GCA_023428085.1 Pseudomonadota bacterium
GCTTGATGGACCGCGTGGCGTTCTCGGAGCATGCGCCGCTGCGGCTCGTGCAGTGTCGAGAGTGCGGTCTGGTTTACCGCAATCCGGTCGAGCGGGCGCGCGAGCTGGCGGCGATCTATGAAGACGACGCTCCGACGGAAGACACGCTCCGCGCGCTGCACGACGCGCAATGCGGATCGATGCGCGCGCAGGCGCGTGCGGTTCGACAGGCGCTGCGCGCCGGCGCGAACGGGCTCGAGATCGGCAGCTACGTCGGCGCGTTTCTCACCGCCGCGCGCGACGAGGGGCTCCGTTTCGAGGGGCTCGACGTCAACCGACGCGTCAACTGCTTCACGCGGTCGCTGGGGTTCGTCGCGCACGATGGCGATCTCGTGGAATTCGCGGCGAGCGCGGATCGGACGTTCGACGCGGTCGCGATCTGGAACGCGTTCGACCAACTGGCCGATCCGCGCGCGAGCCTGCACGCCGCGCGAAAGATTCTGGCGCCGGGTGGTCTCCTCGCGCTACGCGTACCGAACGGCGCCTTCTACGCGCGCTGGAGAGGGCGGCTCGAGGCGCGGCGCCCGGCGGTGCGCGCGTGGGCGGCCGCGCTGCTCGCTCAGAACAACCTGCTGACGTTCCCGTACCGGTGGGGATTCACACCGCGAAGTCTCGCGAGGCTGCTCCGCGAGGCCCGATTTCGCGTGGTTCGCACCCGAGGCGACGTGCTCGTGCGGACGGCGGACGAGTGGACGAGGTCGTGGGCCCGGGTCGAGGAAACGACGATCAAAGGGCTCGCGTCGCTGCCGCTGCGTTTTCGAGTGGATTGGGCACCATGGTTCGATCTCTACGCCAGAATGCTCTGACGTGAGCAGGTCGTTTTTCGTGAAGAGAACCCTGCGGCGTGGTGTGGGATACGTGGCTTGCCAACGCTTCGGCCCAGGACCACGTTCGTCCAGGTGAGACTCAGTGTCCACCAAGTTCGCACTTCGTCCTCCTCTCCAGGTGTTTATGCGATCCAGTACCGCGCTCGTCATGAGCAGCGCTGCCGCCGTCGTCGTCGCGATCGGCTGCAGCGGCACACAGGCACCGGCGCCGGCGCCCGCTCCGGCACCGTCGGCCCAAACAGCAGGAGCTACGCAGCAGCCGACGACCCCGAACACGGCGGGTGATTCGGCGGAACGCGCCGGGGGTCCGGCCGGAGCTGGACGAGGTGGGCGCGGCGGCGCCGGAGCGGCGGGCGGCGGCGCCGCCGGCGGGATCGTCCGCGGCGGCCCGGGGGACGGCGTGAACCCGGAGCGCACCAGCTCGAGCTCGACGTCGAGCCCGGCCGCGGTCTCGCCGGTCGGCACGGCCGCCTCGCCCGCGGACACCGCGAGGCCGAGGAGCAGGAGGGCGGCGACGATGGCCCGCGCCCGCTCCGGCGGGACGTCGGAGGACGCGAAGAACGCCTCGAGCGTGCTCGGGCCCTGGAGCCGGGCGACCAGCACCTGCTCCCCGCCCGTCCAGCGGAAGGCGCTCGCCACGCTCCGGTAGCCGGACGCGAGGCGGACCGTCCCGCCCGCCACGGGCTGCAGCGCCGAGATGACGAGCGCCCCCGCCTGCGGCCGCTCGAGGGCGTCCACGATGGTGCGCAGCGGCGAGAGCAGGCTCCGCCCCGCCCAGGCGGGGAGCTCCGCCGCCGGATCGAAGTCGTACGCGCCCTCCTCGAGCGCGGCGATCAGGTTGAAGTAGCCCGCCTGCTGCTCCTCGAGCGCCTGATCGACCTGCGCCTGGGAGACGACGCCCATCTCCACCAGGATCTCGCCCTGGGGCCGCCGCGTCTCGGCCATGAGCGCGAGGCTCCTCGAGAGCGCGTCGATGTCGATGGCCCCGGCCTGCAGGAGGATGTGCCCGAGCGGCCGGAGCCCGGCGACCACCTGCGCCCCCACCGGCCGGCCCTCGCGGATGAAGAGCCGCGAGGCGCCGCCCCCGTGCCGCACCGTCAGCACGCCGGTCGCGCGGAGGTTCAGCGCCTCGAGCAGGATCGCGGCGAGGGGGGTCCGGGCCAGATCGCCTGGCTCGTGGAGGAAGGTCATCCGGGGGGCATTCTAGCTCCCCCCGAGCCCGTGAACGAGCCCGCGCCCGAGGAGATACCGGGCTCGGGCTCGTTCACGGGAGGCTGGGCCTGCGCGCGAGCTGCATGAGGGCCGCGTACACCCCCACCCCCACCGCGACCGCGAGGTTGAGGCTCCGCTGGCCCGGGAGCATCGGGAGGCCGACCTGGCGCGCGGGCCAGGCGTCGAGCAGCGCCGGCGGGAGCCCGAGCTGCTCCTGGCCGAAGACGAGGACGTCGCCGGGGGAGAACGCGACGTCGAAGAGCGACCGCTCCGCGCGGGCGGTGAAGAGGTGGAGCCGCTCGTGGAGCGGGCGCCCCTCCCCGTCCGGAGCGGCGGGCGGGCGCGCCTCGAAGTCCGGCCAGTCGCGGTAGACTCCGGGCTGGACGTGCGGCCAGTAGTCGAGGCCCGCGCGGCGGAGCTTCTTGTCGTCGAGGGAGAACCCCAGCGGTCCGACGAGGTGGAGCGTCGCGCCGGTGACCGCGCAGGTGCGCATCACGTTGCCCGCGTTCGGCGGGATCTGCGGGGCGACCAGGACGACGTGGAGCGGGGACGCGAAGGGGAGAAGGACCGGCATGGGCGGGATCGGCATCGTGAACAACCCGCGGTCGCGGCGCAACCGCCTCCGCCCGGAGCTGGGCGACCGCCTGCGCGCGCGCCTCGACGGCGAGGGCCTGGTCCTGGACGCCTCGACGCACGAGGAGCTGGACGAGGCCGTCCACCGGCTCCACGCCGCCGAGATCGATCTCCTCGGGGTGAACGGGGGCGACGGCACCGGGCACCTCGTGCTCTCCGCCTTCGCCCGCGCCTACGGCGACCGGCGGTTGCCCCGGCTCCTCCTCCTCCGCGGCGGCGCCATGAACACCGTCGCCCACGGCCACGGGATCCGGGGCACCCCGGAGGGAATCCTGAAGGACGTCCTCGACCACCGGCGCCGCGGGATCCCGCTGCGGACCGTGGAGCGCGACCTCCTGCGCGTCCAGGCGGACGAGGAGCCCCCGCGGTACGGCTTCATCTTCGGGACGGGCGCGGTCGTCGCCTTCCTCGAGGCGTACGATCGGGCGCGGAGCCCCTCCCCGATGACCGCGGTCGCCCTCGTCTTCCGCGGCATCGGCTCGGCCTTGCGGAACGGCGCCTTCGCCCAGTCGCTCACCCGCCGCGAGCACCTGCGGATCGAGACCGACGGCGAGGAGTGGCCGGACGGCAGCTACCTCACGCTCGTCGCGGGCTCGACGCCCGACATCGGCCTCGGCTTCCGCGCGTTCCACCGCTGCGCCGAGCAGCCCGGCTTCTTCCACGCCGTGGGCGTCACCTGCCCGATCCTGCCGCTCGCGCTCACCCTGCCCCGGATCCGCGCCGGCCGGCCCTGGAGGCGGCGGCACGCGCTCGACGAGGTGGCCCGCGAGCTCGTGCTCACCACGGAGCGGCCGCGGTTCACCATCGACGGGGACCTGTACGCGGCCCGGGAGCAGGTGCGGGTCACGACGGGGCCCGGGGTCGAGATCGTGGTCCCGTGAGGCCCGGCGAAGATCAGGGTTCGGTCAGGACGCGCCTCCCCCCCGCGGTCATCCTCCGCCCGTCGCGCGCCTCTCGCGCGGCGAGGAGAGACCATGCGAGTCGTCGAAGGGATCGAGGTGCAGGACCTCCGCGCGGCGGGCGCGGGGGACGACGTGGGGCGCGGGGGCTCGCTGCGGGGGTGGGCCAACGCCTGGCTCTTCCGGGCGCTCGACGCGTACCAGCACCGGAGGCTCGGGCCGGTGAAGCGCGAGGCGTTCGGCGGGCTGCCGCGCACGGTGGTGGAGCTCGGCGCCGGCACGGGCACGAACCTGCGCTACCTCGCGCCGGGGACGCGCGTCATCGCCATCGAGCCGAGCCGGCACATGCACCCGCACCTCGCGGCGGCCGCGCGGCGCTGGGGCGTCCACCTCGACCTGCGGACCGCCTCCGCCGAGCGCCTGCCGCTGCCGGACGCGAGCGTCGGTGATCTCGAGCCTCGTGCTCTGCACCGTCCGCGACCCCGCGGCGGCGCTCGCCGAGGTCCGCCGCGTGCTCCGCCCCGGCGGCCGCTTCTGGTGCGTCGAGCACGTGCGCGCGCCGGAGGGGACCGCGCTCGCCGCGCTCCAGCGCGCCGTCGCCCGGCCGTGGCGCTGGCTCTTCGAGGGGTGCGAGCACCGGGACCTCGCCGGCCTGCTCCGCGCGGCGGGGTTCGCGTCGGTGAAGGTGGAGCCGCTCCGGATCCGCACCGCGTTCCTGCCCATCCGCACGGCCATCGCCGCCGTCGCGCTCAGGTGACCGGGCGCGCCGGCGCGGCCGCGCGATCCACGAGCCGCTCCACCTCCCGGAGCAGCACCTCTCGCCCCCCGAAGAGGAACGCGTGGTCGTCCCCGGGGACCTCGACGAGGCGGGCGCCGGGGATGGCCGCGGCGAGCGCGCGGCCGTTGCCGGCGTCGATGACGCGGTCGCGCGCCGCGTGGAGCACGACGGCGGGGACGCGGACCGCGCCGAGCAGCGGCCGCACGTCGATGGCCAGGTTCATGTCCACGAGGTCGAGCGCCGCGCCCGGGCTCGCCCCCTCCTGCTCGGCGCGGGCGGCCCAGGCGCGGACCTCGTCCGAGCGCAGGCGCTCCGGGACGACGGCGAGCATCGTCGCCCCGCTGCCCCAGCCCGCCTGCACGTAGGCCCGGAGCGCCGCGACCTGGCCCGGGCTCCACCCCTGCGCGTGGTCCGGCGCGGCGGCCATCCGGGCGAAGGCGCCGACGAGCGCGAGCCCGCGGGTGCGCGCGGGGTGGCGGGACGCGAACGCGACCGCCAGCGGCCCCCCCTCGGAGAACCCGACGAGGACCGCGCCGGACGACCGGAGCGCGTCGAGCACCGCCTCGAGATCCTGCTCGCGCTGGGCGAGCGTGGGGAGCGCCTTCACGCGGTCGCTCGCGCCGGTGCCGCGCTTGTCGAAGAGCACCACCCGCGCCCGCCGCGCCAGCGCGCCGACCAGGGCGCGCCCGGCGGGGAGCTCGAGCGTGGACCGCATCGAGAGCGCCCACCCCGGCACCAGCACGACGTCCACCGGGCCGCGCCCGACCGTCCGGTAGGCGACGTGGACCGCGCCGCTCCGCGCGTACCGCGGTGGACCGTCGAGCGCCGCGTCCACCGGGTCGGCGTCGAGCGCCTGCGCCGCGCCCACGAACCGGTAGCCGCGCCGGGCGTGGGTGCGCAGCAGGTCGCGGTCCGCCGCCCGCAGCGTCCGGCGCAGCACGCTCACCGCGCGCTGCACCGACGCGTCGCCGACCACCGCGCCCGGCCAGATCTCGCGCAGGAGCTCCTCCTTGCCGACCACGCGGTCACCGTGGGCCACGAGGTAGGCGAGCACGTCGAAGACGCGGGGCTGGAGCGGCCGGAGCGCGCCGTCGACGCGCAGCTCGCGGCGCGCCACGTCCAGCTCGTATGGGCCGAAGCGCCAGCGCACGGAGCACCTCCCCGCTCTCCTCATAACGCGGCGACCGCGCTCCGGGAACGGCGCGCGCGGCGGAGGGAGCCCGCGCCGAGGCGGGGTGGAGGAGCGCCCCGGGCGAAGGGTGTACGCCCTCGACCGGAGCGCGATCCCGGGTTAGTTTCTCGCGCGATGCGCCTCAGCCACGCCGGTGCCAGCGACGTCGGTCGCAAGCGGACCCACAACGAGGACGCCTTCCTCCTCCTGCCCGAGGAGAGCCTCTACTGCGTCGCCGACGGGATGGGCGGCCACGCCTCCGGCGAGGTCGCCTCCCGCATCGCCGTGGAGGAGATGGCGGAGTTCTTCCGGCTCACCGGGCGCGACGAGGACGCGACCTGGCCCTTCAAGCTCGACCCCAGGCGCAGCTACGACGAGAACCGGCTCGTCACGGGGGTGAAGCTCGCGAACCTCCGCATCCACGAGCGCGCCCGCACGGACGAGCGCCTGCACGGCATGGGGACGACCCTCGTCGCGGTGGCGTTCCCGCGCGAGGGCAACACCGCCCTCGTCGGCCACGTGGGCGACAGCCGCGCCTACGTCTTCCGGCGCGGCGCGCTCCAGCAGGTCACCGAGGACCACTCGCTGCTGAACGAGCACCTGAAGGCCCACACCCTCTCGCCCGCGGAGGTGAAGGCGTTCCCGCACAAGAACGTCATCCTCCGCGCGCTCGGCATGAAGGCGGCGGTCGAGGTGGACGTGAACCGCGTCCAGCTCGAGCTCGGCGACGCGCTCCTGCTCTGCTCCGACGGGCTCTCGAGCATGGTGCCCGACGCCCGCATCGCCGAGATCCTGCGGGGCGCCCACGGCGACCTGCGGCGCGCGGTGGGCGAGTGCATCGAGGCCGCCAACGCCGCCGGCGGCGCCGACAACGTCACGGTGGTGCTCGTGCAGGCGGTGCCGTGACGGATCCTGTCGCGCACGCATGGTAGGTCGGCGCGCGCCCGCCCCGACGGGGCCCGGCGGATCGTCCCCGGCGCCATAAGGGGACGGGCATGCGCTCCCTCCCCGTCCGCCCGGCCGTCCGCACCTCCACGCTCCTCGTCATCCTCTTCCTCGCCGCGTGCGGCGGTGGCGGAGGCGGTGGAGGCGATCCGGTCTGCTACGACGCGGCGCCGTACACGGGCGCCGCCGCGACGTTCGGCGCACGGCTCGCGACCGCGTCGTGCTTCCCGGAAGCGCACGCGATGCCGGCGGAGCTGGGCCAGGCCGCGGTGCGGCCGGACTCCGTCCCCGGCGGCCTCGCGTCCTGTGGCGCGTGCCTCGAGCTCTCGGGGCCGGCCGGGACGCGGGTGGCGCTCGTGATCGAGGACTGCGACGGGTGCGGACCCACGGTCGATCTCGACCTGGACGGCGCCACGTTCACCGCGATCACCGGCGCCGAGGACGGGCTGGTCGAGATCGAGGCGCGCGCGGTGCCGTGCCCGGTCGCGGGGAACCTGCGCTGGGCGTCGTCGACGGCGACGAATCCGTACTTCGTCCAGCTCTACGCGCTCGACCATCGTCACCCGCTGGACACGGTCGCGCTCCGCGTCGCGGGCGCCTTCGTGCCGCTCGAGCGGACGGACACGACCAGCTGGCGGTGGACCAGCTCGGGCGGCGGCGAGACCGTCGAGCCGCCCTACACGCTCCGTGTCACCGACGTCTTCGGGCACGTCGTCGAGGACACGGTCGACGTCGCCGCGAACGCGGTCGGGACGGGGACGGTCCAGCTGCCCGTCTGCCGGTGAGCGAAGCCGCCGCGTGCGGGGGCTCGGGCGGGGGTCAACGCCCGGTTCCGTTCACGAACGGCGGCGCGCGGCGTTCCACCCCTCCGGAGGAACGCCATGACCCAGCCGCCCCGCACGCCGCCTCGTCCCCAAAGGCCGTCCCGTCCGACGCTCGACGAGGCGCTCGCCGCGCAGCCGGACTGGGTCCGCGCCGAGCTCGACGCCCTGCGCAAGCACGAGGGGCGGATCCTGAAGGCGCTCGAGGATCCGGAGAAGCACGCGCTCTTCGTGCGCGATCCGGCGGCCCTCCTCCGCGCGCTCGACCTCCCGGTCTCCGGCGCGCTGCGCCAGCGGCTCCGCGCCGACGTCACCCGCGCCGAGGTGGTCCGCCCGGTGGCGTTCCGGCTCCCCGGCGGCGATCTCCTCCGGCCGCGCGTCCGCGTCCGCTTCGTCAAGGCGAAGGGGTGAGCCATGGCCGGCACGCAGACCGCGGGCTTCGACCTCGTCCTCCAGTTCTCCGAGGAGGCGTACCAGGAGCTCCTGGGCGTGTTCTTCGACACGAGCGGGCTCATCCCGCGCCTCGTGGACCTCATCCCCGGGCTGGAGGCGGAGGACTTCTCCCTGACCGTCTCGCTCGACCGACCCACGGACGTCCCGCTGACGCCGCCGGCGGAGAACCCGCTCGACCTCCGGCTCGTGCTCGGCCAGGGCGCCGCGGCGGCGACCTTCCGGATCGTGGTCGGGATCACCGTCGATCGCGCCGCGACGGACCGTGACACGGTCCGCATCGACTTCCCCGGCTCGATCTCCTTCGCGGAGGTGCGGGTGGGCGGCGTGGCCTTGCCCATCCCCAACCTCGTGGGCCGGCTCGCCGGCCTGCTCCCCGCCGTCCCGGTGCTCCCCGTCCCCGTGGACCGCGGCGCGACGGAGCCCACCACCATCACGCGCGCGGACTTCCGGATCGTCGACGACGTCTCCGCCGCGGATCGCGACGCCACCGCCGGCATGCTCACCTTCGGCGGCGGCGTCGTCGGGAACGCGGCGGCGCTGCGGAGCTTCGTCCCGGACGGCGGGCGCGGCGCCGTCGGCATCTTCTTCAACTGGATCGCCCGCATGGCCGTCCCCGCGCTGGAGCGGGCGCTCGACCTCCCCGCCGGCTCCTTCACCATCGGGCCCGACTCCGCCTCCCTGAACCGCACCGTCCGGGTGGACGAGGACGAGGACGTCGATCTCACGAAGCTCACGATCTCGCTCGACGACGGCTTCATCCGCATCGACGCGCGCGTGACGAAGAGCGGGTTCTGCTACGACGCGAGCGGCGACGTGGGCGCGAAGCTGCGGCTCGCGGTGGTGCCGGAGCCGGATCCCGACCGGCCGGGGCGCACCCGCGGGCGGCTGCAGGCGAGCGTGGAGATCGGCGACCCCGACGTGGACGTGGACATCCCCTGGTACTGCTGGCTCGCCGCGGGCGTGATCGGCGCCGCGCTGGGCGGGCTCCTGCTCGGCGTCATCGGCGCGGTCGTGGGGACCGTCCTCGTCCCGCTGATCCTCTGGATCGCGACCGACACCGTCGAGGGGACCATCGACCGCGTCGCCGACCGGATCGTCGAGGCGATCAACCAGGCGGTCCCCGACGTGGACGTGCCGGCGTTCGGCGTGGACATCCTGTTCCAGTCGGTGTTCATCGACGACGTGGTCATCCGCGCGTCGCTGGAGATCCAGGACCGCGCGCCGATCCGGTGCGAGGGCACGGTCCGGCTCCACCCCGGCCAGTCGCTCGACCTCGACCTCGGCCGCGTGACCGACGCGGCCTCCGCCCCCGGCGATCTCCGCTGGGTCGGCCAGAGCTGGGGCCGCCGCCTCGAGACCGGCTGCCAGGCGGGGCTGGCGCGGACGGGCCGCACGGACCTGGGCGGCGTGCAGCGGTTCCAGCTCTACGGGCTCCCGTACCAGACGCGCACCGGCCTCGGCGTGCTGGAGCTGGGGCGGTTCGATCCGTTCGGCATCTTCACGGGCGACTTCATCGACGAGAGCCGGGCGGTGCTCGCCGTCCGCACGAACGAGGGGCGCTACGCGCTCGCGCAGGCGACCCGCATCGACCAGACGAGCTGGGTGGAGCTCCGCTACCGGACGTACGAGAAGAAGGTCCCCACCGTGAGCATCGCCGGCGAGTTCCAGTGCACGTTCCCGCCGGTGATCTCCACGGACGTGACCGCGGTGTTCGAGCCGGCGCGGACCGTCGAGGGGAAGCCGGCGCTGCGGCAGGTCACGGCGGCCGGGCCGATGCGCCGGGAGCGCGCCGCCGCGGCGGCGGCGGCGGCGCGCTCCCGGCG
>JAEYZK010000386.1 GCA_023428085.1 Pseudomonadota bacterium
CTCCGGGGGCGCGGCGATCCTCGCCGCGCTCGCGGTGCTCGTGGCCACGCTCGCGGTCCTCGCGCGCCGCGCGGGCCGGCGCGCCGGGGAGCCCGCGCACCAGGACCCCGGGCCGCTGCCGCGCGAGCCGAGCGAGATGCCCTGAGGAGACGCGTGCAGACTCCTCGACCCTCTGCGGCGGGACCCGCGCGGCACGGGCGGCACCTGTCCCCGAAGCGTTCAGCTCCCCAGCCACTTCCGGCCGGCCTCGCGGACGAACAGCCGGACGACGGTCCCGCAGGCGCGGCAGAGATCCGCGAGGAGCGGCTCGGTGCCGTGGACGATCCAGGCGGCGCGGTAGGGGAGGCCGATCGAGCCGACCTCGGCCGTCTGGTTCAGCTTCAGGTTCCTGACGAGATCGCTTCCGCCGCAGTGCGGGCAGCGGGCTTCGGACCGTTCCGTCATCGCGACGCCTCCGAGCTCCCGTGCGCCGCGGCGCGGGCACGCGCGCCGTGGCGGATCATCTCCCGGCGCGCGTCGGGCAGGCGGGCCGCGGCCAGCCCCAGCGCTGCGATCAGCGCGGTCGCGCCGAGCCATCGGGCGCGGCCGCGGGTGAACAGCGCGGGGACGGCGAGGAGGCTCGCGAGGGCGAGGCCCAGGATCCCTCCCGCAGGCGAGCCCAGCATCCCGCTCACCACGGTCAGGATCCCGGCAGCCCACAGGAGCGTCCGCGCCGTCGCGCCGCGCGACGGGGCCGTCGCGCCGCTCACTTCGTCTCGTCCTCCACCGGCGTGGGCTTCGGCACGTCCGGCACGTCGGGCGGGTCGTTCTTCAGGCACGCCTTGAGGCACGGCTCCATGCAGGCGGCCCACTCCTCGGCCGGCAGCCCCTCGCAGCCGTTGCTGCAGTCCTCCCCGCAATCCGCCGCCGCGAGGGCGGGCCACGTCGTCGCCAGGAACGCCGAGACCATCAGCATCGATCCGAGTCGCCTCATCTCTCACCTCTCCCGCGGGCGCGTGCCCGCCACGTCACTGCATGGATGCGGAGATCGCGCCGGGTGCGAAGCGGTTTCCGACGGTGAACGCAGCGTGCGGCTTCAGCCCGAGCTCCGCGAAGGTGAACTCCACCTGCATGACCATCGGCATCATCTTGCATGCGTCGCGGCGGACCCGGACGAGCGTGAACCCCTCCGCCGACCGCTCCACGCGGAAGTCCGTCTTCTCGGTGCAGCCGCTCGTCCACACGTCGAAGGTGATCTGGCTCTTCGCCTCGTCGACCCGCAGGCCGAGCAGCTTCTCCGGCTTCGCCTCGCCCGCCTGCGCGCCGGACGCCGCCAGGATCGCGCACGCCACGAGGCCCGCGCTCCACTTCCAGCTCGTCGTCATCCCGTCCTCCCTCAGTCGAAGATCACGTGCGGGTTCAGCTCGGCGGGCGATCGCCAGTCGAGCCCGTGGCGCTCCTTCAGCAGCCGCTTCTTCGCCGCCCACCGGACGTGGCAGAACCCCTCCGCCCCGCGCTGCGGGTGATCCGCGAGGAGCGCGTCGACCTCGCCGTCGATCCGGGCGAAGACCGCGGCGTGGCGCGGATCGTCCTCGATCGGATCGTGCGCCAGCCCACCCCGCGTGACGCTCCCCGCTCCAGCGGCGGCGCCGATCCAGAGCCGGTGCTCCTGGTACGGCTCGTACTCCTTCGTGAAGTGCTCCTTCCGCAGGATCCGGAGGGTCGCCTCGCCGGGGAGCATGCCCGCGAGCGTCGCCACGAGCACCTGGGACTCGAACAGCCACCCCTCGGTGGTCGCCGTGAGGAGACTCCCGAACCGCTCCTCCCGCACGCGCAGCGCCTCGCCGTCCACCTCGAGCTCGTAGAACGGCCCGCCCTTGCCGCCGACCCGGCCGTAGACGAGCTGGGCGGTCGCGCCCGGCGCGAGGCCGCCCTGCTCGAGCAGCACGAAGGTGAAGTCTCGCTCGGTCCGGCCGCCGGGGCCGGCGACGACCATCCGGACGGTGTTCGGCCCCGGGCTCCAGCGCGGGACCACGCGCACGCGCTGGCCGGGGCCGCGCCCCTCGACGGCGGTCGCGGAGAGCTCGACGCCGTCCTGGAAGATGCGCGCCGTGGCGGGCGGGAACACCTGGAAGTCGAGCGGGCCGGGCTGGAGCACCGCGTCGCGATCGCCGAAGCGATCGAGGAGCACGGCGAGCGTGGGTGCGCGCCAGGCGATCGCCCGCGCCGCGGTCCCGCCGCCCGCCGGCGCCTCCCAGCGGGCGACGAGCCGCTTCATGGAGGCGCCCGGGAAGACGAGGTACGCGGCGAGGTTCGAGTCGGGATCGAAGCCGCCGCCCATCGGCAGCGACGGCGCCGCCTTGCCGTCGGCCTCGAAGGTGAAGCGCGTCTCCTCCTCCGGCCAGGACCGTGGGTACGCGACGTCGACCACCACGTAGGGCACGCCGTCCACGGGCCGGACGCCGGCGATCCGCGCGCCCTCCGTCGCGGCGGCGGGGGAGGCAGCGAGCACGACCGAAGCGAGGAGCGGCCACCGGTGGAGCCACGGACGCGCGCGCATGCGGGCCTCTCGAGGACGCCGCTGCGCGGAGGGCGCGGCGGACTCCCGTACTCAGGGCAAAGCTACCAGACCGGCCGCCCGTGTCGCGTCCTGCCAACGCGGGTGTGTGCGGATCGCGTGCGAGGTGGCACCCGTCGACGCGGCGCCTGCAGCTCGTCCGCGAGCTCCGGCGCGCACCCGCCGGCTCGACCGCAGTCAGCTGCACGCCTCCGTCCCGCGGCTGCACCACCCGGGCTGGAAGGCCGGCCCGGGCGGCCCCGCCCCGTCGTCGGCGATACCGCCGGCGGCGCCCCACCGCCCCGGCCAGAGCAGGTAGTCCACCGCGGGCGCGTCCCGGGTGCCGAGATCCACGAGGCCACCCGTGCCCGGGCTCCCGGTCCGCCACACGCGGCAGCCACGGAGCGCGGCGTCCTCCGGCGAGGTCGTGGGGCAGACCGACTCGTACCAGGGCACCTCCTGCGCGCGCGCGTAGCTCGCGTGGGAGCCCCGGGCCGCGAGCACCACCGGGTGCGAGCCCTCGCGCACGAGCTTGCTCCAGGGGAACCAGACCCCGGGCGCGTTCGCCTCGTGGCGCGCGTACCACGCCCCGCGCGGCCGGCCGTCGGGCGCGAGGTGGACGGTCACGTGCTCCCAGTCGCCCTCGTGGTTGCCCACCCGGTGGAACCGGTTGTACGGGTAGAAGAACCAGTACTGGAGGTGAAGTCCGCCGCCCGCGGCGCGGTACACGTGGCCGTACGTCGTCCAGTCGGCGGGGTCCGGGCTCCCGCCGAGCGCCGCCTCGTCCGGCTGCAGGCGCGCCTCGGCGGCCGCGATCCGCCCGGGCAGGAGGCGGGCCCGCGCGAAGAACCACTCGGCGTGCGCGGGGAGCGCCCGCTCGTCCGGCGCCAGCAACACGACCGGCGCGTACGTCGCGAGGAGCGCGCGGCGCGCGGGAGCGGAGAGCGGCTCGGCCGCCTGATCGGCGTCGGTGGGGCGCCGGACGGACTCGGCCGACGCCGCGGGCACGAGCGCGACGAGGGCGGCCAGGAAGAGGAGGACCGGACCGCGGACGCGGCGAGGTACCGAAGTCACGCGAGCCCAACACCGCGCGCGCTCTCTCCATGCCGGGGAACATCACGATGAGTGTACCACCAGGTGCGGGGATGTCCGCGTGCGACAGGGCGCGCGGCCGCGCGCGAGGTGGCCGCCCGCCGGGCGGTGATCACCCTGCCCCGCCGGGGCTCCCACCCCCCTCGGCCTGGGTCGAACACGGTGGGTCGCGGCCGCCCCGCGCCGGCGTCAGCGAACGTTGCTCCCACGAGCCCGGCACCTGCCGCGGCCGGCGCCCCCTGCTATCCTGCGGGGCGATGCACGTCCGGATCCCCTCCGGCGATCCGGCGACCGAGGCGCCGGCTCCGGAGCTCCGCGGTCCCGGATCGAAGCCGAAGATCCTGGTCGCGGACGACACCCCCTCGAACATCGCCCTCCTCAACCTGGTCCTGGGGAAGGAGCACGAGCTCCTCTGCGCATCCAACGGCACGGAGGCCCTCGAGGCCGCGGTCGCGGAGCACCCGGACCTCGTCATCCTCGACGCGCTCATGCCGGAGCTGGACGGCTTCGAGGTGTGCGCGCGCCTCAAGGACGACCCGCGGACGTCGGACATCCCGATCATCTTCATCACCTCGCTCGAGGAGGCCGACGACGAGGCCCGCGCGCTCCAGCTCGGGGCGGTGGACTTCATCTCCAAGCCCATCAGCCCGGTGGCGGTGCAGGCGCGCGTGCGCAACTGCCTCGACCTCAAGCGGCAGCGCGACCTGCTCGACCGGCTCTCCTTCACCGACGGCCTCACCGGCATCGCGAACCGCCGGAGGTTCGACCAGGCGCTCGACCAGGAGTGGAAGCGGGCCGCGCGCGCGCAGGGCGCGCTCTCCGTCTGGCTGCTCGACGTCGATCAGTTCAAGCGCTTCAACGACGCGGCCGGGCACGTGGCCGGCGACGACTGCCTCCGGCGCATCGCGACCGGGGTGGCGTCCGTCGCCCGCCGCCCGGGCGACGTCGTGGCGCGGTACGGCGGCGAGGAGTTCGCGGGCGTGTTGCCGGACACGGACGTCGAGGGCGCGCTCGCGGTCGCGACGCGGATCCGCGAGCTGGTGCAGTCCCTCGCGATGCCCCACCCCGACTCGGACGTGGCGCGGGTGGTCACCGCGTCGGTGGGCGTCGCGACGGCGCGGCCCGTGCTGCCCGCCGGTCCCGATCGGCTGGTCGAGGCGGCCGACCGCGCCCTCTACCGCGCGAAGCAGCTCGGGCGGAACCGCGTCGAGGCCGCCGGCCCGGTGCCCGCCGGCGAGCGCCCGGGCG
>JAEYZK010000389.1 GCA_023428085.1 Pseudomonadota bacterium
GCACGAGCTCGAGGGCAAGGTGGCGCGGCTCCAGGCCCAGCTCGAGCGGCAGGGCCTGCGCGCCGCGGAGCTCGAGGCCGCGCTGGAGCGGGCCGAGGCGCGGGCGCGGAGCGCGCCCGCCGCGGCAGCGCCGGAGGTCGCGCAGGTCGTCGAGCCCGAGGACGCGGCCGAGGCGGCGACCTGGCTCCGCCCGGTCTTCACCCGCGAGTTCTACGACTCGCTGGAGGGGTGGGACCAGCGCATCCAGCGGGCCGCGTTCAAGCAGGCCCACCTGCTCGCGCTCGATCACCGGCACCCGAGCCTGCGCGCGCTGCCGCTCGAGGGGCTCCCGGGCTACTACCGCGTCCGCGTCGCGACCGACGTCCGGCTCCTCTACCGGCGCGGCGAACGGCAGAACGAGATCGAGATCCTGTCGCTCATCGACCGCGAGGACCTCGATCGCTATGTCCGCCAGGCCAAGACCCGGTGATGCCCCCGTGACCCGTCCGGGTCTAGCGTGCCCCCAAAGGACGCAGTGTTATCGCGCAACCCTTTCGGGGGCGAGGTCCGCGCCTTCGGGTGTACAGTCACGCCATTGACGCCAGGTGCAAGTGCCGCATGTGCGGTCGGAGCGGGCTCCTCCCAGCCGGCACCGGGCGTGAAGGGGCGTACCATGGAACTGCGGCGGATGCTCAAGGAGTTCCCGGCCGAGGAGACCTCGAAGCTGCAGCGCGTGAGCGACACCCTCGCGTTCGCCGAGCGGCACCTCGTCTACCCCGACTACCTCGTCGTCGACTCCGCGGGCACCGATCCCCTGGCCGTCATCGACGGCCACGAGGTGGTGATGCTGGCGTGCAACGACTACCTCGGCCTCTCGCGCCACCCGAGCGTGGTCCAGGCGATCCACGCCGCCGCCGACGCGCACGGCTCGGGCCCGGGCGGCACCCGGATCATGTGCGGAAACGTCGCGATCCTCGAGGAGCTCGACGCGAAGCTCGCCGCGTTCCTGGGGTGCGAGGACGCGATCACGTTCCCCACCGGCTACATGGCCAACCTGTCGGTCTTCAACGCCCTGCTCGACCCCTGGTTCGGCCTCTTCCCGTACCGCCGCGGCACGGCCACGGTCTTCGCCGACGCCCACAACCACGCCACGGTGCACGACGGGCTCCGGCTCTCGGACGCGAAGCGGGTGCTCTACAAGCACGACGACCTCGCCGATCTGGAGGCCAAGCTCGCGCAGCACGAGGGCAACGGGCCGCGGATGATCGTGACCGAGGGCGTCTGGAGCGTCGAGGGGCGGATCTCTCCGCTCCCGGAGGTCGTGGCGATCGCGGAGCGGCACGACGCGATCCTCATGATCGACGACGCCCACGGCATCGGGGTGCTGGGGGAGCACGGCGGCGGGACGCTCGAGCACTTCGGGCTCACCGGGCGCGCCGACCTCGTGATGGGCTCCTTCGACAAGGCGCTGGGCGGGATGGGCGGGTTCCTCGCCGGGAAGAAGGACGTGATCCGCTGGCTCCGGATGGCCGCGCGGGCGTACGTCTTCTCGTCGGCGGTGCCGGCGATCATGGCGGCCGCGGGCATCGCCTCGCTCGACGCCGCGCGCGACGGGAAGCTCCTGCGCCGGCGCCTCTGGCGCAACGCGGAGCTCCTGCGCCAGGGGCTCGGCGGGCTCGGGTTCCGCCTGTTCGGCGACGGGACGGCGCCCACGGTGCCGGTGTTCGTGGGGGAGGAGCACCTCGCGATGCGGTTCCAGCGCCGGCTCTTCGAGCTCGGGGTGTACGCCCCTGCGTTCCGCTGGCCCGCGACGCCGAAGGGCGAGGCCCGCATCCGCGTGACGCCGATGGCGAGCCACGAGACCGAGCACCTGGAGCGCGCGCTCGACGCCTTCCGCAAGGCGGGGCGGGAGGTCGGGCTGATCGGTTGAACGGGGCGTGCCGCCCCGCCCCGCCGGCGGAGCCCGCCTTTCGACCGCCGGCCCCACCCCGATCGCGCGGGGCCCTGGGCCGTGCTCGCCGCTTCGCGGCGGCTTCGCGTCAGACGTCCGTCGTGTCGCAGGCCGCCTTGGCCTGCGCAGGCAGGATCCGCTCGGCCGCCCGCGCCAGCATGGCGAGGTCGAGCGGCTTCTCCAGCACGGGCTGCGGCTGGTGCGCGAAGAAGGCGTGGGCCGACTGCTTGTCGGCGCCGCCGGTGAGGAAGACCATGCGCCCGGCGAGGTGCGGGAGGTGCTCCTGCAGCGCGTGGTAGAGCGCCTCGCCCCCACCGTCCGGCATCATCACGTCGCAGAGGAGGAGGTCCGGCCGGCGCAGGTCCGCGAGCGCCAGCGCCTCCTCGACCGAGCCGGCCGGGAAGACGTGGTAGTGCGGCTCGAGCATGCGCGTGAGCGCCCGGAGGACGGCCGGGTCGTCGTCGAGCAGCAGCAGCTTGCGCCGCTCGCCCGCCGGCCCCTGCGGAGGGGCGAACGCGCCCACCGCGGGCCGCGCCGCCTCGTCCAGCTCCAGGATGGCCCGCGTGCCCTTCCCGACGGCGCTCTCGATCCGGAGGCTCCCGCCCATGCTCAGGGTGAGGCCGCGCGAGACGGAGAGCCCGAGGCCGGTGCCCACGCCGAAGGGCTTGGTGGAGAAGAAGGGCTCGAAGATGCGGCGGAGCACGTCGTCGCTGATCCCGACGCCGTCGTCGTCCACGATCACCCGGACCCGCCCGCCCGAGGGGCGCTCCGCCCGGATCGAGACGCGGCCGCGCCGCCCCTCCGGGATCGCCTGCGCGCCGTTCACCACCAGGTTCGACAGCACCTGCACGACGATCCGCTCCTGGCCGAGCGCGTACAGGTCCTCGTCCACGGTGAGGCCGATGGCGACCTCGTCCGGCGCGCGCGCGCGCGCCGTGGCCGCGGCCTCGCGCGCGCAGGCCGCGACGGAGACCGGCTGGAGGGGGATCTTGTTGGCGGCGAGGCGCCCGGCGTCGAGGAGCTGCCGCACGATGCCGGCGATCCGATCCACCGCGGTGATGCACTCCTGGATGCAGTCGCGGGCGTCCGGGGGGAGGCCGCCCTCCTGGTCCAGGCTCTCCTCGATGTACTTGAGGTTCGCGCTCACGACGGCGGCGGGGTTGTTCACCTCGTGCGCGACGCCGGTCGAGAACTGCCCGAGGGCGGCCAGCTTCTCGGCCTCGTGGAGCGCGTCCTGCGCCTGGGTGAGCTGCCGGGTCCGCTCGTCCACGAGCTTCTGGAGGCCGGTGCGGAGCTCGGCCAGCGCGCGCGCGTCCTCGGCGAACCGCGAGGTGAGGGAGTAGCCGACCACGCCCACGGGCACCACGAAGCCGAGATCCACGAGGTACGGGCCCGTGTAGAGCCCCATGGCGATGAACGTGTCGTTGGCGGCGAGCGCGAAGAAGGTCGCGAGGGCGACGAACTGGATGAACGCGTAGCGGGAGCGCCGGCGCCAGGCCACGAAGAACCGCCCCGCGACGAAGGCGAGCGTGGCGACCGAGAGCCCGAGGAGCAGATCGCCGAGCAGCGTCGCCTGGGGCACGACGTAGGTGATGCCGAGCGGCGCGAAGGTGGTGCGGGTGAGGGGGAGGCGGTAGACGATGTCCGGCACGAGACCGAGGACCCCGAGCGCCGCGAGCGTTCCGGCGAGGGCGAGCTCCCACCGGCGGGCAGGCGTGCCGGACTGGCCCCGCGAGTACATGAGCCACGCGGCCGAGTGCACCGGGACGACGAGGAGCTGGGCGCGCGAGGCGGCGAGCACGACCGCGTCGGAGCTCGCGAGCGTGATGGGGACGTTCAGGATCGAGTAGGCGGCGATCGCGAAGGCGACGGCCGAGAACCAGCGCTGGTCGCTCCACCCCGGCGCGCGCGCAAACCGATGGTTCAGGACGGCCACGTAGATGGCCAGGGCGGCGGAGGTGATGGCAATCGCGGTGGTGAAGGTCATCGGGGCGCACCAAACGACCCCTCACCTTTAGCATTGCGAGCGATGCGAAAGACAGCCTGCCCCCGCACGACCCTCGATGCACCCGGCCACGCCCGACCTCGGGTCGCCCGCGACTCTGGACGGGGGGAGCACCTGGGGGCCGAGGGGAGGAGCGCGCGCACCTTTCCGTCTGCGACGCAGCGTCCGCAGCGCAGTCGGCGCTATGTAAGCTTTCGATACACGCCGACCACGACGCCCAGGATCATCGTGTTCTTGAAGTCCGCGTCGCGCACGTAGATGGGCGCCATGCGCGGGTTCGAGGGCTGGAAGCGGACCCGATCGCCCTCGAAGTAGACGCGCTTCACGGTGGCCTCGTCGTCGATCATCGCGACGACGATCTCGCCGTCCTGCGCGTGGAGCTGCTTCTTCACGAACACGTAGTCGCCGGGCAGGATGCCGTCGCCGATCATCGAGTCGCCCTGCACGCGCAGCCCGTACACCTTCTTGTTCGTGCCGAGGAGGAACGAGTCCACCTGGACGGTGTCCTCGACGCGCTCCTGGGCGAGGATGGGCTGACCGGCGGCGACGCGCCCGACGATCGGGACCTCGACGAGGTGCGACCCTGGCTTGGCGGTCCCGGGGCGGAAGGGGATGACGTTGGTCCCGCCGCGCGCCTCGCCGCCGAGCGCCTCGCGGGCGGCGCCGGTCGGGATGAGCGCCCGGGACTTCACGGGGTCGCGGGTGAGGTACCCCTTGCGCTCGAGGGCCTTCAGGTGATCGTTGACGCCGTTCGTGGAACGGATGTCCAGGGCCTCGCCGATCTCGCGGATCGTCGGAGGGTAGCCGCACTCCTCGATCTGGCGGGCGATGAAGCGAAGCACCTCGAGCTGGCGGTCTGTGAGGGCGTGCATGCAGCCTCCGGGTCGGCGGGACGGCTGAACATCGGTATACTGGCTCGCCGTTCAGAATTCAAGAAATCGCCCCGTCCCGTTGCGGGGGTGTGGGCCCGCCGGTAGGGTCCGCGCCGTGACCGCTCCCGCCCCGAGCCTCCCCGCCGCGCACGAGGGTGCCGCGCCGCACGGGGCAGTCCCGGCGCTCGGCGCGTCCGTCCGGCTCGCGGCGGCGGCGTTCCGCCGGGAGGCGTGGCTCGCTCCGCTCGGGCTCGTCGTGGCCGGCGCCCGGCGGATCACCGGCTGGCCGGCGCTCTGGGCGGCCTGGATGCTCGCCTGGCGCGCGGCGGCGTCCGCGGCGGCGCGGGAGCCGGGCTCGCTGCTCGCGCCGCTCGACGGCGTGCTCGCGATGCTGACGTCGCCCCGGTTCCTGGCCGTCGTCGGCGGGCTCTGGGTCGCCGGAGCGCTCGTCGCCGCCGCGCTGCGGCTCGCCTGGATCGCGGGCGCGGTGCCGGCGCTGGGCGCGGCGATGGCGGGCCAGCCGCGCGGGACGGGCGGGTTCGTGGCGGGCGTCGCGGAGGGGTTCGGGCGGGTGCTGCCGGCCGCGGTGCTCGGCCTCGTGCTGGAGCTGACGGGGACGCTCTTCTCGGCCAGCCTGGTGCTCGCGTCGGCGCTGCTCCTCGGCAACCAGGGCCCTCTGGGGACCGGCGCGGTCTTCGGGCTCGCGGCCGCCACCGCGCTCGCCCTGGCCCTCGCGCTCGCCGTCCCCCTCGCGCTGTCCACCGCCGCCGACGCGCTCGTCGCCCGCGCGGCGCTCGTGCGCGAGGCCGCGGCGCCCGCCCTCGCCGCCGTCGTGCGCCGGTTCCTGGCGCGCCCCGGCACGTTCCTCGCGGGCGCGCTGCTCTTCGGGGCGATCGGGATCGCGGTCCAGCTCGCCGTCTCGGGCTTCGGCGGGATCGCGACCGGGTTCGCGCGCGACGCCCCCGCGTTCCTGCGGCTCGGGCCCGAGCTCATGCTGGGCGCGCTCGGCGCGCTGCTCGCCGCGGCGGTCGATCTCCTGTGGCTCGGCACGCTCGCGGTCCTCTCGAGCGGAGAGGCCCGGGGCTGAGCGCGGCCGCGCCGGCGCGCGGGCGGGCGGCTACCGCCGCAGCCAGCGCCGGAGCGAGATCTTCCTCCAGCGCAGCGTGAACGCGTGGTAGCCGGCGGCGGCGAGGGACAGGAGCGCGCCGCTCACGAACGCCGCGCCGGCGAGCAGGCCCGAGCCGTGGGCGGCGACGACGAGGAAGCCGCCGAGGGTGAAGGCCGCGGCCAGCGCGCCGAGCATGATCATGACGCCGAGCGCCCGGACGTGGCCGCCGAGGCGGTCGAGGGACTCGGAGCCGACCGCCACCCGGAACTTCCCGGTCTCGAGGTCCTGGAGGATCTGCGCGAGCTGGAGGGGCAGGTCCTCGGCGAGCGACTGGAGCTTGAGGAGCGACCGCATCACCACCGTCGTGGCGTCCCCCGGGTTGAAGCGCGCGAGCAGCAGCTCCTTCGCGTAGGGCAGGCCGACCTCGAGCACGTCGAGCTTCGGGTGGAGCGTCCGGATGATCCCCTCGATCGTCATCGCCGCCTTGGCGAGCGTCGCGTACTGCTTCGGGATCCGGATCTTGTGCCGGACCGCCAGGTCGAGCAGCTCGCGGAGCAGGGTGGAGGTGCGGATCTGGTCGAGCTTGAGGCCGAGGTACCGATCGAGGATGACGTGCACGTCCTCGCGCAGCGCCGTGAGCGAGGTGTGCGACTCGGCCACGCCGATGCGCGCGAGCACCCGGGCGACCGTCTCCGGATCGCGCAGCGCCACCGCGACCATGAGCGTGACGAGCGCCTCCTGCTGGCCGCGGGACAGCCGGCCCACGAGGCCGAAGTCGAGGAGCGCGATCCGGTTGTCCGGGAGGACGAGGATGTTCCCCGGGTGCGGGTCGCCGTGGAAGAGCCCGTCCTCGAACAGCTGGCGGAACGAGCCCTCGATCACGTTCTTCGCGACCGCCTCGGTGTCGTACCCCGCCGCGGCGGTGACGTCCGAGACCTTCACGCCCTCGACGTAGTCGAGGGTGAGGACCGTGGCGCACGAGAGCGCGGGGTGGACGCGCGGGATGAGGACGAAGGCGCGGCCCGCCGAGGCGTCGGCCATGAGCTGCGCGTTCCGGGCCTCGTGCGTGAAGTCGAGCTCCTCGTGGATGGTCCGGTCGAACTCCTCGACGACGCCGGTGGGCGTGGTGACGCCGGTCTCCTCGACCACCGCCTCGAGCAGCCCGGCGAGCTCGTACAGCAGCGAGAGGTCGGCCTCGATCCAGTCGCGGGCGCGGGGGCGGAGCACCTTCACGACCACCTGCTCGCCCGCCGGCGTCGTCGCCCGGTGGACCTGGGCGATGGACGCGCTCGCGAGGGGCCGCTCCTCGAGGGTCGCGAAGAGCTCCTCGACGGGGTGGCCGAGCCCGCGCTCGATCTCGCGGCGGACCTCGGCGAGCGACATCGGGGGGCAGTCGTCCTGCAGGCTCGCGAGCTCGTCCACCCAGTGCGCGGGGAGGAGGTCCGGGCGCGACGAGAGGATCTGGCCGAGCTTGATGAACGTCGGCCCGAGCTCGGCGAGGAGCTGCCGGAAGCGGCCCGCCGTGGCGCGATCCGGCGAGGGGAGCGGCTGGCCGGGCGGCGGCGCCTCGCGGCCGAGCACGTCGCGCAGGCGCATGCGCTCGAGGTACGCGCCGAACCCGTGGCGCACCATCGCCGCCGCGATCTGGCGGAGGCGGTTCAGGTCCTGGAGGGCCCTCCCGAGCATGCGCGTCGGACTGTAGCACCCGGATCCCGGGGCTGCCACGCGCGTGGTCGCCGGCGCGCGGGTGGGCGCAAGCGTTTGCCGCGGGTGGAGGCGGCGTGGGCGGCGCGCTTCGGTCGCGCGGCCCGAAGCTTTCACGTTACAGTGCGCTCCGTCTTCCTTCGGGCCCGGCCCGCGGAGAAAGGTTCGAACGATGCGGACGACTCGGTGGTCCTCGATGCGCGGCCTCGCGGCCGCGGCGGTGCTGGCTTCGGCGTGCGGCGGCGGAGGAGGAGGCGGCGGCGGCGGGGGCGGCGAGATCGTGCCGCTCAACCCGTGGGTGCAAGGGATCGGGCTCACGCCCGTCGAGCGGTACGGGCGGCTCCAGGTCTGCACGATCGACGGGGACCCGCGCATCTGCGACGAGGAGGGCGAGGAGGCCGTGCAGCTGCGGGGCATGAGCCTGTTCTGGAGCACCAGCGGGTGGGGCGCGGAGCGGTTCTACAACGAGGCGCTCGTCGCCAACCTCGCGGACTCGTGGAACGCCACCGTGGTCCGGGCGGCGATCGCGGGCCGGGACGCGGCGAACCTCGCCCGCGCCCGGGCGGTGATCGACGGGGCCATCGCCAAGGGCATGTACGTGATCGTGGACTGGCACACCCATGAGCTGCAGCAGGCGGACGCGCAGAGCTTCTTCTCCACGCTCGCGGCAGAGTACGCCGAGGCGCCCAACCTCATCTGGGAGACGTTCAACGAGCCGCCCAGCACGACGTACACCTGGGCGACGCTCAAGCCCTACCACGAGGCGGTGATCGGCTCGATCCGCGACGCGGGGAGCCAGAACCTCGTCATCGTCGGCAGCCCGAACTGGTCGCAGGACGTGGACGTCGCTGCCGCCGACAAGCTCGCCGATCCGAACGTCGCCTACACCCTCCACTTCTACGCGGGGACGCACACCGACTGGCTCCGCGGCAAGGCGAACACGGCGATGGACCGCGGGGCCGCCCTGTTCGTCACCGAGTACGGCACCTGCGACGCCTCCGGCAACGGCGGCTACGATCCGGCCGAGACGGAGCGCTGGTTCGACTGGATGGACGCGAACCAGATCGGCTCCGCGAACTGGTCGATGCACGACAAGGTCGAGACCGCGAGCGCGCTCGCGCAGGGCGCGGACTCGGAGGGCCCGTGGACCGCGGACGAGCTCACGCCGTCCGGCAAGCTGATCCTCGCGTACATCCACCGAGGGTTCCGCAGCGAGGTCGCGAGCGCGAAGGCCGGCGCCGGGACCGGGACGGTCACCTCGACGCCCGCCGGGATCGACTGCGGCGCGACGTGCGCCGCGACCTTCTCGGCCGCGACCCAGGTGACGCTGACCGCGACCCCGGCGGAGGGCTCGACGTTCACGGGCTGGAGCGGAGCCTGCACGAGCACCGGCGACGTGTGCGTGATCTCGATGGGCGAGGATGTGGCCGCGACCGCCACCTTCGACCTCGCCGATCCTCCCTGACGAGGGGGCCGCGCGGCGGGGCTCACGCGAGCGCCGCCGCGCACGCGGCCACGCGGCCGCGGCGGTCCTCCCGCACCGGCACCACGCCGCGCAGCGCGTTCGCGACGAAGACGCCCTCCGCGGCCTCGAACGCCGCGGGCTCGAGGCTCCGCTCCTCGGCGAGGCCGGCCTCGAGCAGCACCCGCCGGGCGACGCCGGGCAGGGCGCCGTCGGCGGCGGGCGGCGTGACGACCCGACCGTCGAGGACGAGGAACACGTTCGTCCGTCCGCCGTCGGCGAGCCGGCCGCGCTCGTCCAGGGCGACGACGTCGAAGAGGCCGCGCTCCTCCGCCTCGCGGTGCAGGAGCCGGTTCTCGAGGTAGCTCAGCGTCTTGAACCGGCACGTGGCGCTCCCGGCGAGCCGCACGGCGGACGCGGCCACGTCGATCCGGGCGGGGAGCGCCGGCGCGGGCGGCGCCGGACCCCAGCGCGCGCGGAGCAGCCCGTCCGCGGCCACGAGGTGGAGCACGCCGGCGC
>JAEYZK010000397.1 GCA_023428085.1 Pseudomonadota bacterium
GCTCGAGACCGTGAGGGTCACCCGGTTGGGCGCGAAGGCGGAGAGCGGCGCGCGCATCGCCCGGGCGGCCGCGAGCGCCCCGGGGCGAGGCGCGAGGACCGCGTCGAGCACCGCGAGGAGGAGCACCGCCGCGTCGAGCGCGAGGGCGAGCGCGATCCCCCGGCCGCCGAGCGCGCCGGCCGCCGCGAGCGCGGGGATCGCCCCGAGCGCGAGGAGGAGCGCGGTGCGGGGGGTGGGGGCGGGGATCCCGGTCGCCAAGCGGGGATAGCGTACAGCACCGACGCGGGGATGGCATGACGGTCCGTCAATGCTTGCGTGCCGACCACGTCGATCACGGTGAGCACTCGCGCCGCGCCGGATGCCGACCGCTCCCCCGGTACCATCGCCGCGAACCCGAGGAGACGCCCCTTCATGCGATCGTTCGTTCCCGGCTCGAGCCGCTCCTCGCGGCCGCGCGCAGGAGCGGCCGTGGCCTGCCCGGCCATGTCGAGCGCGAGCTGCGCTCCTACGTCCACCTCGTGAGAAGGTCAGCTCTTCCTGTCGGTCGACAGGGGGTGCGCCCGCGGCCGCGCCGATGCATCGCCACTTGCCCCGCACAGGAGGGCGTGCGACGGTTGGACGTGGTTGAACCCCAGACATGTGGCGAGTGCAGCGCGTGCTGCACGGCGTTCGACGTGGGCGCGCTCGAGAAGCCCGCTGGAGTGCCGTGTCCGCTCCTGCGAGATGAACGCGCCTGCGGGATCTATCCCGAGCGGCCCGATCCATGCCGCGCGTTCGCGTGCGGTTGGCTGACGGACGCCACGTGGTCTCGCGACGAGCGGCCCGACCGGCTTGGCGTGATCGTCGTGCCAGCCGATCGGGACTCGGCCTTCGCCGGTTCCGCGGACGCCCCACTGCTCGTCGCGTACGAGCTCCGCCCCGGTGCGCTCGACTCGTGCGAGACGGAGCCCCTGTTGAAGCGCTTGTCGCGGGACCGCCTGGTCGCCCTCGTGCGGCACGGCTGGGAGCGCCGCGATCGGGAGCCCTCCGGGTTCATCGGCGGGTAGGAGGCGCGGGACCTGTCCGGCAGGCGATGGGAACGCACTCCTCGGCCGCTCGCACCTCGAACCCGACCACCACGAGCTACCGGATCGGCCCCGTCCCGCCCTCCGCCATCGCGTCACCGAGCCGGAGCGCATCCATGCCAGGCATCTTCCCGATCCTGGAGCGAGCGGCGCTCCAGGCGCGCTGCACGATCCAGGAGAGGGAGCGGTCCTGACGCGCCGCCTCCTCCTGGATCTCGCGCAGCATGTCCTCCGGGAAGTACAGCGACTGCTTCCGCTTCTCCGAGGTGTGTCCGTCGCTCTTGATCATGCTGTCGTTGTACTCCCCGCGTGCCGAGAACCGAAGGTGCCGATGCGTCAGCCGCCGGGCGCGAGCGGCGACGCCCCCCTTCCGCCCCGCCGCAGGGGAAGGCGAGCGGACGAGCACGAGGGTCCTGAACCCGGTGCGATCCTGGCGATCGGAGGTCGCCGCTGCGGGCTCGGGGCAGCGGAGCGGCCAGGCGGGTGCCTGGTCATGCGCGCCGACGCACGGCCCAAATGACCTCGGGTCCGGACACGGTCGCGACCAATGGGTGATCGGCGGGCGAGCGGTCCACGCCGCTCGCCGCCGCCTCCCCGCGAGACCGTCACCGCTCGAGGTTCACCTTCGCCTTGAGGCTGACGAACTTCACCTTGGGCCAGTCCTGCGTGTACAGCGTCCTCGCCCCCAGCGTGCACGGGCTCACGTCGTCGATCTCGCCGGGATCGATCTCCACGACCTTGATGCAGGAGATCACGGGCGTGCCCACGTCGTCCTCCAGGGCCACCTCGATCACGGCGCGGATCTCCAGGCCGTCCAGGACGTCGTCCGGATCGGACATTCCCTTCACCATCACGATCGGCTCCACGCGGCTCTTCTCCGAGTTGCGCCTCGCGTTCGCCACCTCGCTCTTGGAGGGCATCTTCTCGATCCGCACCTCCGTGATGTCGACGGGCCCCGCCTTGAGCGTGAGCGGGATCCTCCCGTTCTCGGGGAGCGGGAACACCTCGTCGATGAGGAACACCTCGCCATCCTTGTAGAGCGGCGCCTCGTCGTCGGCCCGGACCGGACCGGCGAGGAGCACCGCGAGTGCCAGCGTCATCGTGCGCATTTGTCTTCCCTCCCGAAGGCAGTCAGGCCTCGGATCCTCCCATGACCCTGTTGGGGAGGGCAAGGAAACACTTCTCCGCGCGACACCGCGATCGACGGTGCGCGCGTCGCCACGCCGGGAGCCCGCGACGCGGCACGGTGAAGGGGGCTCGCGCGGTCAGGTCGTCCGCGACCGCGGCGGCAGCTCGCGCAGCGCGAGCGCCGCGAGCCGCTCGTTCATCTCGTCGGGCGTGATCCCGGAGGCGCGCACGAACGCGACCACCTGGTCCCAGCGGACCTTCCCGTCGGCGGACCGCAGCCCTCCGCGGCCGTCGCGGTAGCGGTACGTGCTCCGGTTGATCTGGCGCCGGACGTACACGGTCGCGAGGCTCATGCCCGCGATCGAGGCCTGCTCCATGCACACCTTCACGACGCCGTCGAGGTCCGGCCGCGTGATCCGCCGGAGCAGGTACGCGGCGGCGGCGAACATGAGCGCGATCTCGTACCAGCGGAACAGGCTGGGCGCCTGATGCGAGAGCGGGAGGCTGACGACCTCCATCGCCTTCTTCGCGTCGGCCCATTTCCTCCACTCCTCGACCGGCGCGTCGGGCGCCGGCAGGAGCTTGTACGCCCGCGCCTTCGCGGACGGCATCTGGTCGAGCGCGGTGCGCCAGCCGTCGCTCATGAGCCGGCGGAGCGTGTCCGCGTACCCGTTCGCGTAGGCCTTCCGGAGCCGGTCGGCCCAGCCCTGCATGAACTTCTCGACCGCCTCCGCCCCCATGCCGGGGACGGGCGAGCCGCTGCGCACCCAGTCCTCCGCCCGGTCCTTCCCGGCGACGTCGTCGGGAGGCGCGGACACCGGTTGGCTCGGCGGGTCGGAGAGGAAGAGCTCCGCGAGCGCCGTGCCCAGCATGGCCGCGAGCACCTTCCGCGCGAAGGCCCCCGCCACGCCGCGCCCGAAGAGCGCGGCCAGGTCGCGGAGCCAGGAGCCCAGCCAGCCCTCGATCTTCCGGCGGAGCGCGTCCTTGAGCGCGCGCGCCCAGTTCACCTTGAACTGGAGCGTGCCCTTCGGCTTCACGGCGAGCTTGATCGCCTTCCCGAGGAGCGGGAACGAGACGTCGAGCTTCTGGATCTCCACCTCCAGCTGGAAGAACTCGGACGAGAGCTGGAGGTGGGGGCTCACCTGGACGTGCTTCGTGAGCTTCACGTCCTTGAAGAAGGAGATCTTGAGCCCCTGGGTCCGATCCTTCTCCACCTTCACGCCGTCGAAGAAGACGCCCTCGAGCTTCTTCTCGACCTCGACGCCGGGGCCGGTCCCCTTCGTCCAGCGAGGCTTGATCTTCAGCCAGTCGTCGTCGGTGGCGTTCACCCCGCCCTCGACCTCGACCTCCCACTGGAGGAACACGTCGAAGATCTTGTACTCGAGCACCTTCCAGCGGTCGGGCTTCCAGACGAAGCCCGGGAGGACGCGCCACGAGGGGGTGGGCTTCGCGGGGGTCGGGGTCGGCGTCGGCGTGGGGACGGGCGTGGGCTGCGGCACGGGCTGCGGCGTCGGCTTGACCGGCGGCGGGGGCGGCGGGACCGGCCGCTTCTGCCGCAGGCGGAGCTTCTCGCGCAAGCGGTTGCGCGTGGGCGTCGAGAGCCGGTAGTCGAAGTCGCGGACGAGATCCCCGCCCGGCGAGAGCCGCTGGAGGAGCGCGCCGGCCTCGACGTCCGGGACGGCGTCGAGGACCCGCTCCAGGCGGCGGAGGCGATCCGCCATGCGCGGCACGTCGTCCGCGGCGATCGGCTCCCAGAGGAGCCCCAGGATCTGCTGCCCGAGCGGATCGGCGACGCGGGCGCGCGGGACCTCGCGCTCCCCCCGGAGCACGTCGAGGTCCGACAGCTCGGCTTCGAAGCGGATGCGCTCGCGCATCGGGGCTCCCGCCGGCGCAGGGCCGGCCGTCGAGGGGCTAGACCTGCTGCTCGACCGCTGGGGTGGGCGACGCGCCGAGGTCGAGCCCCGTCAGCGCGCGGTACGCCGTCCGGTACCCCTCGACCTTGGCCTCGATCTGGTTCAGCCACCGGTCGAGCTCGCCCCCGGGGGCGCGATCGGTGAAGTTCAGCACCTCGAGGTCGAGCAGGATGTCGCGCGCGTCCAGCGCGCACTCGCGGTGCAGGAGGTACCGGTTCGTCTCGCCGTGGGTGATCGGGCGCCGCAGCACGAGGAGATCGTACGCCGCCGGGATGTACTCGTGCGGATCCCCGTAGGCCGGAGGGATCCCGAGCGTCGTCCGCAGCTCGCGGATGACCGACATGCCCGCGAGCAGCCACACGAGGCCGCTCAGCGCGTTGTGCGCGTTCCGCCCGTAGTCGAAGGGCTCGAACCGGCGCCGCAGGACGTCGAGCGTGTCGCCGATGGTGATGAGGGTCGCGACGGACGGGCGGGCGCCGCCGCCGGCCGCGCCCTGGATCGCCACCGCCATCCGCTTGTCCCGGTAGAACTCGAGCGCGTGGAAGACGAACCGGTGGAAGAGCTGGTTGAACCCGACGTTCACCTCGGTGTCGAGGTCGAGCTTGCGCCCGGCGTCGGTCACCCACCCCGCCGTCGTCCGGTAGAGGGCGTTCCGGGCCCGGGTGGACGAGGCGAGGCCGGTCATCGTCTCGCGCACCATGAGCTCGAGCACCACCGCCACGAGGTCGTCCCGGAGGCCCGGCTCCGCGGCGCCGTTCGAGATCGGCAGCCGGCCGTTCGTGGCGAAGGCGTCGAGGATCACCCCGAGGATCTGGAAGACGCCGAGGCGGTCCCAGAAGAAGAGCCCGACCGCGTCGCCCTGGAACAGGCGCCGGACGCCGGGCGAGGCGCCGCCGACGCCGTTCCGCCCGCCGTCGAGGGTGAGGCACGACGGCGAGCAGACGCAGCAGTCGCCGGGCCACCCGCCCTCGGCCCGCAGGAGCCCCCCGCCGCCGCCCGGCGGGGCGAGGCAGTCGCGCAGCCTGGGGTCGAGCTCGTCGCCCGGGGGCCCGGAGAGCGGCTGGTGCGGCTGGCCGAACTTGAAGTAGTCGTCGAAGAGGCGGGTGACGTCGTCCTTCTGCGACTCCTCGACGCCGGTGGTCCGGATGAGCGAGAGGAGCTCCTGCGCGCACGGCGGGAAGAGGATGGTCCTGCGCGGCAGGCCCTTCAGCCGATCTCCGGTGGCGACGGGCGGGAGCGGCGCGACGGTGAGGACCACGTTCTGCAGTTCAGGAGGCATGCAGGTTCCCCTTCTGTCGGAGGTGCGCGGCCCGGTGCCGCCCCGTGCGGCCGCCGAGACCGGTGAGCCAGTCGCCCATGACGCGGTCGAGCTCCGGCTCCGGGATCCCGCTCTCCTCGCGGACGATCCGGAACACGGCGAGCTGGACCGACGGTGAGAGTCCGCGCAGGTCGAGCCGGCCGCGCCGCGCGGTCGCCGCGATCGCGCGCAGCCGCGCCGGGGCGAGGGCGTCGAGGTCGAAGAGCGCCGGGATCTCGCGCCCTCCCAGCACCCGGAAGCGCGCGCCGAGGAGCGTGCGCGCGACGGCCGGCAGGAGGCCCCGCCCCGCCGAGAGGAGCCGGCGCGCGGGAGCCGGGGCGAGGTCGAGCGGGTAGTCGCGCTCCCACTCCCGCTCCCACGCGTCCCAGGGCCCCTGCCCGAAGGCCTGGCGCGCCCACTCGAACCCGAGCAGCACGCGGAGCCAGGGCGGCGGGTGCGGGTCGGCGCTCGAGACGTGCAGCACGTGCGCCGGCGGGAGCGCGAGGATCTCGCGGGTGGCGGCGGGCTGGGCGAGGCCCGTCGCGCAGAACGCCCAGAAGTCGGGGCCGATCTCCGAGCTCCAGAGCGCGAAGAAGTCGCGGAGCGGCGCGGGGGCGCCGGCGGCGGAGAGGGCCGCCCGGAGCGCGGCGGGGATCGCGGCCTGGAGGCCGGTCCGCCGGAGCGCCTGGTGGCCGGCCTCGTGGTGGATCGAGGTGAGGTTGTACTTCTCCTGGAGCCGCGAGTACGGGATCTGGATGAGCGGCATCGGGTTCGCCGCCGCGCCGGGGAAGCGGACGTCCTCGCGGATGATCCGCGCGCCGAAGCCGCGGTCGCAGTAGACGAGCGGCGGCTCGACGAGCTCGAGCGCGGGGTGGTCGCGCATGAGCGCGTCCGACGCGAGGCGGTCGCAGCCCGCGAGCAGCGGCGCGAGCGCCGGGGTCGCCCGCTGCGTGAGCACGTCGGCGTAGGTGTCGAAGAAGAGGTACGCGCGCGAGAGCGCGAGCTCGAGCGCGCCCAGGCGCGCGTTCAGCCGCCGCCGGGCGCCGGGCGCGCCGCCGCTCGCGAGGTACCCGCGGGCGGCGCGCTTCAGGCGCGAGAGGAGCCGCTCGACCACCACCGAGAGCTGCGTCTCGAGCACGGACCACTGCCGCGGCGCGATGTCCGCGCGCGCCGGGAGCGCCACGAGGGCGCGGAGCCCGCGCAGCGCCCGGATGCGGAGCCCGAGCGAGGCGATCCGCCGGCGCAGCTGTCGCGATCCGTCCGCCATCGGGCCTACTCGACGACGACGATCAGCTTGTCGCCCCGCCGCAGCCGGATCACCCTGCGGCGGCGCGGCCGTCCGCGGCCGCCGTCGGCCCGGCGCACCCTCGGCTGCGCCTTGTCGAGGCCGGCCTGGAACGCGGCCGCGGCGAGCTTGCTCGCGCCGGCCGGATCGAGCGCGGCCTCGTCGAGGTGCCGGCCGAGGTGATCGAACGCCTCCCGCGCGACCGCCACGTAGTTCTCCCACGCCTCGCGCTCGCCGTCCGGATCCTCGGCGGCCTCGAAGCCGAGCCCCTTCAGCACGGGGAGGGCGGCGGCGCCGAGCGGGTGCGCGCCGAGCGCCGCGGTGAGGCCGGTCTTCGCGAGCGAGCCGAGCGCGCCCTTCAGGTTGCCGCGGGCGAGCTGCGTCACCGCCTGGAGGCCCTTCATCACCGGGAGCTGGCCCGCGAGCTTGCCGAGCCCCTTCCGCACGAGCCCGCCGCCGATCTTGCGGAGCCGGCTCCCCCACTTCCCGAAGAAGTACTCCCGCTCCATCTCGTCGACGATGTCGCGCACCTCCTGGTCGAGCTGCGCCTCGGACTCGAGCTCCGCGTGCGAGAGCTCGCGGAGGCGGTCGGCGTACGAGCCCTCCTCCCGCGCCTCCCACTCGTCGTCGTCGGAGGCCTCGGCGTCGTCGTCCTCCGCCTCGAGCTCCCACTCCGCCGCGCCCGCGTCGTCTCCGTCCTCGGCCTCGCCTTGCTCGTCGCCGGCGTCCGTCTCCAGCTCGAACTCGCGCTCCAGCTCGGACGCGTACCGCTCGTCGGATCTCGCCATCGCCCTCGTTCCTTTCGCCTCCGGGTGCGTGCGCCCTGCACATACGGTGCGGCGAGGCGCGGGCCAGGCCCAGCGGGAGCGCTGCGGCGTGACCGACTCGTGAGGGGGCTCGGGCGCCCGCTCGCGCGGGGCGCACGTCGGGCTTGCCTGGTCCCTGCACCCGTGAAAGGGTTCGCTCCTGCGGGATCGAACCAGGGAGGGAACCCATGAAGCGGATGACGACGACGGTGGTGGCGCTCGCATTCCTCGCGGGCTGCGCGACGATGAGCCCGAAGCAGGAGGGGCCGTTCGCGTCCCCGTGGCACGGGAAGAGCTACTCCGAGGTGAAGAAGAACGCCCCGCTCGCGCCGGACAAGGCGCGCGTCTACCTGTTCCGGAAGGAAGGTCCCTTCCTCTGGAAGCAGAGCGAGGACATCCTCGTGGACGGCGTCAAGGTCGGCGTGTCGGTCGACAGGAGCTTCCTCTTCGTGGACGTCGCGCCGGGGTCGCACACGATCTCGACGCCGAGCAAACGGGACGGCCTCACGCTTCCGTTGGGCGCCGGCGAGGAGAGATTCCTGAAGGGGTACTGGATCGGGGCCAACTTCAACTTCAGCCTCGAGACCAAGGAGGAGGCGGAGGAGGAGGCCCTGCCGCTGCTCTCCTACCGCGATCAGCCATGAGCCCGCGGGCGCGCGCGGGAGCCGCGCGCGCCACGAGCCTCCCAGCCGCTCAGAGGTCGCCGGCCGAGAACGAGTCGCAGGTCGCGAGGTCGCCGCTCTCGTAGCCCTTCCGGAACCACCGGGCGCGCTGCTCGGCCGTACCGTGCGTGAAGGACTCCGGGCTCACCCGGCCGGTGGCCGCCTTCTGGATCCGATCGTCGCCCACCGCCGCCGCGGCGGCCAGGCCCTGATCGATCTCGCCCGGGTCGAGGAGGTCCCGGGCGTCGGCCGCCTTCCCCCAGGCTCCCGCGAAGCAGTCGGCCTGCAGCTCCATCCGCACCGAGAGCGCGTTCCGCTGCGCCGGGTCCCGCTGCTGGGCGGCGCGCACCTTCCGCTCGACGCCGAGGAGCGTCTGCAGGTGATGGCCGACCTCGTGCGCGATGACGTAGGCCTGCGCGAACTCGCCCGGGGCGCCGAAGCGCTGCGCCAGCTCGCGGTAGAAGCCGAGGTCGATGTACACGCGCTGGTCGGCGGGGCAGTAGAACGGGCCGACCTGGGCCTCCGCGTACCCGCACCCCGACTGCGTCGCGTCCCAGAACAGCACCAGCTTCGCCGGCTCGTAGCCGTCGAGCCGGCTCGACCAGACCTCCTGCACGTCGTTGAAGGCCCCCACCGCCACGCGCTCCAGCTCCTGCTCCTCCGCCTGGCGCGCTGGCGACGGGCTCCCGCCGGCGCCGGGGGCGGCCGCGTCTCCGCCCAGCAGGGCGAAGAGGTCGGTCTTGAACACCATGCTCAGGACCAGCAGCACCAGCGTGCCGCCCAGCCCCAGCCGCATCCCCGCGCCGCCGAGGCTCCGGCCCCGCCGGTCCTCCACGTTGGAGCGGTCCTGGTCGTCGAGTCGCATGCTCTCCCCCGCGCCGTCGGGCGTGCGGCACCTGCACCGGGGAGCAACCTAGCCCGGCGCGCCGCGGGCCGCCAGGGCACCAGCGCGAGGGGGCGGGCACCCCGCAGGATCGGCAGCGGCTACCGGGGCGTGTACTTGATGTAGTCGTACCGGGCGTAGAGCGGGCCCGAGTAGTTGAACCGGCCGAGCCAGGCGTCGACGCCGGTGCCCGGCCAGAGGTTCACCATGATCTGCATGGGGTGGCTGGGCATGGGCGCGCCGTACGGAGCGTTCATCCCCGTGTTGTTGACGCCCCACTTCCACTTGCCGTCCACGAACCAGTTGATCCAGCCCGGGCCCCACTCGATGGCGTACTTGTGGTAGCCGGCGGCCGCGTCGAACCCGAGGTCGATCACCTTCTCGTGGCCGCCCACGCCGTTGACGTAGTAGTTGACCTGCATCTGCCACGTGTTCTTCCCGAGGATCTCCACGTCGATCTCGTCCCAGGGGTTGCCGGTGTAGGTGAAGAAGGACGTGACCGTGCCGCTGCCGCGGGCGGCGATCATGTTGGTCTCGAAGGTGCCGTAGCCGAACGTCTCCCAGGTCCTGTACTCGCCGCTCGTGTACGGCTTCCCGTGGCTCGACACGTTGTCGAGCTTGAGCGTGAGGGCCCCGCCGGAGTGGGTCGCGTGGTCCGGCTTCCAGCCGCAATTGAACATCCCGCCGTTGGTCCAGTCGGCCTTCTGCCAGACCGACGAGTTGAAGCCATCCATCGGCTCCCAGAGCGCCCACGTGCGGGCCGCCGCGGGATCGGAGCCCGCCTCCACCCCGACGTCGGGGCCCGCCTCCGGACCGCCGCAGGCGAGGAACGCCGCGGCGGCGAGCGCGACGAGGGGACCGAACCGTGCCTTGTTCACGAGTTCCATGGTTGCCTCCAACGCCGGCGAAGGTCCGGACGGCAGCAGCGCCGCCGGCTCCGCAGGCATGTGTTTGCGTGACGCAGGGATTCTCATGCGGCAGGACGGCGCTTGCTTGCCAATTCGTGGGCAATCTGCGGTGGGCGGGGGTCCGACATCGGACCAATCGTGAATGTCGCCGAACGGCCAGGAGATTCGCCGGTGCGAACCGCTCCTCCCCTGCCTCGAGGTTCACGGTTGGTACACGCCGCAGACGCCGTGCCCCATGGCCCGGTGACGCGCCGCCGGGGGAGTCGACCGACGCACGGTCGAGGGCAGGTCGCTGGTGCTAGGCTGACCAAGGGAGGGACGCATGACCGTCAGGCATGAAGCGCTCCTGGCTCTGGTCGGCGCGGGGCTCCTCGCCGCCGGCTGCTCGGGTGGAGGGGGGACGGCGGGGTGCCGTGCGGGCTGCTTCGACGCGAACGCGGATCCGGCGGACGGTTGCGAGTGCTGCGGGCCGGCGGCGCATGACCTGCCGGACGCGGCCGGGATCGACGCGAACTGTGACGGGGTCGACGGCGACGTCGCCCGCGCGGTCTTCGTGGCGGCCAGCGGATCGGACGCGGGCCCGGGGACGCGCGCGGCGCCGCTGCGCACGATCCAGGCCGGCATCGCCGCCGCCGTGGCAGGCGGGAGGCGCGACGTCTACGTGGCGGCGGGCGTCTACGCGGAGACGGTGAGCCTCGCGCCCGGGGTCGGCGTCTTCGGCGGCTACGCGGACGGGTTCGCGCGCCGTGACCCGGCGGTCTTCGGGGTGGCCATCACGCCCGCGCCTGCGCGCCCCGACGCGCCCGGCACCGTGAACGCCGTCGCCGTCGCTGGGGGCGAGCAGGGCAGCACGGCGCTCGACGGAGTCACCGTGCACGGGCGGGTCGCGCGCGGACCGGGCGAGCCGTCGTACGCCGTCTACGTGCGGGGCGCGGACGCGACGCTCCGCCTCTCGAACGGCGTCGTGGTCGCCGGTCAGGGAGGGGCGGGGGCGCACGCGGGCGCCGGCGCGGCCGGCGCCGGCGGCGCGAACGGGAGTCCGGGGTCCGCCGCGTTCGACGTGCACGAGCGGGACGGGTCGGAGACGTGCGGCTTGGGGCACACCTCCCCCGGCGGTGCGGCGGGCGCTGGCATCTGCGCCGGCGTGGCGACGAGCGGTGGCGCGGGCGGTGAGCGCATCTGCCCCGTGCGCGACGCGGACAACGTCCCGGCGGCGCCCGTCGCGAGCGAGGCGGGGGAGAGGGGACAGGACGGCGGCGCCGCCGGCGGCGACGGCGGGGAGGCGGGCCACGACGTCTTTCACCAGACGTTCGCGTGCAGCGGCTACACGACCTTCGGAGCGCTCGTCGGGGCACCCGGCGCTCCGGGCGGCGTGGCGGCAGACGGCGCGGGGGGCACGGCGTGCATCGCGCCCGGCGGGGCGGTGGTGGACGGGCACTGGGCGCCGGCCGCGGGCGGCGCCGGAGACGCCGGCGC
>JAEYZK010000228.1 GCA_023428085.1 Pseudomonadota bacterium
ACGCGGTACCGGACCCTGGCGCTCGGCCCGGGCGGCGCGCTCGTCGAGGCCCGGCCGGAGACCGGCCGTACGCACCAGATCCGCGTGCACCTCGCCCACCTCGGCGCGCCGCTCCTCGGCGACGCGCGCTACGGCGGGCCGCGGCGCGTCGGTGAGGTGGAGATCCCGCGGGTGATGCTCCACGCGCGGCGGCTCGCGCTCGTGCACCCCGTCACCGGCGCGCCGCTCGCCTTCGAGGCGGCGGTGCCGGACGACCTGCGCGCGGTGGCGGAGCGGCTCGTCGGGACCGCGCCCTGAGTCGACGGGCCGCGGGAGTAGCGACGGCTCACGCCGAGGAGATGCGGGACAGCGTTCGTGCCTACTTCGGCCCACCACCGATGGGCTCAGGGGGCTTGCGAACCGAGCCGATGCGCGCTTGCCGCTATGCTCGCGGCGACATGAAGACGTGCACGAGCTGCCGGGTGGAGCTGCCGCCGCAAGCCGCGTTCTGCCTCGCGTGCGGAGCACCTGTCGCCGCGGAGTCCGCCTCCGCGGAGGACCCGCTCATCGGCACGACACTCAAGGAGACCTACCACGTCGACGAGCGGATCGGCGGCGGCGGCATGGGAGACGTGTACTTGGCCCGGCACGTCGCTCTCGACGCACCCGTGGCGCTCAAGATCCTGAAGCGGTCGCTCGCCGCCGATCCATTGCTCGTCCAGCGGTTCCAGCGCGAGGCGCGCGCCGCCTCCCGCCTCCGACACCCGAACATCGTCCAGGTGACCGACTTCGGCGCGTTGCCGGACGGAACGCTCTTCATGGCGATGGAGCACGTTCACGGCAAGGACCTCGGCCGCATGATCGTCGAGGAGTTCCCTATCGCGCAGGACCGTGTGATCCGCATCGGCGCGCAGATCCTGAGCGCCCTCTCCGAGGCCCACGAGCACGGCATCCTGCACCGGGATCTCAAGCCGGCCAACGTGATGATTGGGTCGCGCCGGCACGAGCGGGATCTCGTGAAGGTGCTCGACTTCGGGATCGCGAAGATCCAGCAGGCCGACGATCGCGCGGCGACGCTGACGCAGGCCGGGATCGTCTGCGGCACCCCCGGCTACATGAGCCCGGAGCAGTGGAACGCCGATCCGCTCGATGCACGCAGCGACCTGTACTCCGTCGGTGTCATCCTCTACGAACTCCTGACGGGGCGCCGGCCGCTCGAGGGCCAGACACCGCTCGAGATGCTCCGGAAGCTCCTCACCGAGACGGTGACGCCGCCGAGCATTCGTCGAGGCATGGGCCAGATCTCGCCCCACCTCGAGCGCGAGGAGGGCACAGCCGCGCCCCGAGCTCGCCACCGCGCCGCCCGCTCCTCCGCTTGCCACGCCGCCACGGCGCGCCGCGGTCCGGGCGCCGCCTGCCGGCTCCCCGGTGACCGCGGTTGCACCTGCCGAGACGCCGGCCGCGGCGACGGGATCGGAGCCGAGCGCGCCGATGGAGGCGGCCGCTGCCCCAGCACCGGGCCAGCCTCCTCCAGCGCAGGCGGGAGCTACGGCGCCGACGTCGGAGCCCGTCGTGCGAACGGAGGCCGAGGCACAGCAGCCCGTGAACGAGGAACCGGCGGCCCCAGCGCCCGAGCAAGCCCGCGAGATGCGGTCCGGACCGAAGTACGAGCTGCGGTTCACGAGTGCCCGAAGGACCCAGACCCATGGACACGTGAGCGACATCGCGTACTCGGACAAGTCCGGCGATGTGCGGCTGGAACGAGGATTCGACCGGGGCGTCTGGCCCGAGGCCCTCACGCGACGCACCAGTACTCGCGCAGCTCGACGAGCCCCATCGCGCGCAGCTCGGCGCGGATGAGCTCCCGCGCCCCGGGCGCGCCCACCGCGACCAGGATCGGCGCGCCGCGGAACCGGGGCGCCTCGCGGAACGGGAGCACCGGCGCCCCGCGCGCCGTCCGGCCGATCTTGGCCGCGTCCACCTCGAGGAACGCGCGCACCGCGATCCGCTCCGCGGCGAGCGCGTCGGCGAAGGCCTTCCCGGTCGGACCCGCGCCCCAGAGCACCACCTCGCGATCGCGGCCGACGACGTGGTCGGCGAGGTGCGCGCACTTGCGGGCGACGTGCCGCGCGAGCGCGTAGCGCGGGTCGGTGCGGGTGAGGCGCCCCGGCCCCTCGCGCCAGTCGAGCACGAGCTGCGGGAGGTTCGTGAGCCCGCCGCCCGCGGCCGCGAGCCGGAGCCAGAGGTCGTAGTCCTCGGGGAACGGACCGTCGCGCCAGCCGCCGGCGGCGGCGAGCGCGCCCGCGCGGATCGCGGCGGCGGGGTGGACGAGCGGCGCCTCGACGAGGAGGTCGCGGGCGACGAGCGCGGGCGTGACGAGCGCGTTGATCCAGGCCGCGTACCGCCGCATGCCCTCGCGCACGGCCCGGCGCGGGAAGAGCCGCACCCGGCCGCCGACCGCGGCGAGCGAGGGAGCTGCGCGCAGCGCCGAGAGCTGCGCCGCGAGCCGCCGGGGGTGGGCGACGTCGTCCGCGTCCATCCGCGCGATCACCTCCGCGTCGCACGCCGCGCGCCCGCGCTCCAGCGCCCGCGCGATGCCCTCCCCCGGGCCGCGGATCACCCGCACGCGCCGGTCGCGGGCCGCGAGCCGGGCGAGCGCCTCGGGGGTCCCGTCGGTGGAGCCGTCGTCCACGCAGACGAGCGCGAGGTCGCGCTCGGTCTGGCGGAGGATCGAGACCGCGGCGGCGCGGACCGTCCGGGCGGCGTCCCGGACCGGGAGGAGGACGGCGACGCGCGGCACCCGTCAGCCGGCGCGCGACGCGTCGTCGCGCGGCCGGGCGCCGATCTCGGCGCAGAGCCACTCGGCCGCGAGCAGGTAGCCGCGGATGCCCAGGCCGGCGATCTGACCTCGGCAGGCCGGGGCGATGACGCTCTGGCGCCGGAACGCCTCGCGCGCGTGGATGTTCGAGATGTGCACCTCGACCGCCGGCACGGGCAGCGCCTTGAGGCAGTCGTGGAGCGCGTAGCTCGTGTGCGTGTACGCGCCGGCGTTCACGATGACGCCGCGCGCCCGGGCCCGGTGCTCCTGGAGGAAGTCGAGGAGCGCGCCCTCGTGGTTCGACTGGAACGCCTTCACCTCCACGTTCCAGCCGGCGCACGCGTCCTTCACGAGCTTCTCGATCTCGTGGAGCGTCGTGCGCCCGTAGATCTCCGGCTCGCGCTCGCCGAGGAGGTTCAGGTTGGGGCCGTTCACGAGCAGGATCATGACTTCCTCCGGGCGCCCGCGCGCCGCGCCGGCTTCGGCTCCGGCGCCGCCGAGACGTCGCGGACCGTATCCTGCACCTCCTGCTCTGCCGCCTCCACATCCCACTCGACGCGCCAGGCCTCCGCCTCGCCCTGCGTCGCGGGGAGCACCCAGCGGAGGCCCCCTGCCGCGCGCTTCTTGTCGAAGGCCATGAGCTCCACGGCCTTCGCCGCGAGCTTCGGGGGCACCCGGACGGGCAGCCCTGCGCCGACGAGCGCCTGCTCGATGATCTGGACGGGTCCCTCGGAGATCCGGCCCATGCGGTGCGCGAGCCGGAAGGCGAAGGCCAGGCCGACCGCCACCGCCTCACCGTGCGTGTACCGCGAGAACCCGCCCGCGGCCTCGACCCCGTGGCCGAACGTGTGGCCGAGGTTGAGGAGCTTGCGCGGCCCGTGCTCGGTCGGATCCTCCGCCACCACGTCCACCTTCATCCGGGCGCACGCGGCGATGATCGAGGCGTCGATCTGGCCGCGCGAGCAGGCCGCCCCGAACGGCGCGAGCAGGCTGTGCTCGAGCGCGCCGTACTTGAGCACCTCTCCCATGCCGCTCCGGAGCTCGCGCTCGGGGAGCGTCTCGAGCGCGGAGGGATCGGCGAACACCGCGCGCGGCGGGTGGAACGCGCCCACCGCGTTCTTCGCCACGGGGAGGTTGGCGGCGGTCTTCCCGCCGATGGCGGCGTCCACCATGCCGAGGAGCGTCGTCGGCACGGCGATCCAGGGGATGCCGCGCATGAAGGTCGCCGCGAGGAACCCGGCCGCGTCGGTCACCGCGCCGCCGCCGAGGGCGACGACGAGGCTGCGCCGCGTGCAACCCGCGGTGAGCAGGGCCACGGCGGCGCGCTCGAGCTCGGCGAGCGTCTTCCCCTGCTCGCCGTCGGCGAGGACGTGCGTGACGGCCAGCGGGGTGCTCTCGAGCCAGGCCACGAGCTCCATCCCGATCGGCGTCCGGAGCACGCGCCGGCAGGTGACGAGCGCCACCTTGTCGGCCCCCTCGACGAGCGGCGCGATCCCGCGGAGCGCGCCGCGGCCGACGTGCACCGGGTACGAGTGGTCGCCCTGGCGGGCGGCGATGATGTCCACCACGGCCGGGCCGCGGTCCGGGGCGTCGGGTCCTCTGCGGGCGGTCCGGCGAGCGCGAGCCTTCACGTGGTTTCCCTCCCAGCGAGTGGCGGTCACAGTGCTTCGAGGATTCTACGCGCGACGTCTCCCGGGGTGAGGTCGTCCGTACGTACGGTGAGGTGGGCGCGGCGGTAGAGCGGTAGGCGCGTGCGGTAGAGCTCCTCCCACCGGGCGAGGAGTGGACGGCCGGGATCGCCGCCGATGCGACGCGCCGCCTCGGCCGCCGACACGTCGAGGAACACGACCCGGCCCGCCGCGAGGAGGTGTCCCGCGTTCTCGGGATCACAGAACGCCCCACCCCCCAGATCGGCGATGGCGCCGCCGTGCTGGTCGGCGAGGGCGGCGACGCACGCGCGCTCCAGGGCGCGGAACGCCTGCTCGCCCTCCTCGGCGAAGATCGCGGCGATGGGCTTCCCGGCGCGCCGGACGATCTCGTCGTCGAGCGAGATCACCGCGCGCCCGGTGAGGCGGGAGAGCTCGCGCGCGACCGCGCTCTTCCCGGAGCCCATCATCCCGGCGAGGGCGAGGAGCTCAGCGGATCCGAGCGGCATAGGCCTCCACCGCCTTCTCCACGTCGCCGATCGTGTCGCCGCCGAACTTCTCCAGCAGCGCCGCGGCGAGCTCCCAGCAGACGACCGCCTCGCCCACGACCGCCGCCGCCGGCACCGCGCAGACGTCGCTCCGCTCGTAGCGGGCCTGGGTGGGCTCGCGCGTCGCGAGGTCGACGGTGGCGAGCGGCTGGAGCATCGTCGGGATCGGCTTCATGTACGCGCGGACCCGCAGCGGCATGCCGTTCGTCATGCCGCCCTCGAGCCCGCCGGCCCGGTTCGTCTCGCGCCAGAAGCCGCGCTGCGCGTCGTAGTGGATCGCGTCGTGGAACTCGTAGCCGGGCCGGTGCACCTGGACGCCGTCCCCGACCTCGAAGGCGCGGATCGCCTGGACGCCGAGCATCGCCCCGGCGAGCCGGGCGTCGAGCCGGCGGTCCGGGTGGACGTGGCTCCCCACGCCGATCGGGAGGCCGGTGGCGTAGATCTCGAAGGCGCCGCCGATCGAGCCGCCGCGGGCCTTCTCCGCGTCGATGAGCGCGCGCCACTCCGCCGCCAGCGCCTCGTCGTCCACGTGCAGGTCGGAGGCCTCGATGGCGGCGTGCTGCTCGGCCGTGGGCGGGCCGTCGAAGGCCTTCCCCCGGGGGCCGATGGCGACGACGCGCGAGGCGACCGTGACGCCGAGCTTCGCGAGGAGCGCCCGGGCGAGCCCGCCGAGCGCGACCGTCGCGGCGGTGGAGCGGGCGCTCGCGCGCTCGAGCGCGTCGCGGGCGTCGTCGTAGCCGTACTTGAGCGAGCCGGCGAGGTCCGCGTGGCCGGGGCGCACCTGCGTGAACTTCCGCCCGCCGCGGGCGTACGGGGAGACGAGCTCCTTCCAGTTCTCGTGGTCCTTGTTCCAGACGACGAAGGCGATGGGCGCGCCGGTCGTGACCGCGCCGCGGAGCCCGGCGAGGAACTGGGCGGCGTCGGTCTCGATCTTCTGCCGGCCGCCGCGGCCGTACCCCTTCTGCCGGCGCCGGAGATCGCCGTTCACCGCCTCGAAGTCCACCGCGAGGCCGGCGGGGAAGCCCTCGGCGATGGCCACGAGCCCGGGGCCATGAGATTCACCTGCAGTGAGGTAACGCAGCGTCATTTCGTGCTCCCGGAGGCGCTGACCGCGGCGGCCATCTCGGCCTCCGGCGCGGTCCGGCCGGTCCAGAGGGTGAAGGCGAGCGCGCCCTGGCGGACCAGGATGGCCTCGCCGGAGACGAGCCGCGCGCCGGCCGCGCGCGCGTCGGCGGCGAAGGCCGTCGCGCCGTAGACGAAGTCCATCGCCAGCTGGCCGGCGCGGAACCGGAGGCCCTCGAGGCGGGGGGCGTGCCCGTGGAGGCCGACGGAGGTGCCGTTCACGATCACGTCCGCGCGCGCGGCCTCCGCGGCGAGCGCGGCGAACGTCGCGATCCGCGGGCGCGGCCCGCCCGGCGGCGCGACCGCGCCGGCGAGCTCCGCCGCGGCC
>JAEYZK010000053.1 GCA_023428085.1 Pseudomonadota bacterium
CCGCCGGCGCGGCGCGTCCGGCGGCGCGGCTCGCCCTCTCGCTCGTCGCCCTCGCGCTCCTCGCGGTCGCGCTGGCGCGCCCGCAGTGCGGCGCCCGGCGCGAGCAGACGCGCCGCCTGGGCGTCGATCTGGTCGTGGCCCTCGACGTCTCCCGCTCGATGCGCGCCCGCGACGTCGGGCCGGACCGCCTCGCGCGGGCGCGGCTCGAGGTCGAGGAGCTCCTCGCGCGGTCGGGGGGCGACCGGGTGGGCCTCGTGCTGTTCGGCGGGACCGCGGAGGTCGCCTGCCCGCTCACGACGGACCTGGAGGCGGTCCGGATGTTCCTGCGCGGCGCCGGCCCCGACTCGATCCCGGATCCGGGCACCGACGTCGGCGGCGCGCTCCTGCGCGCGGGCGAGGTGCTGGAGTCCGCGGAGCCCGGCGGCCGCTCGCGGGCGGTGCTGCTCGTGACCGACGGGGAGTCGCACGTGCCCGGCGCCCCGCGCGCCGCCGCCGCGCTGGCCGAGGCGGGGATCCGCGTGTTCGTGCTGGGCGTCGGAGGGCGCGAGGGCGCGCCGATCCCGGAGACGGACGGCGCGGGGACGGTGAAGGGCTACAAGAAGGACGCCAGCGGCGCGACGGTGACGAGCCGGCTCGACGAGGTGACGCTCGCGGCCGTCGCGTCCCGGGGGAACGGCGAGGTGTTCGAGGTGGCGCGGCCGGACCGGGGGACCGCGGCGCTCCGGGCGACCCTGGACGCGCTCGCGAAGGGCGAGCTCTCCGGACCGGCCGCCGTGGCGTGGGAGGACCGGTACGCGTTCCTCGCCTTCCCCGCGCTCGTCCTCCTGCTCGCCGCCCTGCTCCTCCCCGAGGCGCGGAGGAGGTCCGCGTGACGCCCGTCTCCGCGCGGACGGAGCTCCTGCGCGGGCGCGTGCCGGCGCTCGCGCTGGCGCTCGCGCTCGCGCTCGCGGGGTTCTCGCCGTTCCAGGCCGAGGAGCGGAACGTGCGCGAGGGGAACGAGCGCGTCGCGGCCGGCGACCCCGCCGGCGCGCTCCCGCACTACGACGCCGCGGAGAAGGCGGCGGGGCCGCGGCCGGAGATCGACTACGACCGCGGGGTCGCGCTCCACCACGGCGGCCAGCTCGCCCAGGCCCGCGACGCGTTCCGACGGGCGCTGGAGCGGGGCGCCGGCCCGCTCTCCTCGCGCGCGAGCCAGAACCTCGGGAACGCGCTCGCCGGGCTCGGGGATCGCGAGGGCGCGAAGCAAGCCTTCGTCGAGGCCCTGCGGCGGGACCCGCGGAACGACGACGCGCGCTTCAACCTCGAGGTGCTGCTCCGGAAGCAGCAGGAGGAGCAGCGGGACCGGAGCCGGCCGCAGGCGCAGCAGGAGGAGCAGGGGGCGGAGCGGGGGCGGCGGTCGGAGCAGGACGAGGAGCAGCGGCGCCAGGAGCCGCGCCCTGCGGAGGCCGACCCGGGAGCGCGCGAGCGACGCGCGGCGGAGGAGCGCGATCGCTCCGGGCAGCCGGCACGCCCGGTCTCGCGCGACGAGGCGGAGCGCATCCTCGACGCGTTCCGCTCGCGGGAGCGGCCGATGCCCCTCGCGAAGCCGCGGCGCAGCCTCTGGGAGGACCATGGCGATCGGGACTGGTAGGCGCGTCGCCTCGGCGCTGGCCATGCTCGCCGCGCTCGGCGGGCTCGTCCCGCCGCCCGCCGCGGCGGCGGAGGACGGAGTGACGCTCGAGGCGCGGGTGGACCGGGCGGAGGTCGCGCTCGGCGAGCGGCTGATGCTCGAGGTCACGCTCGCGCAAGGCGCGCCGGGCGGCGCGCCGCGCTGGGACCTCCCCGCGGCGCCCGACTTCGAGGTGCTCGACGAGGACCGGTTCCTCGAGGCGCGTGGGACGGTGGGCGGGGGCGCAGGGCTCCAGCTCGTCGAGGTCCACACCATCGTCCGGCAGCTCCGGCCGAAGCGCGCCGGCGCCCTCACCCTGCCGCCGGTGAGCGCGATCGTGCAGGGGAAGCGGTACGTCACGGCCCCGATCGTGGTGCAGGTCTCCGGCGCGACGCTGGCGCCGGACCCGGGAGCGCGCGCACCCGCGCCGAGGACGGGCGTCCCGGGGCGGCCGGCCGCGCCGGCACCCGCGCCGGCACCGAAGGAGCGCGGCGGCTGGGCGTACAGCAACTGGGAGCGCGACGTCACGCTGCGGATGGAGGTGACGAAGCGCGAGGTCTGGGTGGGCGAGCAGCTCCGCGCCGACGCGTGGCTCGTCGGGCCGTACGAGGTCTCCGACTTCCGCCCCGGGCAGATGCCCGCCTACGACGGCTTCTGGAAGGAGACCCTCGAGATCCCGCGGCGCCTCCGGCCCCAGGTGCGCGCGGGCGCGTGGCAGTACCTGCTCACGCGCGCGGCGCTCTTCCCCACGCGGCCCGGGCTGCTCACGGTGGACCCGCTGCACGGGACCGCGGACATCGCGGTGCGGGGCGGCCGCTTCGGCCTGTCCGGACGGCTCGTGCAGGTCCCGAAACGGACCGAGCCGGTCCCGGTCCGCGTGAAGCCGCTCCCCGCCGGCGCGCCGCCCGGGTTCGACCCCGGCAACGTCGGCACGCTCACCCTCCAGCGCTCCGCGACCCCCGCGCGCGTCGCGGCCGGCGCGCCGGTCACCGTGCGGATCGCGGTCGCGGGCGACGGCAACGTGCACGCCTTCGCGCCGCCGCGGCTGCCCGACCTCCCGGGCGCGCGCGTGTACCCGCCGACCACGGCCGACCGGACCGAGGATCGCGGCGGCCGGTTGTTCGGGACACGCACGGTGGAGATCGTCGTCGTCCCCGAGCGCGCCGGCGCGCTCGTCCTCCCAGGGACCGAGTGGCCGTTCTTCGACCCGCGCGCGGGGAAGTACCAGGTGGCGATCACGCCCGCGGTGCGTGTGGAGGTCGATCCGCCCCGGCCCACGCCGCGCGCCGCGGCGCCGGCCGCGCCCGCGCCGGGCGACCGGCTCCGGCCGATCCGCGAGGGCGCCCTCCGGCCGGTCGGCCCGCCCC
>JAEYZK010000147.1 GCA_023428085.1 Pseudomonadota bacterium
CCGCCGGCGAGCGCCGGCGTCGCGCCGCAGGGGCCGCCGCAACGGCCCGACGCGGAGGCCGTCGATCGCTCCATCCTGAACTACGCCATCCTGAACGGCGCGCTGGAGCTCCTCCCGCAGTCGCTCGCCTCGATGGCCATCGTGCCGCTGCAGATGAAGATGGTCTACGAGATCGGCCGCGGGCACGGCTACGAGCTGGACCGCGGGCACGTGAAGGACTTCCTGGCCACCGCCGGCGTGGGCCTCACCGCGCAGTACGTCGAGGAGTTCGGCCGGAAGATCGTCGGGGGGATCCTGGGCAAGCTCGGCGGCGGCCTGCTCCGCGGCCTCGGCGGCCAGGCCACCGGGTCCGCCTTCTCCTTCGCCACGACCCACGCGCTCGGCCAGGTCGCGAAGCAGTACTACGGCGCCGGCCGCCGCATCGACGCCGACGGGCTCCGGCGCGCGTATCAGGGGCTGTTCGACCAGGCGAAGGGCCTGCAGGCGCGCCTCGCGCCGGAGATCGAGCAGCGCGCGCGCACGCTGGACCTCCAGCAGGTCCTCCAGGGCGTGCGCGGCGGGGGGATGAGGCTCTGAGAGCCCCTCACCCTCCCCGCCCGCGCCGCCGTCACTGCACGTTCAGGACGGCGAAGTTCATGCCCATCCCGCAGGCGACGCGGATCTTGCCCGTCGTCTTCGGCGTGATGTCCACGTTCACGGTCTTGTTGAGCGGGATCGGCTGGTTGATGCCGTAGTCCTTCACGACCACCTGCGTGATGCAGGTCGCGTCGGTCGTGCGGGTGATGGCGATCCGGAGCGGCTCGCCCTGCTTCGCCGGGATGGCGGCCGGCGACACGCCGTCGTCCGTGATGGACAGCTGGACGACCTTCGGCGCCGGGCCGGCGGCGTTGCCCTGGGACGGGACGATGACCGCGGCGGCGGCGAGCCCCGCGGCGGTGAGGAAGGTGAGGGTCCACGTGCGCATCGTGCGTGCTCTCCGTGTGCGGTTGCGCGCCCGAGTCCCGGGCGCGGGCGTTCGCCGAGCGGGAAAGCACGCCCCGTGCCGAGCAGCGCCGGGCGCACAGCCCGTCATTCCCGAGGAGTTTCAGGACCTGCACCCGCCGCGCGGGTGACACCGTAACCGGAGCGGTCACGCCCGGCGGCGCGCGCGACGCGAACGCACGGGCGCCCGCCCGCTCCCGAGCGCCGTGGGCGTGGCGCCACGGGGGAGGTCGCGGCGCGCCGCGGACCGACACCAGGCAGACGTTGACCTGCGCCTTCGCCGGGGTAAACGAGAGCGCGACCCCCACCGGCCGGTGAAGGAGGACCCCATGACCCTGCTCCGCCCGACCCATCCGATCCGCGTCGACTTCGCCGGACCCGACCCCCGCGGCGCCTGGCTGAACCCGCCCCCGAGCCACCGCTTCGGGGGCGGGCTGCACCTCGAGACGGGCGCACGGACCGACTTCTGGCAGCGGACCCACTACGGATTCCGCCGCGACGACGGCCACCTCTGGGCGCTGCAGGTGGCAGGCGACTTCACGCTGGAGGCGCGGGCCCGCTGGACGCCGCGCGCGCAGTACGACCAGTGCGGCCTCATGGTCCGGGCCGGGCCGGAGAGCTGGATCAAGTGCTCGGTGGAGCGGGAGGACGATCGCCACGGCCGGCTCGGCTCCGTGGTCACGAACCTCGGGTTCTCGGACTGGGCCACGCAGGACGTGGGGGGCGAGGTCCGGGAGATGACGTACCGCATGAGCCGCCGCGACGACGACTTCCTGGTGGAGTGCGCGCCCGGCGGCGCGGAGTGGCACCAGCTGCGGGTGACGCACCTGCACGGTTGCCCGGAGTCCCTCTCTGCCGGGGTCTACGCCTGCAGCCCGGTGGGCGAGCGCTTCGCCTGCACCTTCGAGTACCTGGAGCTGCGGCCCTGCGGGTGGGCCGTGCACCCAGGGTGACGCTCCGCCTCATCGCTGCGCGAGCCCCTGGGGCGGCTTCGTCCCCGGGATGTGGCGCAGCCCCCACTCCACCATGGCCTTCAGCACGGGCCCGAGCGCACGGCCTCGCTCGGTGAGCACGTACTCGCTCCGCGGCGGATGCGCGCTGTACGCGCGCGCCTCCACGATCCCGGCCGCGGCGAGCCGTTTCAGCCGCTCGCTCAGGATGTTCGTCGGGATGCCCTCCGGCGCGGCGAGCAGCTCGCCGTAGCGACGGGGCCCGCGCAAGAGGAGCTCTCGCACGACGACCAGGCTCCAGCGATCGCCGACCACGTCGAGCGTGCAGGCGACCGGGCAGGACGACCGGCGCCCTCCGCTCGCCACCTTCGGGGATGCGCTCCTGTCTCGCGGCATGCCCGAGTGTAGCGCCAGCGCGAGTGACTTGCACTCCACAAGTGAGCCCCTTACCCTCCCCGGAGGCAACTTGCTCTTTGCAAGTCTATCCTCGCAGGAGGGATCGCATGCCGTCGCTCGCACTTCCGCAGTCGTCTCGCTCTCACGTGCGCGCCGCGCTGGCGGTGCTCGTGGTCTGGTTCGCCGCCGCGCTCTCCGCCGGGCTCGCCGGCCTCTTCGCGCCGCGCGCGCAGGTCCGCCCGCCCGTGGAGCTCGGCCTCGCGGCCCTCGGCCCGGTGCTCGTCTTCCTCGTCGCCCTGGCGACGGCCCCGGCCCTCCGGCGGTTCGTCCGCTCGCTCGACCTGAAGGTCCTCACGCTCGCGCAGAGCTGGAGGATCGCCGGCGCCGTCTTCCTGGCGCTCTGGGCGGCCGGGAAGCTCCCCGCCGGGTTCGCGCTGCCGGCAGGGCTCGGCGACGTCCTGGTCGGCATCACCGCGCCGCTCGTCGCCTCCCGCGTCGTGCCGCGGCTCCCGGCGCGGCTCCCCCTGTACCTCGCCTGGACGGCGTTCGGGGTGCTCGACCTGATCGTCGCCGTGGCGCTCGGGATCCTCCACTCCGGCGCGGGCGTGGGCGGCCCGATCGGCCCGATCACCACCGCGGTGATGGGGGTGGTGCCGCTGAGCCTCATCCCGAGCTTCTTCGTGCCGTTGACGCTGATCCTCCACGTCGCGGCGGCGTACCGGTCCCTCGTCCGACCCGGAACGTCCGGCTCCCCCACGCGCGCGCGTGTGCCGGATCGGGGCGATGCCGCGGCCGTGTGAGTCGGGACGGAGTCAGATCGCCCGCGCGAGGTGCGGGAGCGCCTGCGCCACCATCGCGTCCGACGCGGTCAGGCTGATGCGGAAGTAGCCTGGGTACCTCATGAGCGTGCCCGGCATGACGAAGATCCCCTGGTCCGCCAGGTCGTCCCACTGGCGGACGGGATCCCCGGCCCACCGCACCCAGAGGTAGAACGTGCCCTCCGGCGGCAGGACGCCGTGACCGGCCCTGCCCAGCGCCTCGGTCAGCGCGTCGCGCCGGCGCGCCAGCGCTGCCACGTCGATCGACAGGCGCTCCAGGTGCGGTACGGCGTACTGCATGACGGCGTTTGGGAAGCACCAGCCCAGGGACATCTGGCTCGCGAACATGACGTCGCGGAGCTGCTGGCGGTCGGAGGCGGGCATCAGCGGCGAGAGGGCCAGGTAGCCCAGGCGCTGCCCCGGCGCGAGCAGGACCTTGCCGTAGCTGTACGAGACGAGCGTCCACGGGTAGACGGCCGCCGGGCTGGTGAAGGCTCGGCCGTCGAAGCGGATGCGCCGGTAGGGCTCGTCCGACAGGAGGAAGACCCGGTGGCGGATCCGGCGCGAGGCGCGCTCCAGCACCTCGGCCAGCCCCGCCAGCGCGTCGCGGCCGTAGATCCGACCCGTGGGGTTGTGCGGCGTGTTCACGATGACGAGGCGCGTCCTCGGACCGATGGCGGCCTCGATGGCCTCGAGGTCGAGGTCGAAGCGCGGCGGCCGGAGCGCCACCGCCCGCGGGACGGCGTCGGCGGCGAGGAGCATCGGCTCGTAGCAGAACCACGCCGGCTCGTTGACGACGGCCTCGTCCCCGGCGTCCAGCAGCAGGCGGAACGCGATCGAGATGGCGCCGAACGCGCCGGCGGTGAGGGCCACGTCGGCTGGTTCGAGCGGAAGGCCGAGCTCCCGGCCGACGGCCTCGGCCAGGAACGCCTGCGGCGCCTCCTCGCTGGTCTTGTACGCGAACCAGTTCTCGTCGCGGGGCACGGCGCCTTCCCGGATCGCCGCGACGAGCCCGTCGAGCGGCAGCTCGTGCGGGTTGCCGAACGTGAAGTCGGCGATGGTGGGATCGCCGCGCCGTTCGCCGTACCGCGAGCGGAAGTAGAAGCTCTTCACCGCCTCGAAGGCCCGATCCGCCGCCCCCGCCCTGCGCGAGACGATGGTCATGGCTGCGCGCCCTCAGGCCTTCGGCGCCGCGGTCGCGACCGAACGCGCGATCGCCTGCTCCTCCTCGTTCATCTCGGCAGGCACGTCCGCGAACAGCGGCGTGCTGAGGTACCGCTCCCCCGTGTCCGGCAGCATGCAGAGGATGTTGGCCCCCCGCTCCGCCTGGGCGGCGACCTGGAGCGCGCCGGCGAACGTCCCGCCGGAGGTGATGCCCACGAAGATGCCCTCCCGGAGGGCCAGCTCCTTGGCGCAGCGGATGGCCTCGGGGCCGGGGATCGCCAGGACCCGGTCCACCAGCTTCAGCTCGACGGCGTCCCCGGTCAGCTTCGGGATGAAGTCCGGGGTCCAGCCCTGCATCGGGTGGGGCTTGAAGCTGGGGTGCGGCGCGGCCGGGGTGCCGTCCGGATTCCGCGCCTGCGCGGCGCCGCTGCCCAGGAGCGGCGCCTCCGCCGGCTCGCAGACCACGATCTTCGTGTCCGGCCGCTCCTTGCGGAGCACCCGGGCCACGCCCTTGAGCGTCCCGCCGGTGCCGTAGCCGGTGACCCAGAGATCGAGCCGCTCGCCCGCGAAGTCCGCCAGGATCTCCTGCGCGGTCGTGCGCGAGTGGTAGTCGGGGTTCGCCTCGTTCTCGAACTGGCGCGTCATGAACCAGCCGTTCGCCGCCGCCAGCGCCTCCACCTTCCGGACCATGCCCACCGCGCGCTCCGCCGCCGGGGTGAGCACCACCTTCGCCCCCAGGAACCGCATCAACCGGCGGCGCTCGACGCTGAACGACTCGGCCATGACGAGCACCAGCGGATAGCCCTTGGCCGCGCAGACCATCGCGAGCCCGATGCCGGTGTTGCCGCTCGTCGCCTCGATCACGGTCTGCCCCGGCTTCAGGGCTCCCGAACGCTCGGCCGCCTCGATCACGGCGATGGCGAGGCGGTCCTTCACCGAGCCGAGCGGGTTGGCCGCCTCGATCTTGACGAACAGGTTCACGCCTGGTGGAGCGAGCCTGTTGATCCGGACCACGGGCGTGTTGCCGATCGTCTCCAGGATGCTCGCGTGACGTCCACCCATGGCCACCTCCGGGAGCGGCGGAGGAGCCGCCGCGCACGTGACGTGTGTAACGGCGAAGCGGCGCGCGTCGATCCCAGGTGGACCGCCCCTGGCAGGCTGGGGGAGAACCCCCGCCCTGCGCGCCTGCCGGCCAGCCCGCTGAACGCGCGATCCGCCTGAACATCGGTCAGGGTCATGCTAGATTCGAGGGGATGGATCGCCTCCGCAAGCTGAGCGTGCTCGCAGGCGCCGCCCGGTACGACGCCTCGTGCGCGTCGAGCGGATCGGATCGCGCCGCGCGGAAGGGGGGCATCGGCGACGGCGCGCCCTCCGGCATCTGCCACAGCTACACGCCCGACGGCCGGTGCGTCTCGCTCCTCAAGGTCCTCCTCACGAACGTCTGCGTCTACGACTGCCACTACTGCGGCAACCGCCGCTCGGCGGACGTCGAGCGCGCCCGGTTCACCCCGCGCGAGGTGGCGGACCTGACGATCGACCTGTACCGCCGCAACTACATCGAGGGCCTGTTCCTCAGCTCGGGCATCCTGCGCGACGCGGACTCCACCATGGAGCAGCTCGTCGAGGCGGCGCGGCTCCTGCGGGAGGAGCACCGGTTCGGCGGCTACATCCACCTGAAGGCCATCCCGGGCGCGTCCGAGGAGCTCCTCGCGCGGGCCGGGGCGCTGGCCGATCGCATCAGCGTCAACATCGAGCTCCCGACGTCCGCCGACCTCGTCCAGCTCGCGCCCGACAAGGACGCGCGCACGATCGAGACGGGCATGCACGCCATCCGCGCGCGCCACGAGGCCGCCGCCGAGGAGCGGCGGCGCCTGCGCACCGCGCCGCGGTTCGCGCCGGCGGGGCAGACGACGCAGATGGTCATCGGCGCGACCCCGACCCCCGACGCGGTGATCCTCGCGCGCGCGGCCGAGCTCTACGGCGCCCACGCCCTCCGCCGGGTGTACTACTCCGCGTACAGCCCGACGCCCGCGTCGGACGCGGCGCTGCCGCTCGCGCCGCCGCCGCTCGTCCGCGAGCACCGCCTCTACCAGGCGGACTGGCTGATGCGCCACTACGGCTTCGCGCCGGGCGAGCTCCTCGAGGCGCCCGACGCGAACCTCGCGCTCGACGTCGATCCGAAGCTCGCGTGGGCGCTCCGGCACCGGGCCCTCTTCCCCGTGGACGTGAACGCCGCGCCGCGCGAGCTCCTGCTCCGCGTGCCCGGGCTGGGCGTCCGCGGGGTCGAGCGGATCCTGCAGGCCCGCCGGTTCCGCCGGCTCGGCCTCGCGGAGCTCCGCCGCCTGCGCCTCCCCATGGCGCGCGCGGCGCCCTTCCTGCTCCACGACGGCGCGAACCCCGCGGCGCGGGAGCTCGATCGCGCGGACCTGGCGGCGCGCCTTCGTGAGCGGCCGCGGCAGCTCGGGCTGTTCGACCCGCCCGCGGCGCTGTCGGCGCGCACGGGCGAGCTGTGAGCGGAGCGCGCGATGAGGACGGTGCACGTGGACGGATCGTTCGAGGGCTGGCGCGCCGCCGCCCGCGACCTCCTCGCGCAGGGCGTCCCGCCCGCGGAGGTCGCGTTCACGGAGGCGGCGCAGCTCGGGCTCCTGCCGGGCGCCGCCGCGGCCAGGATCGACCCTGGCCGCCGCGCAGCTGGCACGGTCCGGGTCGCTCCCGCCTTCGTCGCGCTCGCGCGCGACGTCGCCTGCCATCGGGACCCGTCGCGCTTCGACCGGCTGTACCGGGTGCTCTGGCGCGCGGCGCGCGCGCGGCCGGACGTCCTCGACGACCCCGCCGATCCGGACGTGCTCGCGCTCCGGCGGCTGGCGGACGCCGTGCGCAAGGACGTCCACCGGCTCCACGCGCTCGTCCGGTTCCGGCGCGTCGCGGACGACGCCGGCGAGCGGTTCGTCGCGTTCCACCGCCCCGACCACCGCACCCTCGCCCGCGCGGCGCCCTTCTTCGTCCGCCGGTTCGCGGCCATGCGCTGGTCGATCCTGACGCCCGACGCATCCGCGCACTGGGACGGCCGCGCGCTGCGGCTCGGCGGCGGCGTCGCGCGCGAGGGCGCGGCGGCGGACGACGTCGAGGCGCTCTGGCGCGCGTACTACGCGAGCACGTTCAACCCCGCGCGGGTGAATCCGCGGCTCCTCCGCGCCCATCTCCCGGCGCGGCACTGGCACACGTTGCCCGAGGGCCAGGACATCGCCGCGCTCGTGCGTGGCGCCGCGCCCAGGGTGGCCGCGATGACGGCGCCGCCCCCGTCCGCCTCGGCGGTCCGCGTGCCGCCCTCCGCGTCGATCGCGGAGCTCGCCGCCGCCGCGCGCGGGTGCGACGCGTGCGGCATCTGCCCCGCGGCGACGCAGCCCGTCTTCGGCAGCGGGCCGCCCGGTGCACGCCTCGTCCTCGTCGGTGAGCAGCCCGGCGACGAGGAGGACCGCGCCGGCCTCCCCTTCGTCGGTCCCGCCGGGCAGGTCCTCGACGCGGCGCTCGCCGCCTCCGGCGTGGACCGCGGCGGACTGTACGTCACCAACGCGGTGAAGGGATTCAAGCACGAGCTCCGCGGGAAGCGCCGCATCCACCTGCGGCCGGAGCCGGCCGAGGTGCGCGCGTGCGCCGGCTGGCTCGAGGCCGAGCTGCGCGCGATCCGGCCGGCGGTGGTCGTGGCGCTCGGCGCGACCGCCGCGCACGCCCTCCTGGGCGCGCGGTTTCCCCTGTCGCGCGAGCGAGGGCGCGTCCACGTCCACCCGCTCGCGCCCGCCGTCCTCGCCACCTGGCACCCGGCGGCGGTCCTCCGCGCGGCGGACGCGGCGCTGGCGGATCGGATGCGCGCGGAGCTCGCCGCGGATCTCGCGCGGGCCGCTGCGCGCGCCGGGTGACGGTCGCTCACCGGGCGCCGAAGATCACCCCGGTGAGCGTACAGTTCATGTGCCCGAGCCAGGACTCTCCGTACGTGTGGAACCCCGCCGCGCGGATCCCGCCGAGGCTGCCCAGGAACTCCTTCGCGAGCCCCTTCTTCTCGACCTCGAGCTTCCGCCAGGCGCAGTTGAACAGCACCGCGCCGGAGGCCTTCCCGCCGACGCGCGCGACGGCGTCCCGGACCGCGCTCGTGGTCTCGGCGATGATGTCGGTGTTCCGCATCACCTCGACCTCCATCCCCTCGAGCAGCCGGCAGGCGAAGCTGAGCCCCCCGCCCGGCTTCACCTGCTGCACGCAGCGGATCCACGGCTCGTCGTTCATCAGCAGCGCCACCGGGTAGGTGGCGAACTCGGCGGAGTCCAGCCGATCGGCGGTCGTGCCGAGCGCCTCGGCGTACGCCTCCGCCGCGGGGCGTCCGTCGATCTCCCAGACGATCCGCTCGACGGCGTCCACGCGGGTGATCGTCAGCTTCTTCCCGAGCTTCTCGTAGCTGCACGTCTTCAGGACGGTGTACGGGACGTCGAGCTCCAGCAGCAGGAGCGCCAGGCCGTTCGTCGTGCTCTCCGCGTCCTGGAACACCTCGGTGCGCTGGAACTTGAGGTCGTCTCCGGCCGTTCCGCCGACGAAGCTCAGCAGCGGCGCCTCGTTGCCGAGGATCTCGTTGATCCGCTCCTCGTGGCCGTGCATGCCCTCGATGAGCACGAGCCCGACGTGGCGCGCAGGATCGAGCGCGCGCAGGGGCGCCTTTGCCTGCTGCGCGAGGCTGCCCAGGGCGCCGCGGACGCCCTCGTCCACGCCTCCCCGGAAGTCTCCCATGGCCGCCATCGCCCGCCGGACGACGCCGCGCGGCAGCGCGACGGCCGAGACGCCGCCATCGCCCATGGCCGCCTCGCTGAACTCGCCCGCCGTGGTGCACCCCATGACGGCGGCGCCGGGGAACGCCTGCTTCAGCTCGCGCGCGATCCGCCGGCCGTCGTGGGCAGGCGACGCGAAGAAGACGACCGCGGCGGCGTCCGTGCCTTGCAGGCCGGCGACGACCTCGCGCGCGCAGGCGGCGGTGTCGGCGCCTCGGGAGTAGACGCTGCGGTGCCCCAGATCGACGTGATTGATCGCCATGTGCTTCTCCGCCTTCAGATCGTGATCCGGTAACCCATCTCCACCAGCGCGGCCCAGACCTTGGCGACCGCCGCCGGATCCGAGTCGTTGCGCGGCGCGAGGATGTTCACGCCCGTCCGCAGCAACACGCGGGTTGCGATGGAGTTGAGGGCGATCGTCGACTCCGTCTTCACCTTCAGCTTCGCCGTCAGCTCGCTGACCGTGGCCACTCGATGCTCCTTTCGGCTCGCCGGGGGGCCTGTGCACTGGCGGTGCCACGATCCCGGCGCGCCGGCGGCGCGCTTCCCACGGCCGTCGGCGTCGGCGCCGCGTCCACGAGCACCGGGTGGCGCAGACTCGCGGGTCCGGGGGGAGACCCGACGCGAAACTTCGAACGGAGGGACGGCACCTACGCGCGCACACCGCGGCGGGAGCGGCCAGCGCTCGGCTCCCGACCGGCGTGGGTCCGGCCCCAGCTCAGGCCGACTGACGGACGACGAGCTCGGGCCGCAGCTTGACGATCCGCGGCTCCCGGAAGACGTCGCCGGTCTCGACGGTCGCCAGCCGGTACGCCGCCTCCGCCATCGCGTCGAGCGGTTGGCGCACCGTGGTGAGCGGAGGGTTCGAGGTGGCGGCGAACGGCAGGTCGTCGAACCCGATGATGGCGATGTCCTCGGGGATCCTCACCCCGCGCTCCCGGGCCACCGTCAGCATGCCCACGGCGGTCTGGTCCGCCGCCGAGCAGAAGATCCCGTCCACCCCCTTGAACTTCTTCAGGACCAGGTCCATCGCGTCGGCCCCCACCTTGCGCGAGTAGTCGGAGCACGAGATGACGTGATCCGGCGCCAGGGGGACGCCGTGATCGACCAGCGCCTTCTTGAACCCCGCCAGGCGCTGGATGCAGCACATGTCGCCATCCGCGTTGATCTTCCCCTCCACCACCAGCATCCGCCGCCTCCCGAGCTTCGCGAGGTGCGCACCCGCCTGGAAGCCGCCCAGGAAGTTGTCCACGCTGACCGTGGTCGCGCCGGGCGCCGACTCGTCGATGAGGATGACGGGCGCCCCGATCGCGTGGAAGGCCTCCACGACGTCCGGCTCGGGCCGCACGACGATGCCGATGAGGGCGATGGGCTTGGGATCCCCCTCGAGCAGCTGCAGGAGCCGCTGGCGCGAGACCCCGGCCGAGGCGACGTACGTGACGTTCTCGACCGTCGTCTCGCCCGGCTTGAGCAGGCTCTTGATCCGCTTGTAGAGCGCGCCGGGGAAGTGCGGGGCCAGGTTGATGCTGGCCAAGGCGATCCGGACGTCTGCCATCGTGGCCTCCGCAGCTGCACCCGGGTCCAGGACCGCTGAGCGGATCTGCTGCCGAGGATTCTAGCTGCGGATTCCAGCACCCGTAAAGCGTCGCATGCGCCCGGTGCGCCTCGTCGATCCACCGCTGACGTGCGCCACCGGGGAGCGTCGGAAGCAGAGCGGTATCGTCTGTGGGATACGGGTCGAGCTCCGCGCGCGCCTGCCGCGGCCCGCGCCGCCGGCACCCGTTCGCTCCCTTGACGCCCTCGTTGGGTCGGCGCAGGCTGCGCGCTCGCTTCCGAACAGCCGATTGCCCCCGCGCCCCCCGGTCGCGGAGAGGATTGATGCCTCGCCTCACCCCTCATCCGACGATGCGCGAACGCATCGAGATGGAGCGTGTCATGCGCGCCCTTCAGCGTCTCATCCCCGGAGTCGTCGCAGCGGCCGCCTTCGCCCTGGGCGCCCAGCCGGCCGTGGCGCAGACGAGCGGCCTCGCGGTCCAGTGCCGGTTCCAGGCCGGGACCACGAGCAACCAGATCTACACCGCGATCAACGTGGTCAACGGAGGCAGCGCGACCGTGGCCCTCAGCGGCTTGACTCTCCGTTACTGGTACACCGAGGAAGGGACGCAGGCGCAGAGCTACTGGTGCGACTACACCCCCCGCGGCTGCGTCAACGTGACGAGCAAGTTCGTGAGGCTCTCCCCCGTCACGCCCACCGCCGACACGTACTTCGAGCTCGGGTTCACGTCGGGGGCCGGATCGCTCACCGCGGGCCAGAGCACCGGCGACATCCAGAGCCGGGTCGCCAAGAGCGATTGGACCAGCTACAACCTCGCCAACGACCACTCCTACTCCGGCAACACCGCGTCGGCCGACTGCCCCAACATCACGCTGTACCAGGGCGGCGTGCGCGTCTGGGGGAACGAGCCCGGCGGCAGCACCGACACCACCGCGCCGACCGCGCCCTCGGGCCTCGCCGCCGGCGCCGTGACGAGCGCCTCGGTCGCGCTTTCCTGGACCGCCTCCACCGACAACGTTGCCGTCACCGGCTACGACGTCTACAACGGCACGACGCTCGCCGGCTCCGTCACGACCACCAGCGCGATCGTGAGCGGCCTCGCGGCCAGCACCACCTACAGCTTCACCGTCCGCGCCCGGGACGCCGCCGGGAACGTCTCCGCCGCCAGCACCGCGCTCTCGGTCAGGACCTCGACCGGCGCCGACACCACGGCGCCGACCGCGCCCACCGGCCTCGCCGCCGGCGCCGTCACGAGCAGCTCCGTCGCCCTCTCCTGGACCGCCTCCACCGACAACGTTGCCGTCACGGGCTACGACGTCTACAGCGGCACGACGCTCGCCGCGTCGGTCGCGACCACCAGCGCGAACGTGAGCGGCCTCGCCCCCGGCACCGCCTACAGCTTCACCGTCCGCGCCCGGGACGCCGCCGGGAACGTCTCCGCCGCCAGCGCCGCGCTCGGCGTGACGACCCAGAGCGGCGGCGGGACGGCGACGCTCAAGGTCCAGTACCGGCCCTCCTCCGCCGCCGCCTCGACCAACCAGCTCACGCCGGTGATCGACGTGGTCAACACGGGCACGACCGCCGTCGCGATGAGCGAGCTGACCCTCCGCTACTGGTACACGAAGGACGGCGCGAAGACCCAGGTCTACTCCTGCGACTACACCCCCCGCGGCTGCGGGACGCTCGTCACGCGGTTCGTGAACGTCACCCCGACGACCGGCGCCGACAACTACCTCGAGATCGGCTTCAGCTCCGCCGCCGGGACCCTCGCGCCGGGCCAGAGCTTCGGCAGCATCCAGAACCGCCTCGCCAAGAGCGACTACACCGGCTTCGATCAGACCAACGACTACTCCTACGACGCCACCAGGACGGCCCTCGCCGACTGGAGCCGCGTGACGCTCTACCGCAACGGCTCCCCGGTCTGGGGCATCGATCCCATGGGCACCGGCCCTGGCCCCGACACCACGCCGCCCACCGCGCCCTCGAGCCTGGCGTCGCCCAACCAGGGCAGCAGCTCGATCACGCTCTCCTGGAAGCCCTCGACCGACGCGATCGGCGTCTCCCGCTATGACGTGTACGCCGGGACGACGCTCCTCGGCACGAGCGCCAGCGCGGCCTACACCGCGACGGGCCTCCTGGCCAGCACCGCCTACACCTTCAGCGTGAAGGCCTGGGACGCCGCCGGCAACGTGTCCGCCGCCAGCGGCACGTTGACGGTGAGCACCTTGCCCGCGGGCACGGACGCGCTGGTGAGCATCGACACCGCCGCGAACCGCCGCGCGATCTCGCCCTTCGTCTACGGCTCCAACGCGAGCAAGCTCGCCGACGCTCCGCCGGGCGCCACCTTGCTCCGCCTCGGCGGAAACCGCTGGACCACCTACAACTGGACCAACAACTGGTCCAACGCGGGGGCCGACTGGGGCCCGTACTCGAACGACACGTTCTTCGGGTCCGCCAGCAACCCGCCGGCCTACGGCATCTACCCCACCATCGACGAGGCCAAGGCCAGCGGCATCGGCGCGCTCGTCACGATCCCGATCCAGGGCTACGTGTCCCAGGCGAGGTCGGGCACCGTCAATCCGCTGACCGATCCGGTGGCGAGCTGGTTCGTGCCCAACCTGCCCGCCAAGGGGAGCGCCTTCACGCTCACCCCCTCCCCGACCAGCACCACCGTGTACCAGGACGAGCTCGCCAACTTCATCGCCCAGCGCTGGGGCAGCGCCGGCCCGGCCCACATCTCCCTCGACAACGAGCCGGACCTCTGGGGCTACATCGACGCGAGCGGCAAGCCCACCGCGACGCACCCCGAGGTGCAGCGCGCGCAGACCGGCTACGCGGAGATGGTGGAGAAGACGATCGCGTCGGCGACCGCCATCAAGGCCGCCGCGCCCACCTCCCTCGTGTACGGGCCCGCGAGCTACGGCTGGAACGGCTTCGTGACCTTCCAGGACGCGCCCGACAAGCCCGCCAGCGCGAGCGTCGAGAACATGTTCCTCGACTACTACCTGGCCAACCTGAGCAGCGCCTCGACCGCGGCCGGGAAGCGCCTGCTCGACGTCCTCGACGTGCACTGGTACCCGGAGGCGCAGTCGCACGACTGCGGGAGCGGGAGCGGTGGCGTCCGCGTCACCGGCGACGGGACCGACGACTGCCTGGTGGCTGCGCGCGTCCAGGCCCCGCGCTCCCTGTTCGATCCCGGCTTCGTCGAGACGAGCTGGATCACCCAATGGACCACGAACTACGGCCCGATCCAGCTCCTCCCGCGCCTCCAGGGCAAGATCGCACGGGGCTATCCCGGCACCAAGCTCGCCGTCACCGAGTACAACCACGGCGCCGAGAACCACATCTCCGGCGCGGTGGCGCAGGCGGACACGCTCGGGATCTTCGGCCGTGAGGGCGTCTACGCCGGCGCCTTCTGGCCGCTGAGCAGCGCGCACGCGTGGTCCTTCGCCGCCTGGCGCGCGTACCGCAACTACGACGGCGCCGGGCGTCACTTCGGCGACACCTCGGTCGCGGCCGCGACGAGCGACCTGGACCACGTCTCGGCCTATGCCAGCGTGGACGCGTCGAGCGCCGGCCGCGTGGTGCTGGTCCTCGTGCACCGGCCCACGCTCGGCAGCACCGGCGCGCTCGATCTCGAGGCGCGGACGGTGACCGTCCAGTGGAAGCACGCGCAGGCCCTGTCCACCGCCCGGGCCTGGCAGCTCGCCCCCGGGGCCTCGCCGGTCTGGCAGACGCTCCCGGCGCCGCGGGTGAGCAGCAGCTCCGTGACCCTCACGCTGCCCGCGCTGAGCGTCACGACGATCGAGCTGACGCCGTAGGCGGCGGCGAGAGCGCGGAGCGTCGACGAGGGGTGGAGCACGGTGCTCCGCCCCTCGGACGGTCCGTCGGTCCGGGAGCCGCCGTGCGCGCGGGCCCCGCCCTCGCGGCGGGCGCGGGAAGAGCGTAGGGTGAGCCATGATCACCAGGGCGAACGAGAGGGCGTCGCGGTCCATCCCATGATCTTCTGGAGCCAGACCGAGCAGGGCTGGGCGGTGAACCTCGACGGCACCAATGCAGGCCTGCAGTTCACGCTCCCGCGGATCGAGATCCGGTCCAGTCCACGAGGGTGGGTCTGCACCTGCCACCTCCCCAACGGCACCTCCCGGCTGTTGCCGCTGCCGAACACAGGCACGGTGGCCGGGGCCATGCGATCCGCGATCGAGGGCAACCTGCCCTTCATCGGGGTGGAGTACGAGCCGGCGCTGCGTGAGCTGCTCGGGGCCCCCATCCGACGCTGAGCTTCCGGGCGCCGGTCGCGCACCACGAGCCGCCCGCTACGGAGGCGGCGACGCCTCCGCGGCACCGCACAGCGCATCGAGCCTTTGCACGAGCCGCTCGAGATCGAGCGGCTTCTCGACGCGTGCCGTCACCTTGTCGCGCACCCGATGCAAGGACGCACGGCAGGCGGAGACGGCGATGATCGCGATGCCAGTCTCGCGGTGGTGCTCCCGCACCGCGTCCACGAGGTCTTCCCCCGAGATGTCCGGCATCGTCAGGTCGGTGAGAATGACCGCAGGCCGGAACCCAGCTCTCAGGAGCGCGAGCGCCTGTGCGCCGCCGAAGGTGACCGTCACGTCGAAGGCTCGAAGGGCCAGGGCGCCGGCGAGCGCTCGGGCCTCGGTCGGGTCGTCATCGACGACGAGCAAACGGCGACCTGAAGATGCCGACCCCATCGTGGCGAATCTCGCCATTGGCCCGGACGAGGGCACAGCGCACTTGCGACCGGGTGGAGCTCGAGCGCTCGCCGCCCTCGGCGGCCGGCCCTCAGCCCCGAGCGCGGGGGACCCCGCCGCGCAGGGCTCTCATGCCGCTCTCTCGACCTCGGCGACGGGGCGTGTCTTCCAGCGGCGGTGCATCCAGACCCACTCCGCGGGGTGGCGGCGGATCGCCTCCTCCTGGATCCGCGCGCACGCCGCCGTGAGCCGCAGCACCTCGGCGTCGGGATCGGTCGGCGCCTGCTCGTAGGGGACCTCGACGACCTCGAGCTGGTGACCCTCGCCGGCGCGGTCCCCACGCCGGTGCATCGTCACCACCAGCACGGTCGCTCCGAAGCGGAGCGCCAGCTCGGCGGCCGCGCGGGGCGTCGCCGCGGCGCGGCCGAAGAAGGGCACGAAGGCGTTCTTCACGGACGCGATGTCCTGGTCGATGAGGAGCCCGAGCGCGCCGCCCGAGCGCAGGAGCGAGAGCATCTGCCGGCCCGTGGACGGGTCGTTGCGCCAGAGCGTGGCGACGCCGTTCGCGATGCGGGCGCGCTCGGCCATGTCGTCGATGCTGCGGTGCCAGCTCCGCTTCGCGATGACGCCGACAGCGCCGAGGATCGGCGCCATCCGGCACGTGAGCTCCCAGTTGCCGATGTGCCCCATCACGAGCACGACGCCGGCCCCGCGCCCCCTCGCCCGCTCGAGCATGGCCAGCGCCTCGGGGCCGACCTCGACGTACCGGGCGATCGCCTCGCCGCGACCGATGAAGGAGACCATCTCGCCGCCGACCCAGCCCAGATGCACGAGGGAGTCGCGTGCGATGACGTCTCGCGCCTCGGCGTCCAGGTCCGGGAAGGCGACCGCGAGGCTGGCGCGCATGTCGCGGCGGAGCGACGGCGACAGATACCACGCCCCTCGCCCCAGGAAGCCGCCCAGGCGGAGCGCCTGCACCAGCGGGAGCAGGGACAGCACGTGCACGAGCCCACGGAGCACCACCGCGCGGAGGGCGCGCCGCGCCCGCTTCCACCCACGTGCAGCCACGTCGCTACGCGAGCCTGCGCCCGAGCCCCTCGGCGCGTTCGAGCAGGTTGAGGAGCTCCGGCCTCGGAGCCCGCGAGCGATCGCCGCGACGCGCAGCGCGGTGCAGCATGGAGACGGCCTGCGCGAACGCGCGGTCCTCACTCGCTCCCCGACGAGCGAGAACTGCGTCGAGCCCGCGCATGCGCTCCTTGAGAGCCTTGAAGTCGTCGTTCATCTGTCCGCCTTTCGGGTCGAATCCATGGAAACACGAGCGCCCGGCCTCCCTCGAGGTCGGGCGCTGCGTCGAGCGTTCGCCGTCCGTTCAGGCGATCAGCGGAGGTCCTGGCCGGCAGGCCCTCGGGCCCCGGCGGAGGCAAGGAGTTGCCGCACCGTCCGCAAGCGTTCTCTGGAACGACTCACACCTGTACGCTGAAACGACTGCGGCGTCGAGGACCGACCCGGAATAGCTCCGCGAGAGTGGGCCAACGCTGCATTGCTCGCCGCGCGCGTTCTCCATCGGTTTTCTCCGACCCAGAGCAGCCGACACCTCGCGGCGGTGCGCCGCCGTGCCGGAACACGGCTGACGGGGAGACGCAAAGCGGCGTATCCTGGGCCGATGCACGATGAGCTCCCGATCGACCTCCGCCGCACGCAGCTCCTCGCCGTGGACAGCAACCTCGACGACGCCCGGCGCGCGCTGTTCCGTGCCGCGCGGATCCCGACGGTCTTCGGGAGCGAGCTTCGTGCGCTCCTCTCCGCGGTGGCCGACCTCGAGCGCCGGGTGCTGGCGAGCACGGAGTCGTAGGCGCGCGGACCTGCGGGGCGCCAGGATGCTGGGGATGAGGGATCCGTCCGCTACGGATGAGGTTCCTCCGCCGGAACCACCCTGAGGTCTGAGATGCACACGTCCTGAGACTTCCGTCCGCGCCGGATGTCCAGAACAGTCACCTGGATCCGTGCGATGGGTTCAGCACGGCTGGGGATGGCGATCCGCTGCAACGTCATGCGGTCTGCCACGCTCGCCTCGCGTGAGACCTTCTTCCCTCCCTCCAGGAACGCATCGACTCGCACGCGGGATACCCGAGCATTGTCACCAAACACGCCCTCGCTCTTCGCGTACCCGGGCAGGATCTCCAGCGCCGTGAGACGAGTGGGCTCGGCAAGAGCACCGGAGAGCGATAGGCCTCTCTTCGCCCCGGCACACCACGCCGTGGCGCGATGCTCATCGAAGGCCCGTGCTGGAGCGTAGTCGGCTACGCGAGCGCGTGGAAGCCAGGACGATGCCCACGATGAGGCCTGGAGGAGTTCTACGCGGAGATCAAACGACGAGCTGGCCGAAGGTGAACGCATGGGATCATACCGTCTACGACGCTCAACAGCCGAGAGCACCGCAATGACCAAGCCATCCAAGACCTCCACGAAGAGCCGAACGGCCGTCGGTACCGCGGTGGCCTGGCTGTTGGCCGCCACCGCCACAGGCCTGCCGGAGCGCGCGCTCGCCGCCGACCCCCTCGCCCGTGCAGGCAAGGTCGAGGTTTCGTTCGAGGAGGCCCGCGGGCTCGTCGAGGCGCTACCGGCCGCAGAGCAGGCCGCTCTCGCCAAGGACCCGGCCATGCTCTCCCAGCTCCTGCGTGCGCACGTGACACGCAGGACCGTCATCGTCGAGGCCGCGTCGAAGAAGTTCGACCAGCAGCCCGCGGTGAAGGCCCAGCTCGAGCGCGTGCGCGAGCAGGCGCTCATCGACCTCTCCCTCGACTCCGTGTCGAACCCGCCGGAGGGCTATCCCTCCGACGCCGAGGTGCAGGCCGGCTACGACGCCAGCAAGGCTTCCTTCGAGGTCCCGCGCCAGTTCCGGGTCGCCCAGATCTACGTCGCGCTCGCGAAGGGCGCCGACAAGGCGGC
>JAEYZK010000204.1 GCA_023428085.1 Pseudomonadota bacterium
CGATCCAGGAGCCCGATCTCTCGGCGCTCGACGGCGCGGGCCGGCCCGGCCGCAAGCCGATCGCCGCCGAGGCCGACGGGGACCTGCGCGCGGCGCGCGCGCTCGCGGGCGTCACGCGCGCCCACGCGCTCGAGGACTTCGCGACCGCCTACCCGCAGCACCCGTCCGCCGACAACGCGCTCGTCGAGGCGTCGGCGGCGTACGCGGCGGCAGGCAACGACGGCGCCGCCTGCGCCCTCGCGCGGCGGGCGCTCGACGAGTACCCCGCGGGCGACGCGCAGAGCGACGCGCTCGAGACGCTCGCCGGCTGCGCGCTGCGCCGGGGCGATCCCGGCGCCGCACAGAAGCTGCTGGACCGCCTCCGGGCGGACTTCCCCGGGACCCCGGCCGCGCGGCGCGCCGGGGCCCGGCTTTCGTCGAACCCGGGAAGCGACGGCGCGCCGTCGCGCGAGCTCCCGGCAAGGAGCGGTCCATGATTCGTACGCCCTCGCTGGGCCTCGCGGCCCTGGTGGCCTTCGTCCCGCTGATCGCGCTCGCGGCGCCGCAGGACTCCGCGCAGCAGCCCGATGCCGTCGCCGCTCCGGGCGTGCCGGGCGACGCGCCGATCGCGCCGCTGGAGGGCGCTCCGGGCGAGGCCGCGCCGGCCGCGCCGCCGGACACGTACACCGTCCGTCCCGGCGACACGCTGTGGGATCTCTCGGGCCGGTTCCTCAACAACCCGTGGTACTGGCCCAAGATCTGGTCCTACAACCCGGAGATCCCGAACCCGCACTGGATCTACCCGGGCAACCAGGTCCGGTTCTTCGCCTCGGGCGACGAGAACGCGCCCATGCAGGTCGAGCCGATGCAGGAGGAGCTCGTCGCCGAGGACGAGCCGCGCGAGGACGTCCGCGAGCTCGAGGACCTCTCGCGCGCGGACATGACCCAGCCGCCGTCCGAGGAGGAGCGGGAGGCCGTCACCGTGGCGGGCGCGCACCCGATCGGCTACGTGAAGCCGAGGAACACCTTCGCCCGCCACGACGCGTTCGTCACGCCGCGGGAGCTGGACGAGTCGGGCGTCATCCGCGCCTCGTTCGAGGAGAAGATGATGCTCTCGTCGCGCGACCGCGCCTACGTGTCGTTCCGGAAGCGCGCGGGCGTGAAGGTGGGGGAGACCTACGCGATCTACCGGACGGTCCGGCAGGTGACGCACCCCGTGACCGAGGAGGTCATCGGCTTCCAGTCGGTGATCCTCGGTCAGGCCCAGGTCACGGCGCTCGACGACCGGGCGGTCAAGATCGCGATCACCGCGTCCTACGAGCCGATCGAGCGCGGCGACCTGCTCGGTCCGTGGGTGGACCGGCCGTACCGCGCCGTCCCGGCGAAGCCCAACGCCAAGAGCCTCAGGGGCTACATCGTGAGCTCGCCGGTGGAGATGCTGACCGAGCTCGCGGAGACGCAGATCGTGTTCATCGACGTGGGCAAGGTGCACGGGGTCGAGGAGGGGAACACGTTCACCGTCGTCCGGGCCGGCGATCCGCGCGACCCCGAGACCGAGGCCGGCAAGGGCTGGAACCCGCAGCTCCCGAAGGAGGACGTCGGGGCGCTCCTCGTCGTGGACGTGCGCGAGCGCACGAGCGCCGCCCTCGTCACCCGCAGCCTCCGCGAGCTCCGGGGCGGCGATCGGGTCGAGATGCGGGCGGCGCAGTAGGCGCCCGCCGCCACGATTCACCCTCAACGGGCGGGCGCGGGCCGGCCCGCTCCCCGTGTGCCCTGCGCACGGTCCGTGCATGTGCCCGCTGGGCCCCCGCCTTGACGATGTCGGACCCCGCGGGTATATGGCCCCCTCCCATGGATGTGGCGCGCACCCTCCACCCGGGCGATGGACCGTATCCCGGTCTGCTCGCCACGATCGCCGACCGCCCGCGCGAGCTGCGCGTGCGCGGCGATCTGCGCGGCGAGGTGCGACGCGCGGCGATCGTGGGCACGCGTGACCCCGACGACTACGGCCTCGACCTCGCGCGTCGCATCGCGGGTGGGCTCGCCCGGGCGGGGGTCTCCGTCGTCTCCGGCGGCGCGCTCGGGATCGACGGGGCCGCGCACCGCGCCGCCCTCGAGGCCGGTGGGCACACGGTGGTGGTCCTCGGGACCGGCGTCGACGTCCCGTACCCCGGCCAGCACCGCGGCCTGTTCGCCGACGTCCTCGCGCGCGGCGGGGCGCTCGTCTCGGAGCTGCCCGACGGCACGCCCGGGCTCAAGCACAACTTCCCCCGGCGCAACCGGATCATCTCGGGCATGAGCGAGCTCATCGTCGTGATCCAGGCGCGGGCCAGGAGCGGCGCCCTGATCACGGCCGACTGGGCGCGCGCGCAGGGGCGCCCCGTCCTCGCCGTCCCGGGCGACGCGCGCGAGCCGCTCTCCGAGGGGCCCCACGCGCTCCTTCGCGCCGGCGCCCGCCTCGCCGCGTCCGCCGCCGACGTGCTCTCCGAGATGGGGCTCGCCGAGGCGCGGGCACAGCGCACCCTGCCGGCGCTCTCCTGCGAGGGGAGCGCGCTGCTGGGCGCGCTGGGGAAGACGCCGCGCCACGCGGGGGAGGTCGCCAGCGCCGCCGGCCTCCCGGTGAGCGCGGCCCTGGCCGGACTCCTGGCGCTGGAGCTCGAAGGCTTGTGCGAGCAGCGGCCGGGCCATTACTTTCTGCGCCGCGAAGGGATCTAAAGGATGGCGAGAGCCCTGACCCCCACGTCGAAGGCGAAGCCGGCGCCCAAGGCTGCCGTGAAGAAGAAGGCCCGGCGCGCGCCCGCGCGCGAGGTCGAGCCCGACGTCGAGGTGCGGGGCGCCGACGACGCGGCGGCCGACGACGGCGAGGCGGCGGACGCGCCCCCCGCGCGGAAGTCGCGCAAGCCGGCGAGCGGCGGCAGCCTCGTGGTCGTCGAGTCCCCCGCCAAGGCGAAGACCATCAAGAAGTACCTCGGGCGCGGGTTCGACGTGAAGGCGTCGGTCGGCCACGTGAAGGACCTGCCCAAGTCCAAGATCGGCGTGGACGTCGAGAAGGGATTCCTGCCCGCCTACGAGACGATCAAGGGGAAGACCAAGGTCCTCTCCGAGATCAAGCGCGCCGCCCGGACCGCCTCCCGCGTCTTCCTCGCGACCGACCCCGACCGCGAGGGCGAGGCGATCGCCTGGCACATCGCGGAGGAGCTGGGCGCGGAGGGCGGCGACGCCCGCGTGCGGCGGGTGCTCTTCAACGAGATCACCAAGGGGGCCATCCAGAAGGCGATCGAGCGGCCGATCGACCTCGACCGGAAGAAGTTCGACTCGCAGCAGGCCCGGCGCATCCTCGACCGGCTCGTCGGCTACCAGATCAGCCCCATCCTCTGGAAGAAGGTCCGCCGGGGGCTGTCCGCCGGGCGGGTGCAGTCGGTGGCCGTGCGGCTCGTCGTCGAGCGCGAGCGCGAGATCGAGGCGTTCGTGCCGGTCGAGTACTGGTCGCTCGACGCCGACCTCGCCGCGCGGGTCCCGCCCGACTTCCGCGCCCGCCTCGCGAAGGTGGACGGCCAGAAGGCCAACCTCGAGAACGAGGCCCAGACGAAGGGCCTGCTCGCCGACCTCGACGGCGCGAAGTACGTCGTCGACTCGGTGGACAGGAAGGAGCGGCGGCGCAACCCGCCCCCGCCCTTCACCACCGCCAAGCTCCAGCAGGAGGCCTCGAACCGCCTCGGCTTCAGCCCGAAGAAGACGATGACCCTCGCGCAGCGCCTGTACGAGGGCGTGGAGCTGGGCGACGAGGGGGCGGTCGGCCTCATCACGTACATGCGCACCGACTCGGTCCGGCTCTCGACCGAGGCGGTGGACGCCGCGCGCGCCTTCATCGGCGAGCGGTTCGGGGTGGACCACCTCCCGGGCGAGCCCAACGTCTTCAAGACCAAGTCGAAGCAGGCGCAGGAGGCGCACGAGGCCGTGCGGCCCACCTCCGTCGAGCGGACGCCCGACCAGGTGGCGCCGTTCTTCGAGGCGATGGGCGAGCGGGACATGCACCGCCTGTACGAGCTCATCTGGTCGCGGTTCGTCGCCTGCCAGATGGTCCCGGCGGTCTACGACCAGACCACCGCCGAGATCGCCGCCGGGCGCGCGACGTTCCGGGCCACCGGCTCCATCCTCAAGTTCCCCGGCTACCTCGCGGTCTACGGCGCCAAGCCGCCCGAGGAGGAGGCGGGCGCGGAGGAGGAGAAGGCCGCGGAGAACGGCGACCGCGAAGGGCGCGAGAAGGCCCAGGGCGACCGCCTGCTCCCGCCGCTCGAGGCCGGCATGGAGCTGCGGCTCCTCGGTCTCGTCCCCGAGCAGCACTTCACGCAGCCCCCGCCGCGCTTCAACGAGTCGTCGCTGGTGAAGGAGATGGAGGAGCGCGGCATCGGCCGCCCGTCCACCTACGCGGCCATCCTCGACACCATCCAGGAGAAGGGCTACGTCGAGAAGCTCGAGCGGCAGCTCAAGCCCACCCACCTCGGCGTGCTCGTCACCGACGAGCTCGTGCGGGCCTTCCCGCGCGAGATGGACGTCGCCTTCACCGCCGGCATGGAGGAGCGCCTCGACGAGATCGAGGACGGCAACGCCGGCTGGCAGGCGGTGCTCGGGGACTTCTACGACAAGTTCAAGGAAGATCTCGCGAAGGCCGACGAGCAGATGCGGAACGTGAAGGCCCAGGCCATCGAGACCGACATCGCCTGCGAGAAGTGCGGCAAGACGATGGTCATCAAGTGGGGCCGCAACGGCGAGTTCCTCGCCTGCCCCGGGTACCCGGAGTGCCGGAACACGATGAACTTCCGGCGCGAGGGGGACAAGATCGTCCCGGAGAAGGAGGAGGACGTCCCGGTCGAGGACAAGTGCCCGGAGTGCGGCTCCGCGATGGTGATGAAGCGCGGCCGCTTCGGGAAGTTCCTCGCCTGCACGCGCTACCCCGACTGCAAGGGCACGAAGCCCCTCTCCATCGGCGTCACCTGCCCGAAGGGCTGCGGCGGCTACATCACCGAGAAGCGCTCGCGGCGCGGGCGGACGTTCTACGGCTGCTCGTCGTACCCGAAGTGCGACTTCGTCTCCTGGGACCGGCCGAAGAACGAGTTCTGCCCGCAGTGCGGCAGCCCCTACCTCCTCGACAAGTACTCGAAGAAGACGGGGCCGTTCATCGCTTGCCCGAACAAGGAGTGCGGGTACCGGCGCGAGGCGCCCGAGCCGGGCGCCCAGGCCACGCCCGCGCCGGCCGTCGAGAAGGTGTAGACCTCCCGCGCCGCGCAGGGGGGCGTTCCCGCGCCCGTTCACCCCGGGTTCTCCCCCGGTGCGGGCACGGCGCGCCGCGGCGGGGGTCGTCCGCTTGACACCCTCTGCGGCCTGCTGCTATCGAAAATCCCTGTCCCTACGCGCCCGAAGCGCACACAGGGTGCGCGGGACCCCCACCTCCGAACCGAGGGAGCGATGATCGACAGCCTGGCCCAGTTCTTCAAGGATGGCGGCCCCGCGATGTGGTTCAACATCGCCGTGAGCGCGGTCGCGATCGCCGTCATCATCGAGCGCATCATCGTCCTCGCGTTCGGCCTCAACCTGAACGCCGGCCCGTTCATGGAGCAGATCCAGAAGCTGGTCCTCTCCGGCAACGTGGATCGGGCCGTGAAGCTGTGCGGCGCCGCCCCGAGCGCCGCGCTCTCGCGCGTCGTGCGGGCGGGCCTGACGCGGGCAAACCGCGGCGAGCAGGAGGTCGCGCGGGCGCTGGAGGAGGCCGTGCTGGAGGTCACCCCGGCCATCTCGAAGCGCATCTCGTCGCTCTGGTCGCTCGCGAACGTCGCGACGCTCGTCGGCCTCATCGGCACCATCACCGGCCTCATCGGCACCTTCAAGGCCCTCTCGGCCGCGTCCCCGGAGCAGAAGGCCGTCCTGCTCTCGAAGGGCATCGCCGAGGCCATGAACAACACCGCGTTCGGCCTCACCATCGCGGTGACGTGCATCGTGGCCCACCTGCTGCTCAGCTCGAAGGCCAAGGCGATGATCGAGGCGGTCGAGTACAACGCCCTCCGCCTCGAGAACATGCTCGGCCGGCGCACGGAGCCCGGCGCCGAGTCCGCCGGTTAACGCCGCGCGAGAGGGGCACCGATGCGCCGCCGCGTCACCGCCGAAGAGCACATGGGCGAGCTGAACATCGTCCCGTACCTCGACGTGGTGGTGAACCTGGTCATGTTCATGCTGCTCAGCATGACCGGGCTCATCAGCCTGGGCGTGCTCAACGTCTCGTCGCCACAGATCACGACCGAGACCGCCGCCGCCGCCCCCGAGAACGCGCCCAAGCTGCTCCTCACCGTCGGCATCGGCCGCCAGGGGTTCTACATCAGCGGCGCCGAGGGCGTGCTCGGCGCGGACGCCGCCGAGGGGGCCCGCGATCGTCCCCCCTCCATCCCGCTCAAGGCCGGCGCCTACGACTACGCCGCGCTCAACGCCGAGCTGGTGAAGGTCAAGGAGCGGTTCCCGGGCGAGACGCAGGTGATCCTGAACGCCGACATGGACGTCGTCTACGACACCCTCGTGCAGACGATGGACGCCTGCCGCGAGCAGGTCCTGAGGAAGGCGGACGGGAGCACCGAGCGGAAGCCGCTCTTCTTCGACGTCTCGCTCTCCACGGTCGGGTGACCCGCATGTCCGAAGCGACACGCCGCCTCGCCGCCAACGCCGGGCTCGAGGCAGAGAAGCAGAAGCGGGCCTACCGGCGCGCGCGGCGCAAGGTGCGCGAGGCCGAGGGCGAGATCCGCGAGCTCAACATCGTCGCCATGATGGACATGATGACGATCCTGCTCGTGTTCCTGCTCAAGTCGTACCAGGCGTCCACGGTCAACGTGAACATGGGCGAGCACTTCGTGATGCCCGCCTCGACGACCCAGCTCCACCCCGAGGAGAACATCACCGTCCAGATCTCGATGACCGAGCTGGTGGTCAACGAGCGGAAGGTGCTCGACCTCGAGAACGGCGTCGTCCCGGCGCGCGCCAAGGAGAGCGCCGAGTCCGTGCGGATCGAGCCGGTCTACGCGGCGCTCCGGCGCGAGGTGGACCGGCAGAAGGAGATCGCGAGGTACAACAAGAACCTCGCGGTCACCGGGCGGATCAACGTCGTCGCCGACAAGCGGATCACGTACCGCACGCTCACCGAGGTGCTCTACACCGCCGGCCAGGCGGAGCTCGGCGAGTTCAAGTTCATGGTGCTGAAGGCGGGGCAGTAGCCGGCGTTCCGGAGCTGATGCGAGCGCCGCGGCGCAGGTCGCGTCCTTGGGGGTCCAGGTCATGGCTCGTCGTCTCGCTCTGCTGGCGCTCTCCACGCTCGTGAGCTGCGTCAGCACCACGCCTCCGCTCGAGCAGGACGCGGCCCCAGAGGAGGAGGTCGGGTACGTCGCGGCGCGGCTCCTGTTCACGGGACCGCGCGGCTGGGGCGGCCGGTTCGCGTTCGAGCTCAAGCCGTGGGAGGGGGAGAGCCTCCACTTCGGCTTCGGGTCGCCGAAGCAGCAGGGGGAGTGGGAGGTCCGGCTCATCCCGGTTCCCCCCGGCGTCTACCGCGTCGAGAGCTGGGTCGCGTACGACTCGTACGGGAAGGTCGCGAACCGCGAGCCGTTCGGGTTCGGCTCGTTCCTGGTGCGGCCGGGGCACGTGGTCTTCCTGGGCACGTTCCGGGCCCAGACGGATCGGGCCCACGTCCCGGCGACGGGGGGCAAGGGGACCGCGATCCGCCTCTCGTGGAGCTTCCAGGCAGACAAGACCCGGGCCGACGAGGCGAGCGCGTCGCTGCGGAGCGCGTACGCTCGCTTCGCCACCGCGCCGGTGGAGTGCGTCCTCTGCGGGGCGCCGGAGCCGGGCGCGACCTCGCCCGCGACGCGCGCGCTCACCCCGGAGGAGGCCGAGGCCCAGGGGATCCCCATCCCGGAGCCGGCGGCCGCCAGGAAGCGCAGCCGGAGCAAGGAGGCGGAGGAGAAGGTCCCGGAGGACCGCAACGGCCTGTGGTGATCGCGCCGGGCCCCGCGACGGCGGATCGACGAGCGCCGCGGTGCGAGGCGCGTGCGTGCGCGGGTGGATCCCTCAGAGCGTCGGCGGCAGCGGCGCGATCGCGGTGTTCCGCTCGCGGCGCCGGGCGCAGTCGGTGCAGAGCAGCGCCGTCGGCAGCGCCTGCAGCCGGCGCGGATCGATCTCCTGATCGCAGTCCATGCAGGTGCCGTACTCGCCCTCGTCGAGCCGCACGATCGCCGCCGTGATCGCGGCCACCTCCCGCCGCTGCGCGTCGCTCAGGCGGGCGAGCGTGTACTGCTCGTGCTCGGACTGGGCACCCTCCTCGAACTCGGGATCCCGCTCCGCCGCCCGCAACCCCTCGAGCTCCGCCCGCTCGCGGCGCACGGTCTCCAGGATGACGCGCCGCCTGCGCTGCAGATCCTCGCGGATGCGTTCCAGCTCCTGCTCGCTCACGTTGCGTTCCTCCGGCCGGGGGGATAAGTGGAGCGCCCGGCTTCCCCGGCGCGACCCGCGCGGGCGCCGGGTCTCGAAGATGTGCACATGCAGGCCGCCCCGCCAGACGTCCCGGGCGGCCAAGCGAGGGCCCCATGGTCGTCCCGAAGGGAGCCGGAGAAGACGGACGGGGGCCGGTCCGCGTCATCGGCGGCGGCCTCGCCGGCGCGGAGGCCGCCTGGCAGCTCGCCGCGCGGGGCGTGGCGGTCGAGCTCGTGGACATGAAGCCGCTGCGCCGCTCGCCGGCGCACGTGCTCCCCGGCCTCGCCGAGCTCGTCTGCTCGAACTCGCTCCGCTCGGACAACCCGGCCAACGCCGTCGGCCTCCTCCACGAGGAGCTGCGCCGCCTGGGCAGCCTCGTGCTCCGGGCCGCAGACGAGACCCGGGTGCCGGCCGGGGACGCGCTCGCGGTCGATCGCGAGCGGTTCAGCCGCCTCGTCACCGAGCGGCTCGACGCCCACCCGCTCGTGCGGCGACGCGCCGAGGAGGCCACCGCCCTCCCGCCTCCGCCCGGCCTCGCGATCGTCGCGACGGGGCCGCTCACGGGGGAAGCCCTCGCGGCCGAGATCGCCGCCCTCGCGGGCGGCCGGCTCCACTTCTACGACGCCATCGCGCCCATCGTGGCCGACGAGTCCATCGACAAGGCCATCGCCTACGCCCGCTCGCGGTACGGGAAGGGGGAGGGGGACGAGTACCTGAACCTCCCGCTCGACGAGGCCCAGTACGGCGCGTTCGTCGAGGCGCTGCTCGCCGCCGAGAAGGTCCCGGCGCACGACTTCGAGGAGCCGCGGTACTTCGAGGGGTGCCTGCCGATCGAGGTGATGGCGGCGCGCGGGCGCGACGTGCTCGCGTACGGCCCGATGAAGCCGGTCGGCCTCGAGGACCCGCGCACGGGCCGTCGCCCGCACGCGGTCGTGCAGCTGCGGCGGGAGGACGTCGCGGGCACGGCCTGGAACCTCGTCGGCTTCCAGACCCGGCTCACGTGGCCCGAGCAGCGGCGGGTGTTCCGCACGTTCCTCCCCGGCCTCGCCGACGCCGAGTTCGTCCGGCTCGGGCAGATCCACCGGAACACGTTCCTCGAGGCCCCGCGGGTGCTCGCGCCCGACCTCTCGGCGCGCGCGCGGCCGCACCTCTTCTTCGCGGGGCAGATCACGGGGGTCGAGGGGTACGTGGAGTCCTGCGCGTGCGGCCTGCTCGCCGCCCGGGCCGTGCTCGATCGCCTCGCGGGGCGGCCGTTCCGTCCACCCCCGGCCGCGACCGCGATGGGGGCCCTCCACCGACATCTCACCGGCGCGGCGCATCCGCCGGGGTACGATTACCAGCCGACCAACGTCGTGTTCGCGCTGTTCCCTCCGCTCGAGGGCAAGCACCGCGGCAAGGCCGCCCGCAAGGACGCCCACGCGGAGCGCGCGCGAAAGGAGCTCGAGCCATGGCTGGAAGCGCCGGAAGGCCCCGGAGCTGCACGCACCGCCTCCTGATCGCCGCCGCCCTCGCGGCCGCCGCGGCCTGCACCTCGCGCGAGCCGGCGCCCACCGGCCTCGGCGTCCGGCGCGCGGCAGCCGCCGCGCG
>JAEYZK010000222.1 GCA_023428085.1 Pseudomonadota bacterium
GCGCCGGCCTGCACCGGCTCGCCACCTTCGGCCCCCGCAGCCGCGCGACGGCCGCGGCGGCCCGCGCCGCCGGGCTCGACGCCTTCCACACCGAGGACCTCGACGCGCTCGTCCGCTGGGCCCGCGCCGAGGTCGCCCCCCCGGACGTCCTCCTCGTGAAGGGGAGCCGCGGGATGAAGCTCGAACGCCTCGTCGAGGCCCTGCGCCAGCCCTGAGATGCTCTACCACCTCCTCTTCCCCCTCGCCGACCGGTTCGGGCTCTTCAACGTCCTCCGGTACCCGTCCTTCCGGATCGTCGCCGCCGGCCTCACCGCCATGCTCCTGGGCCTCCTCCTCGGGCCCATCTTCATCGAGCGGATGCGCATCCTGCAGTACGGCCACAGCAACGTCCGCGAGGACACGCCGGAGACCCACAAGAAGAAGGCGGGCACGCCTTCGATGGGCGGCGCGCTCATCCTCCTCGCGGTCACGGTCGCGACCCTGCTCTTCGCCGACCTCCGCAACCGCTACGTCTGGGCGGCGCTGCTCGTCACGATCGGCTTCGGCGCGATCGGGTTCGCCGACGACTGGCTCAAGATCTCGAAGCGGAACTCGAAGGGGCTCGCCGGGAAGAAGAAGCTCGTCTTCCAGGCCGCGGTGATCCTGCTCGTCTACTACGGCGTCCTCACCGACTGGCAGCTCCGCACCGACGCGCGGTTCCCCTGGATCTTCGTGGGGAGCGCCCTCGACCTGCACGTGACGTTCCCCTTCGTGCCCACCCGCCTGTTCCAGCCGGACCTGGGCTGGCTCTACCTCCCGTTCATGGTCGTGTTCGTGGTCGGGACGTCCAACGCGGTCAACCTGACCGACGGCCTGGACGGGCTGGCGATCGGCCCGACCATCGTCGCGGCGATGACCTTCCTCGCGCTCTCGTACGTGGCCGGCGCGACCATCGCCGGGTTCAGCCTCGCCGAGTACCTGCGCATCGCCTACATCCCGGGCGCCGAGGAGCTGGGCGTCCTCTGCTCGGCCATGTTCGGCGCGGGGGTGGCGTTCCTCTGGTACAACACGTACCCTGCGTCCGTGTTCATGGGGGACGTCGGCTCGCTCGCGCTCGGCGGCGGCCTGGGCATGCTGGCCGTGCTCACGAAGAACGAGCTCGTGAGCGGCATCCTCCACGGCGTCTTCTGGGCCGAGGCGGTCAGCGTCATCCTGCAGGTCTGGTCGTTCAAGACCACCGGGAAGCGCATCTTCAAGATGGCGCCGATCCACCACCACTACGAGCTCAAGGGCTGGGCGGAGCCGAAGATCATCGTCCGGTTCTGGATCATCTCGGTGATGCTCGCGCTCGTGGCGCTGCTCTCCATCAAGCTGAGGTAGGACCGTGCACTCCCCCGCCCCCGCCCTGTCGGGCAAGAAGGTCACCGTCGTCGGCCTCGCGAAGAGCGGCCTCGCCGCCGCCCGCCTCTGCCTGCGCGAGGGCGCGGTGGTCACCGTCACGGACGCGCGGACCGAGGAGGCGTTCGGCGGCGCCCTGGCGCCGCTCGTGGAGGCGGGCGCGCGCCGCGCCCTCGGCGGACATGATCGCGCCGACTTCGAGGGCGCGGACCTCGTGGTGGTCTCGCCCGGCGTGCCGATGGCCATGCCGGAGCTCCAGGCCGCCCGCGCCAGGGGCGTGCCGGTCTGGGGCGAGATCGAGCTCGGGTGGCGCTTCCTCCCGCCGGGCGCGCAGGTCGTCGGCATCACCGGCACCAACGGGAAGTCCACCACCACCGCGCTCACGGGCGCGCTCGTCGGCGCGCACCGGACCACCTTCACCGGGGGGAACCTCGGCACGCCGCTCTGCCAGCACGTCCTCGAGGGCGACCTCGGCGCCGCGGTGGTCCTCGAGCTCTCGTCCTTCCAGCTCGAGGGCGTCGAGCGGTTCCGCGCCCAGGTGGCGGCGATCCTCAACGTCACCCCCGACCACCTCGACCGCTACCCGTCGTTCGACGCCTACGCCGCGGCCAAGGGCGCGCTCTTCGCGGGGCAGCAGCCCGGCGACTGTGCGGTCGCCAACGCCCGCGACGAGCGCGCGATGGGCCTCGCCGGCGCCTCGCGCGGCGCGCGGCTCACCTTCGGGTTCGGCCCCGCGGTGGAGGAGGCGGCCCGCTGCCCCGACGGCGATCCCGGCGCGTCCGGCGCGCCGATCTCCGTGCGGCGCGCGGGCGGCGGGCGCGAGAGCTACCTCCTCAAGAACGTCGCCCTGCGCGGCCGCCACAACCGCGAGAACGCGATGGCCGCGATCCTCTGCGCGCGGCTCGCGGGCACGCCCCCCGCGGTGGTGCAGGCCGGGCTCGACGCCTTCCCCGGGCTGCCGCACCGGCTCGAGCGGGTGGCGATGGGGCGCGGGATCGAGTGGGTGAACGACTCGAAGGCGACGAACGTGGACTCGACGTCGGTCGGCCTCGCGGCGTTCTCCCCGGGCCAGCCCCGCGTGGTCCTCATCATGGGCGGGCGCGGCAAGGGCTCCCCGTACGCCCCCCTCCGGCCCCTCTTCTCCGGCCGGGTGAAGGCGCTGCTCACCATCGGCGAGGACGCCCCCGCGGTGGAGCGGGATCTCGGCGCGCTCGCGCCGACCGAGTCGTGCCACACCCTCGCCGGGGCGGCGCAGCGCGCTGCGGCCCTCGCCGAGCCCGGCGACGTGGTGCTGCTCTCGCCCGCCTGCGCGAGCTACGATCAGTTCTCGAACTACGAGGAGCGGGGCGAGGCGTTCCGGCGCCTCGCGGCGGAGCTGTCGCGATGAAGGATCGGGCGCAGGTCCTTGCGGAGGCCCGCCGGCGGCCGGCGGCGGCGGGCTCCGCCCGCCGACGGCGCGGGGGCGAAGCCCGAGCGACTGGAGACGGCGAAGCCCGCGCCGTCGAAGCCCGTCCGCAGGTCGATCCGCTGCTCCTCGGCCCGATCCTCCTCCTCGTCGCCATCGGCCTCGTCTTCGTCTACTCGGCGAGCGCGGTCCGGCAGGCGGCGCACGGCGACGAGTACCACAACCTCGCACGTCAGCTCCTCGCGGCCGGCCTGGGGCTCGGCCTCCTGTATGCCGCGGTGCGGCTCGGGACCGGGCGGCTCGCCCGGCTCGCCTACCCGCTCATGGGCGCGACGGTGTTCCTCCTCCTGCTCGTGCCGTTCGTGGGCAAGACCGCGGGGGGCGCGCAGCGCTGGATCCCCCTCGGCCCGCTGCACCTGCAGCCGTCGGAGCTCGCCAAGGTCGCGCTCGTGCTCTACCTCGCCCGCTCGCTGGCGCGGAAGCGGGACAAGGTGCGCCTGTTCTCGATCGGCCTCCTCCCGCACCTCCTCGTCACCGGCGCGGTGGCGGCGCTCTGCCTGCGGCAGAAGGACCTCGGGACAGGCGTGGTCCTCTTCGTCATCCTGCTCGCCATGCTCTTCGTCGCCGGGGCCCGCGTGGTGTACCTGCTCGGCGCCATGGCCGCGGCGCTGCCGGTGCTCTACCACTACGTGCTCGGCGTCGAGTGGCGCCGGAACCGCGTCCTCGCCTTCCTCGACCCCGAGCGCTACAAGGACGAGCGGTTCGGCCAGCAGCTCTGGGAGTCGCTGTCGGTGATCTCGAACGGCGGCTGGTTCGGGCAGGGGCTGGGGCAGGGGCGCACCCGCTTCTTCCACCTCCCCGCGCCCGACACCGACTTCATCGCCGCGTCGATCGCCGAGCAGGTCGGCTTCGTCGGCCTCGCCGTCGTCATCGGGCTGTTCGCGCTCGTGGTCTGGCGCGGGCTGCGCGCCTCGCGCAACGCCGCCGACGCGTTCGGCTGCTACGCCGCGGTCGGCCTCACGACGCTCGTCGGCGGCCAGGCGCTCTTCAACCTCGCGGTGGTCCTGGGGATGGTGCCGACCAAGGGCCTCACCCTCCCCTTCGTCTCGTACGGCGGGAGCTCCCTCCTGACGCTGCTCGGCGGCGCCGGGGTGCTCCTCGCCGTCAGCGCCGAGCGCGGCGGCTTCCTCTCCCGCGCACCGGGCGCGGTCCGGGTCGCGCGGCACGCTCCCGACGAGCGGGCCGCGGGGACGACGGACGCGCGGCTCGTGACGGCTCGCGCCGAGGAGGCGCCCTGATGCGGGTCTTGATCGCCGGCGGCGGCACCGGGGGCCACGTCTTCCCCGGGATCGCGCTCGCCGAGGAGGTGGTCACGCGCCACCCCGACAACGACGTGGTCTTCGTGGGCACCGCCCGCGGGCTCGAGGCGAAGGTGGTCCCGGAGGCCGGGTTCCCCATCGAGCTCGTGGACGTGCAGGGGATGAAGGGCAAGGGGCTCTGGAGGCTGCTCTGGAGCGCGCTCCTCCTCCCGCGCGCGCTCCTCCAGTCGTGGCGCATCCTGCGGCGCTGGCGGCCGGACATCGTGGTGGGCGTGGGCGGGTACGCGAGCGGGCCCGTGGTGCTCGTCGCGTGGATGATGCGCATCCCCACCGCGGTGCAGGAGCAGAACGCGGTGGCCGGCTTCACCAACCGGATGCTGGGGAAGGTCGTGGACGCGGCGTTCACCGCGTTCCCCGAGGCGGCGCGCCACTTCGGGCGGCAGAAGGTCTACCAGCTCGGGAACCCCATCCGCCGCGAGCTGATGGAGAACTTCATGCGGCCGCAGGTGGAGCACGCGCGCCCGCGGGTGCTCGTGTTCGGCGGCTCCCAGGGCGCGCACGCGCTCAACATGCGGGTGATCGAGTCCCTCCCGCACCTCGCGGATCTGCGCGAGACGATCCGGATCACCCACCAGACCGGCGCCCGCGACCGCGACCAGGTCGAGCGCGGCTACCGCGCCGTCGGGTTCGTGCCCGACGTCCGCGAGTTCATCACCGACATGAGCACCGCCTACGCCGAGGCGGACCTCGTCGTCTGCCGCGCCGGGGCGACCACGCTCTCCGAGCTCACGGTCTGCAAGAAGCCGGCGATCCTCATCCCCTTCCCCGCCGCCGCGGACAACCACCAGGTGATGAACGCGCGCAGCCTCGTGGACGCCGGGGCGGCGGTGATGATCGAGGAGAAGGACCTCACCGGCGAGCTCCTCGCCCACGAGATCCAGCGCATCCTCGCGAGCGCCGAGGTCCGCGACAGCATGGCCCGCTCCGCCGGCCGGCTCGGCAGCCCGCAGGCCGCGAAGGAGATCGCCGACGTCTGCGCGGAGCTCGTCCGGCGGCGCTGGGGCAGCCCCGCGGGCCGCATGGTCGAGCTCGACCGCAAGCCGGTGCGGCCGCCGGATCTGGCGTCATGAGGATCGCGTTGGAAGCGAGCACGGCCTCAGGCATCGGGCCTCGGGCCTCAGGAAGGACTCGGCGCATGTACGGATCCGATCCGCGCCGTGAACGTCGCGAGCGCCCGAGGCCTGAAGCCTGAGGCCTGACGCCCCCCATCCACACCCGAGGTCTCCTTGACCCTCTTCCGTTCCCGCCCCGCCAAGATCCACTTCGTCGGCATCGGGGGCATCGGCATGAGCGGCATCGCCGAGGTGCTGCTCAACCTCGGCTACCGCGTCTCGGGCTCCGACCTCAAGCCGTCCGAGACCACGCGGCGGCTCGAGGCGCTGGGCGGCCGGATCGTCTGCGGCCACGCCGCGCAGAACCTCGAGGACGCGGACGTCGTGGTGATCTCCTCCGCCGTGCGCCGCGACAACCCGGAGGTGGTCGAGGCGGCGCACCGGAAGATCCCGGTCATCCCGCGGGCCGCCATGCTCGCCGAGCTCATGCGCCTCAAGTACGGCGTGGCCATCGCGGGCTCGCACGGCAAGACCACCACCACCTCGCTCGCCGCCCACCTCCTCGCCCACGCCGGCCTCGACCCGACCGCGGTCGTCGGCGGCAAGGTCAACGGCTTCGGCTCCAACGCCAAGCTGGGCAAGGGCGACTACATGGTGGTCGAGGCGGACGAGTCCGACGGCTCGTTCCTCCGCATCCCGCCGACGATCGCCATCGTCACCAACATCGACCCCGAGCACCTCGACCACTGGAAGACGCCCGAGGCGCTGCGCCAGGGGTTCGTGGACTTCGTGAACCGCGTCCCGTTCTACGGGCGTGCCATCCTCTGCATCGACCACCCCACCGTCCAGTCCACGCTGCCCGACATCGAGGCGCGCGTCGCGACGTACGGCGAGAGCCAGACCGCCGACTACCGCGCCGAGGGGATCGAGGTCTCCGGCCCCTCGGTGAAGTTCGACGCGTTCCGGCGCGGCGAGCCGCTCGGCCGGTTCGAGGTGGCGATGGTCGGCCGCCACAACGCCCTCAACGCGCTCGCGGTCATCGCGCTCGGCGACGAGATGGGCATCCCCGCCGACACGACCCGCGCCGCCCTCGCCACCTTCCAGGGCGTGCAGCGCCGGTTCACGGTCCGCGGCGAGGCCGCGGGGGTGACGGTGGTGGACGACTACGGCCACCACCCCGCCGAGGTGCGCGCCACCCTCCGCGGCGCGCGCGACGCCTTCCGCCGGCGGGTGGTCTGCCTCTTCCAGCCCCACCGCTACTCGCGCACCCGCGACCTGATGCCGGAGTTCGCGACCGCCTTCAACGACGCCGACGTGCTCCTCCTCACCGACGTGTACGCGGCCGGCGAGGAGCCCATCGTCGGCGCGGACGCGGCCCACCTCGCCGAGGCGATCCGCGCCTTCGGGCACCGCGACGTGACGCTCGCCCCCCGGCCGGAGCTCGCCCGGATCGCCCGGGAACGGGTGCGCCCCGGGGACCTCGTGCTCACCCTCGGCGCCGGCGACATCACGCAGGTCGGGCCGGAGCTGCTCGCGCTCCTGGGGAGATAGTGGCGGCCTCCTGGCAGTCGGAGATCGAACGCCGCGTCCGCGGCGAGCTCGTGCGCGACGCGCCGCTCGCGCCGCGGACGGCCATCCGCGTCGGCGGCCCGGCGGACCTCCTCGTCCGCCCCGCCGATCCCGACGCGCTGGGCGCCCTGCTGCGCGCCGTGCGCGAGCTGGGCGTGCCGCTCGCGGTGCTCGGGGGCGGCGCCAACACGCTCGCCGCCGACGCCGGCGTGCGCGGCGTCGTCCTCAAGCTCCCGCAGGACTTCCCGGGCGAGGTCGTGGAGGGCGCGCGCATGGTCCTCTCCGCGGGCGCGCCGACGGCGCGCCTCCCGGCGCGGGCCCACGCCCACGGGCTCACCGGGATGGAGTTCATCGCCGGCATCCCCGGCACGCTCGGCGGCGCGACCGCGATGAACGCCGGCACGCGGCTCGGCGAGATGAAGGACGTGCTCGAGCGGGTCGAGCTCGCGACCGCGGACGGCGCGGGGTGGGTGCCGGCGGCGGCGCTCGGCTTCGCCTACCGCACCTGCCGCCTGCCGCCAGGCGCCGTCGTCACGCGGCTCGAGCTCCGGCTCCGGCCGGGCGACGTCGCCGCGATCCAGCGCAGCCAGGTCGCGATGCGCGAGGACCGCGAGCAGCGGCGCCGGACGCAGCCGCTCGACCGCCCGACGTTCGGGTCCACGTTCCGGAACCCGCCCGGCGACTTCGCCGGGCGCCTCATCGAGGCCGTCGGCCTCAAGGGCCACCGCGTCGGAAACGCCACGTGGTCGGACGTCCACGCGAACTTCGTCGTGAACCTCGGCGGGGCGACCGCCGCGGACGTCCTCGCGCTCATCCGGCTTGCGCGGACGCGCGTGCGCGAGCAACTCGGGATCGCGCTCGAGACCGAGGTGCGGTTCCTGGGCGAGTTTCTTGCAGACGAGTTGCATGGCCTGAGGCCTGACGCCTGAGGCCCGAAGCCTTCCGAGGAGTCGAAATGGCGAAGTGGCGAGGAAAGAGGGTGGCAGTGCTGTACGGCGGGCTCTCCACGGAGCGTGAGGTCTCGCTCAAGACCGGCGCGGCCTGCGCCGACGGGCTCCGCGCGCGGGGGTACGACGTGGCGCTCGTGGACGTGGACCACGACGTCGCCGTGAAGCTCCGCGCCGAGAAGGTGGACGTCGCCTTCGTGGCCCTGCACGGCCGCTGGGGCGAGGACGGGTGCGTCCAGGGGCTGCTCGAGAGCCTCGCCATCCCGTACACGGGGTCGGGCGTGCTCGCCTCCGCCGTGGGCATGGACAAGGTCATGTCCAAGATCCTGTTCCGGACGCTCGGCCTCAAGGTCGTGGACTACGTCGTCTTCCCGCGCGAGCGCGTCCCGACCATCACCGTCGGTGACCTGCCCTTCGGCCTCCCGTGCGTGGTGAAGCCGTCCGGCGAGGGCTCGTCGGTCGGCGTCCACCTCGTGAAGGAGGCGGCCGCGCTGGCCGCGGCCTGCAAGGACGCGGCGTCGTACCAGGGCGAGGTGCTCGTCGAGCGGTACGTGCGGGGCAAGGAGATCCAGGTCGCGGTGCTCGACGGGAAGGCCCTCGGCACGATCGAGGTCGTCCCCGCGAACGAGTTCTACGACTACGCCGCCAAGTACACGGCCGGCACGACCCAGTACTTCTACCCGGCGCGGATCCCCGAGGGGCACAAGCGCAAGGTCGAGGAGGCGGCGGTCATCGCGCACCGCGGCCTGGGCTGCGCCGGCGTCACGCGGACCGACTTCATCCTCACCGAGGACGGCGTTCCCTACATCCTGGAGACGAACACCCTGCCCGGCATGACGGCCACCTCCATCGTGCCCAAGATCGCGGCCGGCAACGGGATCTCGTTCGCCGAGCTCTGCGAGCGGCTCCTCGAGACGGCGGCGCTCAAGGCCTGACGGCCCTGCCCGCGCGCCGGTCGGCGGGACGGCGCGCCTCCAGCCGAAGGTGGACCGCCCCGTCTCCGGGGAATCGTAAGTTCATTGGACCATTTACGCGGGGGGCCGCGCCCTGCGGGCGGATCGTCGAACGAAGCGCCTGCCCCGGGGACGCCGCGCGCGCGGTCCGTGAACCCGTTCGTCACCCCAGATGAGGCCCAGGCGGAGGTGCCTGGGACCTTGCGGACCCCTGTGCACCATGCAACGCTACGCGCGCCTTGAATGAAGGCGCTCGATGCGGAGTCCACTCCTCGCTCGGTCCGTGCGTGGGTGTAGCCTGCCGGGGAGGCGCCCTCGCGTACACACCGGACCGCCGCGCGGCTCTGCTCCCCGTCTCGTGGCGAAGTGAACCAACACCAAGGAGGCAAACGTGAAGCGGCTTACTCTCCTCTCGCTCGGCCTGGCTGCCCTCGCCGGGTTCGCGGCACCCGCCAGCGCCGCGGACAAGATCAAGATCGGCCTGTCCTTCTCCGACTTCGCGACCGAGCGCTGGTCCGGTGAGAAGGATCAGATGACGAAGCTCCTGACGGCCAAGGGCTTCGACGTGGTCTGGCAGGAGGCGAACCACGACCCGAAGCTCCAGAATGACCAGATCGCCAACATGATCACGCAGGGCGCGAAGGTCATCATCGTGGTCGCCGAGGACGGCGACGCCGCCGCCGCTGCCGTCGAGGACGCCGCCGCCAAGGGCGTGAAGGTCATCGCCTACGACCGCCTCATCAAGTCGCCGAAGATCGCCGCCTACGTCTCCTTCGACAACGTGGACGTCGGCCGGAACCAGGCGCAGGGCGTCCTCGCCAAGGTCAAGAAGGGCAACTTCGTCCTCCTCGGCGGCAGCCCGACCGACAACAACGCCCACCTGTTCCGCGCCGGCCAGATGGAGGTCCTGAAGCCGCTCATCGACAAGGGCGACATCAAGGTCGTGGCCGATCAGTGGGTCGAGAACTGGGACGCCGCCAAGGCCCGCGACGTCATGTCGAACATCCTGACCTCCACCGGCGGGAAGTTCGACGCCGTGGTCGCCTCCAACGACGGCACCGCCCTCGGCGCCCTCGAGGCGATGAAGCCGGCCGGCCTCGCCGGCAAGGTGCCGATCTCGGGCCAGGACGCGACCGCCGCCGGCTGCAACTCGATCGTCCGCGGCGAGCTGACCGTCACCATCCTCAAGGACACCCGCAAGCTGACCCCCCTCGCGACGGAGATCGCGGGCGCGCTCGCCAAGGGCCAGAAGATCGCGGGCCTCCAGAACTACAAGCTGGCCGACCTGACCGGCGACAAGAAGTTCACCGGCACGGTGCCCTGCAAGTTCCTGCAGGTCTACCAGGTCACCAAGGACAACGTGAAGAAGCTGGTGGTCGACTCGGGCTTCCAGTCGTACGAGGACGTGTACAAGGACGTCCCGAACGCGCCCAAGAAGTGAGTCGTCCCCCGTTCGTGTAAGATCGAGAAGCGCCGCCCCGCCGGGGCCGGCGTATGTGAAAGGGTGGG
>JAEYZK010000252.1 GCA_023428085.1 Pseudomonadota bacterium
TTGCCCGCCTGGACCCGATCCCACTCGAGCGCCGCGGCGAGCGCGCCGGCGCGGCCCGCGGCGAGCGCCCGCGACTGGCGCACCAGGAACACGGCGCCGAGCGGGACGACGACGAGGAGGAGCGGCGTCGCGAACTGCCCCGGCCGGACGGCGGCGAGCGCCACCGCGGCGGAGAGCGCAACGGCCGCGCCGCCGGCCAGCGCGAGCACCGCCGGACGCCGGGTGGTGCTCGCGCCGCGGAGGAGCTCGAGGCCGCGCTCGGCGGCGACGTGCAGGAACGCGAAGACCGAGACCGCGGCGGCGAGGCCGAACAGCAGCGCGGCCGCCGCCGGCAGCGGCGCGGTGCGGAGGGCGTACCCGAGCTCGTCGGCCGAGAGCCCCGCCAGCGCCATCGCCGGCGCCGACATCCGCAGGGCCGCGGCGCCGAGCAGGGCCGCGGCGGACGCGTTCAGGAACGCCTGCGGCCAGCCGGGCGGGACGGGCGGGCGCCCGCGCTGCTCGGGCGAGGCCTCGAGGAGCTCCGGGTTCGCGGCGAGCTTCCCCGACGCGAGGTCGTCGGCCACGCTCCGCTGCAGCGCGTCCACGCGCTCGCGCGCCGCGGCCGTCCGCTCGGCGAGCGTCCGCACCTCGGCGCGGGCGTGGTCGAGCTCGCGCTGCTCGTGCGGCGCGGGCGCCCAAGGCGCTGCGCGTTCGCCCTTGAGCGTGACCTGGACGCGGGCCCGGACGACCGGCTCGCCGTTCTCCATCCGGACGTCCACGCCGAGCGCCTCGAGCGGCATCGGCAGCGCGGCCGCATACCGGGCGAGGCGCGCCCGCAGGAAGTCCTCCGCGCGGAGCCCGGCGCGCACCGCCATGCGCGCGGCCAGCTCGGACTCGATCCAGCTCCGCCCGATCACGGCCTGCCGCCCCTGCGCCTCGCGCGCGATCCGCCGCGCCTCGAGCCGCCTGCGGCGCGCGTCGAGCCGTCTCGACGCCGCGCGGACCCAGCCGAGCCCCTTCTCCCAAACGTCACCGACCCCCGAACCACCCATCTGGCTATCGACCTTCTCCCCCCGTCCCCAGGACCGAAGCTAGGGAGGCGAGCAGGGCAGGGCCAGAGGCACCGGCGGGGCTGCGGCCGGCGGGATGGAGAGAAGTGGAAGCCGGAACGGGTGCGGGATCGGGACCGGGGCCGCGTACGGGTTCGGGGACGTAGGCAATGGGAACGGGAGGAGCTGCGGGGCGGTGATGGTTGCGGGGACGAAACCCTGGGCGCGGACACCCCAGACCCGTGTAGTCAGCCCACGGGATACCCAAGTCCCTCCCCGCGCAGTAGGTAGAGGTGTGGCAAGGGCCGCTCGCATCCTGGTCGTGGACGACAACGACACCCTCCGGACGCTCGTCGCCCAGACGCTCGAGTCCGAGGGGTACGTCGCCATCGCCGCGAGCTCGGGGGAGGAGGCGCTGGAGGTGGCCCGGTTCTCTCCGCCCGACCTCTGCCTCGTCGACCACGTCATGCCCGGCATGAACGGGGCCGAGCTGATCCGGGCGCTGCGCGCGTCCGACGACGAGCGGCTGCGGGCCGTCCCGTCGATCGGCCTCTCCGCCTACGAGGCTGCGCGCCATGAGCTCATCGCCGCGGGCGCGGTCGGCGCGGTGGGAAAGCCGGTCACGTACGGGGCGCTGCTGGAGCTGGTGCGGGTCACCCTCGGCGAGGAACCAGCGGGTGTGGAGCAGAGCGCAGGGTAAGCTCCGCCGGTGAACCTCCTCCTGGTCGAGCCTCACGAGCTCCGGGCCGACGGGTCCGTCCGCCTCGCGGGGCGCCGGGCGCGGCACGCCCACGAGGTGCTCGCCGCCGCTCCCGGCGAGCGGCTCCGCGCCGGCGTGCTGGGCGGCAGGATGGGCCTCGCGGAGGTGGTCGCCTCGGGGCCGGACGAGCTCGTGCTCTCGCTCGCGCTCGAGCGCGATCCGCCTCCCGCCGCGCCGCTGCAGCTCCTCCTCGCGCTGCCGCGGCCCAAGGTCCTGCGGCGCGTGCTCCAGGCGGTCGCGTCGCTGGGCGTGAAGCGCCTCGTGCTGTGCGGGAGCTACCGGGTGGAGCGGAGCTACTTCGGCTCCCCGGCGCTCGCGCCCGACGCGCTCCGGGCGGAGCTCGTGCTCGGCCTCGAGCAGGGGCGGGACACGATCCTGCCCGAGGTGCAGGTCCGCCGGCTCTTCAAGCCGCTGGTCGAGGACGAGCTCGCCGCGCTCCTGCCGGCGCCGGTGCGGCTGCTCGCGCACCCCGGGAGCCCCGGCCTCCCCGCGCCGCCCGCGGCCGGGGACATCGCGCTGGCGATCGGGCCCGAGGGCGGGTTCACGCCGTACGAGGCCGGGCTGCTCGAGGCGCACGGGTGGACGCCGTTCTCCCTGGGTGAACGGGTGCTGCGCGTCGATACCGCGGTGAGCCTTGCGGCGGGGAGGATCCTGCAGTGGATCGGGGGGCGAGGCGCGGGTGCTTGAGCCGCTGTTCGCTGAGGCAAGGACGGGGGGCGGGTACGGGACCGGTCCCGTACCCGTTCCCGGACCGTTCGGCGTTCCCCCTGGTCAGACCGCGACCCGCCCCGCCCCCGCACCGCGATCCTCGGTGGGCGCCCGCACCGCTGGCGGCGCGGTCCTCCCGGCCTCCGCCGCAGCGCGCGCAGCCGCGGCGCACCTCAGGTACTCGTACCGATCCCGCTCGAGCGCTCCGAGCAAGCTCTGGGCGAGCCGGAGGCCCTCCCTGCGCTCGCGCTGCGCGGCGCCCTCGAGCAGCCGGACGGCGGCGTCGGCGCGGCGGGCGAGCCCCCGCGAGCGGCGCCGCGCGCGGGCGAGGCG
>JAEYZK010000289.1 GCA_023428085.1 Pseudomonadota bacterium
CGCCTCGAGCGCCGCCGCCGAGGCGCCGCGCGCGCCCTCCGCCTCGGCGAGCGCGAGCCACGCGTCCGCGCTGTCGGCGCAGGCCTCGAGCGCCTCGCGGCCGAGCGCGCTCGCCCGCGCCGGATCCTGCGGGAGGAGCGCGCGCGCCTGGGCGGCGAGGAGGTGCGCGAGGACCGGATCGCCCGCGCCGGGCTCGCCCGGCTCCCCGAGCGTGCGCTGCAGCTCCGCCGCCGCGGCGAGGTCCCCTTGCTCCACGCGGACGTCGCGGAGGCCGGCGCGGGCGGCGCGATCCTCCGGCCCGAGCCGCATGTAGATCTCCGCGGCCTCGACGAGCAGCCCGCTCCGCCGGTAGTCCTCGGCCAGCTCGCGCTCCACCTCGGGCCGGCGCTGCGGCGGCAGGTTCGGGCCCATGAGCATGTTGCGGTGGAGCCGGACCGCGCGCGCGAAGTCGCCCTCGCGCCGGAAGAGCGCCCCGAGCGCGAGGTAGGTCTCGACGGCCTCGGGGTGCCCGAGGCGCGCGGCGTCGGAGAGCGCCTCGATGGCGGCGTCCGGATCGCCCAGGATCACCGACCGGACGCCCTTGAGGTAGGCCTGCGCCTCGTCACGGCGGCGGCGGAGGCGGTCGGCGAGCAGCGTCGCCACGATCACGGCCGCCGCGGCGACGGCGAGGGCGGTCCAGAGGTGGTTCACGGCGCCGCGGCGTCGTCCGCGAACGCGGCCGAGAGCCGCTCCCATGCGTCGTCGAGGGCCTCGACGACGACCCGCGTGTCGGCGAGCACCGGCATGAAGTTGTTGTCGCCCGCCCAGCGCGGGACGACGTGCCAGTGCAGGTGATCGAGGATGCCGGCCCCGGCGATCTGCCCGAGGTTCATCCCGAGGTTGAGCCCCTCCGGCCGGTACACCCGCCGGACGATCCGCGCCGCGCGCCGGAGCTCGGCCTGCACGTCCGCCCAGGCCGCCGGCGCGAGCGCCTCGAGGTCCGCGCCGTGCGGCCGCGGGATCACCATCACGTGCCCGGAGTTGTACGGGAAGCGGTTGAGGCAGGTGAACGCGTGCGCCGAGCGGTGCACGACGAGGTGGGCGCGGTCCTCGGACGCCGGCGCCGCGACGAACCCGCAGAAGATGCACCCCTGCGGCTTCTCGCTGCGGATGTACTCCATGCGCCAGGGCGCCCAGAGTGGCTGGTTCACACGGGCCTCCGCGCCTAGCGCGCCAGGAAGTAGATGCCCGGCGCCTGCGCGGCCTGGGCCTCGCGGGCGATGCGGGCCCGCACGGCGTCGGTGGCGGCGCCGGCGGCCTCGCCCATGAAGCGCTCGAGGAACCGCGCCTTGTCGTCGGGCGGGTAGACGAGCTGCGGCTCGCCGCTGAGCTTCGCCTCGGTCTTCGCCAGCTCCACCGCGTCGTAGAAGTTCCCGAGCTGGTCCACGAGGCCGAGCCGCTGCGCCTCCTGCCCGGAGATCACCCGACCGTCCGCGACGGGCCGGATCTCGTCCACGGGCTTGTTGCGGCCCGCGGCGACCGCGGCCACGAACTGCTCGTATACGCCGTTGATGAGCGCCTGCCAGTAGGCGCGGTCCTCGGGGGTCATGTCGCGGAACGGGTTGCCGGCGTCCTTGAGCGGCCCGCTCTTCACCGTCTCCATCTTGACGTCGAACCGCTCGACGAGCCCCCGGAAGTTCGGGAACTGGCTGATGACGCCGATCGAGCCGGTGAGGGTCCCGGGCGTGGCGACGATCTTCGGGCAGGCCACGGCGATGTAGTAGCCCCCGGAGGCGGCGAGGTCGCCCATGGAGCAGACGACCGTCTTCTTCGCCGCGAGCCGCTTCACCTCGTCGTGGATCTCCTGGCTCGTGCCCACCGCCCCGCCGGGCGAGTCGATGCGGATGACGACCGCCTTGAGGCCGCCGTCCTCCGTGAAGCGGCGGAGCTGCTTGAGGACGGTGGGGCCGTCCACCCCGCCCGCGCCGCCGCCGATGACGCCCTTGATCTCGACCACCCCGACGCGCGGCCCGCCGGAGATCCCGGCGGAGTCGCCGCGCACCGCGCCGTACGCGAGGAGCAGGAACCCGAAGAACACGAGGAAGAGGCCGCCGAAGACGAACAGGACGATCCCGGTCGCGAGGCGGTCGCGCCGCGGGGGGGCGGGCGCGGGCATCGCCGGCGGCTGCGAGGACCACGCCGGCGGCGCCGCGGCCGACCAGCCAGGCGGCGGGCCCCAGCGCGGCGGCTCGGCCTGCGGGATCGGCGGAGGCGCAGCCGGCGCAGAGGGCTCGGCCGCAGGCGGCTCCACCGGTGACGTCGGGAGGGGCTCGTTCGGGTCGGACGGGTTCATGGGTAGGGTCACGTAAGCATGCGCGGGTGCCCCCCGCAACCGGGAAGCCGGAGCGCGCTCCACCGGAAAAGGCAACGGGCGGTGCGCTCTCGCGCACCGCCCGTCCTTCGACTCCGTGGCCACCTTCGGCGGCCGCTCCGCTCAGGACGTACGGCCCGAGCGGCTCTGCGCTACTTCCGCCGGTTGAACTTCTCCATCAGGTCGCCGAGGCGGGCGCGGCCGTCACCCTGGCGCCGCAGGTACTCGCGGTAGTCGTCCTCGCCGCCGTCGCGGTTGAGCTGCTTGATGGAGAGCGCGACCTTCCGGTCCTGGAGGTCCATGTCGATGACCTTGACCTCGACCTCGTCGCCCTCCTTCACCACGTCGCGCGGGTTCTCGACGCGCTCGTCGCGCATCTCGGACACGTGCACGAGGCCCTCGATGCCGGGCTCGATCTCGACGAAGGCGCCGAAGTCGGTGACCTTCGTGACCTTGCCCTTCACGCGGGCGCCCACCGGGTGCCGCTCGGTGAGGGTGGTCCACGGATCGACGTGGAGCTGCTTGAGCCCGAGGCTGAACCGCTCGTTCTCGACGTCGATGTTGAGCACCACCGCCTCGACGACGTCACCCTTCTTGAACTTCTCGCCCGGGTGCTTGATGCGCTCGGTCCAGGAGATGTCCGAGACGTGCACGAGGCCGTCGATGCCCTCCTCGACGCCCACGAAGATGCCGAAGTCGGTGACGTTCCGGACCTCGCCGCGGATGACGGAGCCGATCGGGTACTTGTCCTCGAGGAGCGTCCACGGGTTCGCCTCGATCTGCTTCATGCCGAGGCTGATCCGCTTCGCCTTCGGGTCGATGTCGAGCACCACCGCCTCGACCTGGGTGCCGACCTCGACGAGCTTCGACGGGTGCTTCACCCGCTTCGTCCAGCTCATCTCGGAGACGTGCACCAGGCCCTCGACGCCCTGCTCCAGCTCGATGAAGGCGCCGTAGTCGGTGAGCGAGACCACCTTGCCCTTGACCCGCGTGCCGATGGGGTACTTCTCGTCGGCGCGGTGCCACGGGTCCTCCTGGATCTGCTTGAGGCCCAGGCTGACGCGCTCGCTCGCGGGGTCGAACTTGAGGACGACGACGCGGACCTCCTGGCCGACCTCGAACATCTCCGACGGGTGGCCGATGCGGCCCCAGCTCATGTCGGTGACGTGGAGGAGGCCGTCGATGCCGCCGAGGTCGATGAAGGCGCCGTAGTCGGTGAGGTTCTTGACCACGCCCTTGAGGACCGCGCCCTCCTTGAGGTTCTTCAGGGTCTCCTTCTTCAGCTCCTCGCGCTCCTTCTCGAGGAGGACCCGGCGCGACAGGACGATGTTGCCCCGCTTCTTGTTGAACTTGATGACCTTGAACTTGAACTTCTCGCCGATGAGCTTGTCGAGGTTGCGCACCGGACGGATGTCGACCTGGGAGCCGGGGAGGAACGCCTTCACGCCGATGTCGACGGAGAGGCCGCCCTTCACGCGCCCGACGATGATCCCCTCGACGAGCTCGTCGCGCTCGCACGCGGCGGAGATCTCGTCCCAGATGCGCATCTTGTCGGCCTTCTCCTTGGAGAGGACGACCATGCCCGTGTCGTTCTCGCGGGACTCGACGAGCACCTCGACCCGATCGCCCACCTTCACGCCCGGCTCACCGCCGGGCTGGGCCGAGAACTCGTTCATCGCGACCTGACCCTCGGACTTGTAGCCGATGTCGATGACGGCGTAGTCCTTGGTCAGCTGGATGACGGTGCCGCTCACGACCTTGCCCTCTTCGATGAAGCCGGCCTTCGCCTCGCTCTCGGCGAACAGGGTCGCGAAGTCCTCGGTCTCCACGTCGGGCGTACGGATAGTCTGGTTCTCCATTCGGTCAGGCCAACCTTTTCTTCGGGAAGCGCCGGGTCCAGGCGGGACCGCGCCGATCGCGGCAGCGGAGAGGTGAGGACGCCGGCGTTGCCACTGCTGCCCCCTGGTCGGTTGCGCGCCGGGCCCCGGGGATCGAGGGCGGGAGGCGCGTGCCGGGCAAGCCCCGGCGTACGTTCCGGTATTTCCGGAACGCGCAAGCTACACGGCCAAAAACGCGCGGTCAAGGCGTGTCGGAAGCCTGTCTACAGCCCCCGGAGCCAGCCGGCGACCCCCTCGACCACCCAGTCGGGCGTGGAGGCTCCCGCCGACAGACCGACCACGCGACAGCCCGCGAACCACTCCGGCCGGAGCTCCGCCTCGGTCTCCACGTGCCAGGTGCGCGGCTGGATCTCCCGGCAGATCTCCGCCAGGTGCCGGGTGTTGGCGCTGTTCTTCCCGCCGACGACCACGATCGCGTCCACCTCGCGGGCCAGGGAGCGGGCGTCGGCCTGGCGCTCCTCCGTGTCGTTGCAGATGGTGTTCACCGCCCGGACCTCCATGTGCCGGAGGGCGAGCTGGCCGACCACCCGCTCGAAGTCCGCGCCGACGCAGGTGGTCTGGACCAGGACGGCGACCTTCTTCGCCTTGAACTCGGGGACGGGCGCGCCGGGCTTCACGACGGTGACGGGGCCGGACGCATAGGAGACGACGCCCTTGATCTCGGCGTGGTTCTCGTCGCCCACGATGACGAGGTGATAGCCCTCCGCGGAGAGCCGCCGGGCCATCGCCTGCGGGAAGATCACGTACGGGCACGTCCCGTCCACGACCGAGAGCCCGCGCGCCTTCGCCCGCTCCAGCTCCTCGCGGACCGCGCCGTGCGTCCGGACCACGACGGTCGTTCCGTCGGGGATCTCCGCGACGGACTTCACCGTCGCCACCCCGCGCTCCTCGAACCGGGCGACGGCCTGCGGGTTGTGGATGATGGGGCCGAGGGTCACGACGGGCGCCTTCCCCTCGTCCGCGACCTCGATCACCTTCTCGACGGTGCGCCGCACGCCCCAGCAGAAGCCTGCGGTCCTGGCGATCTTCACGTCCACGCGGGGGAATATAGCGGCGCGGGCGGGGAACGCCATCGGGACGTTCAGGCCTTTCTACGTCTTCTCCCCCACGAACTTCTCCCGCTCGTCCCGGAACAGCAGGTTGAACGTGGTGAGCGAGCCGTAGCAGCGGGTCACGTACTGCTGCAGCTCGACCTTCTCCGCGTCGGACAGCTTCTCGTGGCCGTTGACCCGCTGCTCCAGCACGCGCAGGCGATCGCGGATCATGACGATCTTGTGGAAGAGGCTGTCGAGCGGGATCTCCTTCGCCTGCGTGGAGGGATCGCCGGGCTTGAGGACGACGGTCCCGCCCTCCCAGCGCGGGGCGAGCTTCACGGGGACGCTCTCGTCGGCGAGCGCCTCGCGGATGGCCTGGGCGAACTCCTCGCGGGTCATGGCGGCAAGATCCTCCGGTAGCGGTTCGGCGGGGCGGGGCGGCGCGGCAGGTGCGTCCGGCGCGCCGGGGTCGTCGGTGCGACGGACGACCGGGCCGGCGG
>JAEYZK010000327.1 GCA_023428085.1 Pseudomonadota bacterium
CCTCGAGCAGGAGCTCGCGTCGGTGCGCAACGCGGCCGACTCCGCGGAGGCCTCCGCGGCGGAGCTCGCGGCGGAGCTCCAGGCCGTCCGCTGGGAGAAGGACGAGCTCGAGCAGAAGCTCCAGACGGGCGCGGGCGCCGGTGCCGGTGCGGGCCCGGACGCGGCGCGGCTCCGCGACGAGCTCGCGGAGCGGATGGCCGAGCTGGCGCTCGCAAGGCGCGAGCTCGAGCGGCTCGAGGCGGTGGTCGCGTCGCTCTCGATCCGGACCGAGGTCCCGGAGTCGCGGGACGTCGAGCTCCAGGCGCAGCTCGCGGCCGCCCTCCAGCGGGCCGCCGACGCCGAGGCCGCCCTCGGCGCGGCGCGGGCCGACACCGCCGGCGATCACGCGGAGTCGCTGCAGCGCGCGACCCAGGAGCGCGACGCCGTCGCCGCCCAGCTCGCGGAGCGGGACGGGAAGATCGCCCGGCTGCAGCGCGAGGTCGCCGACAAGACCGAGCGCCTCGGCCGCCTGGCCAAGGAGCTCGGGGAGCTCAAGGCCAAGGGATTGGGGAAGATTTTCCGGTAGGCGTCGTGACGACATTGGACGGCGCGTGGAGATTGGACGCGCTCCCGGTGCGAGTGCGTCCTGTCCCCACCCCGCGTTGCTTCCCGTCCCCGCGGGAACGGTCTATCGTTCCTGGCTGTGAGCGAGACACGGCGTTACGAGCGGATCGAGATCGAGCTCCCCTGCCGTCTCTACATTCCCGGCGGGCCGGAGGGGCTCAAGTTCGAGGCGTATTGCACCTCGCGCAACCTGGGCCTCGGGGGCACGTTCGTCGCCTCGAGCTTCCTGTTGCGCCAGGGGCTCGAGCTGTACATCGAGCTCGGCCTGCCGGACGGCCCGCTCGCGATCCGCTCGCAGGTCGCGCACACGGTGGCGATCGACGATCCGGAGTTCGCCACCGGCATGGGCATCGAGTTCCTGGACGTCGACGCCCACGGCCGCGAGACGCTGCTCCGGTACTTCACGCCCGTCCGCTACCAGCGGTTCTACGACGGGTTCGTGGAGGAGTTCCCGCACCTCAAGAAGGACCTCCCGCTGCGGGACGTCTCGCTCATGCTGAACCTCTGGGAGGAGTGGAAGATCCGCAACGAGGGCGGCCCCGCCTCCACCGCCTCGGGCGCGCCCGAGGCGCCGCTCCGGCAGCCGGCCGGGAAGCGCCCGATGTACGAGGACCAGACCGCGCGCGAGTTCGCCGCGCGCGAGCACGTCGGCCGCTCGCAGCGGACGAAGAAGCTCTGAGGCGGCTTCGGTTCCCGGCCTGGGCGGCGCTCCTCGTCCCGATCGCGGTCGGCGTCGGGGTCATGGTGGCGCACGGTGCGCCGCCGGCGCGCTCCGGGCTGCACGCGGTCGTCGCGCTCGCCGCGCTGCTCGCGTACCTCGCGCTCCGTTCCGCATCCTTCCGCGGCGCCTGGCCTGCGCTCGCGGTGCTCGCGGTCCTCGCGGCGGTGGCGACGTTGGTGGCCGGTACGCTGCTCACCCCGGGGATCGACGGCGTGCGGCGCTGGTACGAGCTCGGGCCGGTCCGGCTGCACCCCTCTGCCCTGCTCGCCCCGGGGCTCCTCGTCGCCGCCGCCCGCCACCTGCGCGGCCGGCCCGGCGCCGTCCACGCGGTGCTGCTCGCGGTGCAGCTCGTCCACGTCCTCCAGCCCGACGCCGGGCAGGCGACCGCGTTCGGCCTCGGGGCGCTCGTGCTCGCGGCGGCGACGCCGCTGCCGGTCCGGTGGCGACTCCCCGCGCTCGGGCACGCGGCGCTCGCCGCGGCCGCCTGGTTGCGGCCCGACCCGCTGCCGCCCGCGCCCTTCGTCGAGGACATCGTCGCGAGGGCGTGGGACCTCGGCGCCGCGGCGGGGGTCGCGGCGCTCCTGTCCCTGGGGCTGCTCGCGATCGCGCCGTTCCTCCCGCCGCGGCCCCCCGGGCGCGCGCCCGCGGTCGCGGCCGGGGCGCTGGCGGTCTACCTCGCGGCATCCGTGGCGGTCGTCGCCTTCGGCGAGTTCCCCGTCCCGCTCCTCGGCTTCGGTCCGTCCCCGCTCCTCGGCGCGTACCTCGCGCTCGCGCTCCTGCACCGGCGCCGTCCGCCAGCCGCCGCGCACGTCGAGGCGCTCCGTTGACGCCGCCCGCGCCGCGGCCGGCTCACCCGCTCCGCACCGCGCCGCCCTCCACGCACCACCGCGCCGCCGTGACCCGCTCCGCGAACCGCGGGTCGTGCGTCACGAGCAGGAGCGCGCCGGGGTAGGCCGCGAGCGCCTCCTCGAGCCGCTCGATCGTGGGCAGGTCGAGGTGGTTCGTGGGCTCGTCGAGCACGAGGACCCACGCGTGTCGTCCCAGGCCGAGGGCGAGCAGGAGCTTGCGCGCCTCGCCGGGCGAGGGATCCGCGGAGGCGAGGAGCCGGTCGGGATCGGTGCCGAGGGCGGCGACGAGCGAGAGGACGCGGCCGCGGACCTCGCCGGGCAGGGCGCGGACCTCGGCGAGGAGGCGCGCGCCGTCGCCGCGGCCGAGCTCCTGCGGGAGGTGGAGGACGCGGTCCGCGGGGAGGGTGGAGCGCGCGAGCAGCGCGTGGAGCAGCGTGGTCTTCCCGGCGCCGTTCCCGCCCTGGACCCAGATCCGATCGTCGCGGCGGAGCGCGACGTGGACGTCGCGGAGCACGGGGGCGTCCCCGGCGCGCAGCTCGGGCGCGTCGAGCGAGAGCAGGACCGGGCGCGGCGCGCGCTCGTAGCCGAGGAAGACGGAGCGGCCGAGATCCTTGAGCGCCGGCGCGTCGCCGATCGCCCGCTCGGCGTCGTCGGCGGCGCTCGAGAGCCGGTGCACCTTCGCGCCGCGCTTGTTCTCCACCCAGTTGCCCTTGAGCCCCTCGCGCCGCGTCCACGCGCGCTCGGCGCTCTCCGCCTCGCGCCGCGCGGCCACGACCTGCGCGCGGGCCCGCCGCGCGTCGGCCTGGGCGGCGGCCCGCCGGTCCCAGGCCTCCTGCCGCTCGGCCTCCCACAGCGCCCGGGCCGCGCCGTACGGGTGCGCGTACATCCGGAGCGCGCCGGCGTCGAGCCGCAGCGTCCGCGGCGCGAGCGCCTCGAGGAGCGCGCGGTCGTGCGAGACGAGGATCCCGACGCCGCGGAACGTGCGGAGCCCGCCCTGGAGGAGGGCGCGGCCCTCGGCGTCGAGGTGGTTCGTGGGCTCGTCGACGAGCAGCACCTCGGGCTCGGCGAAGAGCGCGGCGCCCAGCTGCCAGCGCTTCCGCTCGCCGGGCGAGAGCGTCTCCCAGCGCGCGAGCGCCGCGGGCTCGAGGGCGAGCGCGCCGCGCAGGCGGTGCGCGCGCCGGTCGTCGGACGCGGCGAGCGCGGGCGCGTCGCCGGGCTCGTCCACGGTCTGGGGGCAGAGGACCACCCGGGCGCGCGGCGGCGCGAGGCGCACCACGCCGGAGCTCGGCGCGAGCGCGCCGGCCACGAGGCGGAGGAGGGTGGTCTTGCCCGCGCCGTTCTCGCCGACGAGCGCGGTCCAGCCGGGCTCGAGGCGCGCGTCGGCGTCGGTGAGGATGGGTGCGGACTCGTCGAACGCGAACGAGACCCGCTCGAGGCGGAGGGACGGCATGGAGGAGCTCCGGGGATCGGGGCCGGTGGGACGAGCTTCGCGCGCCGGCAGGACGTCCCGTCACCGGCGGGAGCCGGGCGGGGGCGGTCGATCTCTCAGGAGCGGAGTTCCATGGTCGCACCGGGGGGCGGTGCGAGGGTGCTTCTATCGAGGCCGCGCGGGTTTCGCAAGTCGGGTCATCATGCCGCGAGATCCGCTCCGCGATCCGCGGTGGTATGACGGCGTGCCGCCGCGAGGCGGCCGGCGGGGCCGACGGACGGATGGCCCCCGCCCCCGTGAAAGGACCCGACGCCATGAACCGAAAGAGCCTCTCGTTCGCCGTTGCCGCGCTTTCACTGCTCGTCGCATGCACCGACAAGGCGAAGGCGCCCGCGGAGGCCGCCGTCCAGGCGGCCGACCAGGCGCTCGCCGCGCTGACGGACGTGCCCCGGAAGTACATGCCCGCCGAGACGCAGGCGCTCGAGCAGTCGGTGGCGGCCGCGAAGGAGCTCCTCGCGAAGAAGGACTACAAGGGCGCGCTCGCCGCCGCCGGCGAGCTCCCCGCGAAGGCGAGCGCCCTCGTCGCCGCCGCGGGCGACAAGCACAACGAGGTCATGGCCGCATGGGGCGCCGCGGCCGGCCCGCTGCCGCAGATGGTGGGCGTCATCAAGGGCCGGCTCGAGGGCCTCGTGCACTCCAAGAAGCTCCCCGACGGCATGCAGCAGAGCACGCTCGACGAGGCGCAGGCCGCCGTCGCCGCGATCGAGTCCGGCCTCGCCGAGGCGCAGGCGCAGGCGAACGGCGGCGACTACGCCGCCGCCACCGTCAAGGCCGCCGATCTGAAGACGCGGGCGATGGCGGTGATGCAGTCGCTCGGGATGTAGGAGCGCGTCGCCGGGCGCGGCCGCGTCCGCCCAGGAGCGGGCCACGGCTGGGGCGCCGCCGTCGCGGTCGCTCCTGCGCGGCGACCGGCCGGCGGGGTATCCTCGCCGTCCATGGCCCTCCGCCGCTGGCTCGTCCCCGCGCTCCTCCTCGTCCTCTTCGCCGCCGTCGCCGCCGGGATCCACGCCACGCGCGCGATCGACGCCGGCCCGGCGCGTCCGGGCGGCGAGGCCGAAGGG
>JAEYZK010000332.1 GCA_023428085.1 Pseudomonadota bacterium
GTCCGGACCGTCCGCGCCGCCGCACGCGACGAGCGCCGCGAGGAGGGCCCACGCGCGCGCGCTCCGCCGGGATCGAGGGCTCACGGGACGGCCCGCAGCCTGCGCTCCGACGCGCCGCGCGCCTCCAGGTAGGCGAGGTCGGCGTGCACCATCTCGCGGACGAGGTCCGCGAAGCCGGTGCGCGGCGCCCAGTCCAGCGCGCGCCGCGCGCGGGAGGCGTCGCCCACGAGCGGGACCGGCTCCTTGGGCCGGTAGAACCGCTCGTCCACCCGCACGTGGTCGCGGTAGTCGAGCCCCACGCAGCCGAACGCCACCTCGCACAGCTCGCGGACGGTGTGCAGCTCCCCCGTCGCGACCACGTAGTCCTCGGGCGTGTCCGCCTGCATCATGGCGTGCACGGCCTCCATGTACTCGGGGGCCGAGCCCCAGTCGCGCTCGGCGTCGAGGTTCCCGAGGGAGAGCGACTCGGCGAGGCCGAGGCGGATCTTGGCCGCGGTGGAGGTGATCTTGCGGGTGACGAACTCGTGCGCGCGGCGCGGGCTCTCGTGGTTGAAGAGGATCCCGGAGCAGCAGAAGAGGTTCTGGAACTCCCGGTAGCTCCGGACGAGGTGGAAGGCGGCCACCTTGCTGATGCCGTACGGGCTGCGCGGGTTGAAGGGCGTGTGCTCGTCCTGCGGCGCCTCCTTCACCGCCCCGAACATCTCGGAGGAGCCGGCGAAGTAGAAGCGGCACCTCGGCCGCAGCTCGTGCACGGCCGCGAGGAGGTAGTGCGTCCCCGTGACGTTGATGCTCATCGTGGAGAAGCCGTCCGCGTAGCTCTCCGCGACGTAGCTCTGCGCCGCCAGGTGGTAGCACTCGTCGAAGTCGATCCGCGAGAAGAGGCGGAAGATGGACGGGTAGCTCTCGAGGCTGCCGGCGTGGAGCTGCACGCGGTCGAGGACCCCGCTGATGCGGCTCAGCCGGTTGGACTGGTCCTCCAGCGCGACCCGCCGGACGAGCCCGTGCACCTCGTAGCCCTCGCGCAGCAGGAGCTCGGCGAGGTAGCTGCCGTCCTGGCCGGTGATCCCCGTGATGAGCGCTCTCTTCGTCATGGTTCTCTACCGGCGCGGTGTCAGCCCACCGCGCGAAGGCTCGCGCCGGCCTGCTCGAGGCGCGTGAAGTGGTCGTCGATCCGCGCGACGAACGCGGACCAGGTGAAGCGCCGGGCTTGCTCGACGCCCCGGCGCCCCATCGCGCGCGCCCGGTCGGGGTCGCGGGCCAGCGCCTCCATCGCCCGGCTGAACGCCGCCGGCGTGGGCGCCTCGAGGAACCCGGTCTCGCCGTGGAGGACCGTCTCCGTGGCGCCGCCGGCGTTCACGGCCACGACGGGCTTGCCGTGCGCCGCCGCCTCGAGCGGCGTGAGGCCCCAGTCCTCGTTGAAGGGCGTGAAGAGCACCGCCTGGCAGCGCGCGTACAGGTCGGCCATCCCGGCGTCGGTCGGGCCCTGGATGAACCGGATGGCCGGGTCGCCGCCGGCGAGCGCCTGGAGCTGGGCGAGGTACGGCCGGCTCTTGTCGTCCACCATCCCGGCGATCCGGAGCTCGTACGGGAGCCCGGTGCGGGCCCGGAACTCCTGGAAGGCGCGGATCCCGAGCTCGAGGTTCTTCGTCCACATGATGCGGCCGGGGAGGAAGAAGAACGGCTCGAAGACGTCGCTGGGGCGCATCCGGTCGGCGTCGATGCCCGGGTAGGCGACCTCGACCTCCTCCGCGCGCCGCAGGCCGCCCGCGGCGATGCGCGCCCGGACGGTCTCGCTGATCGCGAAGACGTGGTCGTAGTGGCGCCACGCCGCCCGGTCCACGAGCCTCCACCCCGCCTCGAACGCCAGCGCCGCCGGCTTGAAGACGCCCAGCTTGCCCAGGTGGCGCGCCCGGTACGCGCGGTCGTAGACGGCGCGCAGGGGCGTGAAGCACAGGCAGACGACCGGCAGGTCGTGGTTGCGGAACGTGAGCAGGCTCCCCAGCCCGTCGCAGGAGACGACGAGGGCGTCGTGCCCGGAGAGGTCGATGCGCGTCGACGCGATCGTCCGCGCCGCCCCGAGCACCGCCCCGTAGCGCCGCCGGACCGAGACGCGCGGCAGCTCGACCACGTTCATCTCCGCCAGCTCGGGGTAGGTGCCGGCGCGGTCGTAGTGGCTCGTGTAGATGGTCCACTGGTGGCGGCTGCGGCGGTGCAGCTCCATGAGCGTCCGCTCGAGGCCGCTCTTCACGTACACCCACGGGTGGTAGACGGCGATGCGCATGGCCGGGGCTCAGACTCCGGTCGCCCGGACCACGGCCGGCACCGTGCGGGCGAGGATGAGGAGGTCGAGGCCGAGCGTCCAGTTCTCGATGTACTCGAGGTCGAGCTCCATCCAGCGCTCGAAGGGGATGTCGTTGCGGCCGCTCACCTGCCACAGGCACGTGATGCCGGGCCGCACGCTGAACCGGCGCCGGTGCCAGTCCTCGTTGAACCCCTGGTAGTCGCGGACCGGCAGGGGGCGCGGGCCGACGAGGCTCATGTCCCCGCGGAGCACGTTGAGGAGCTGCGGGAGCTCGTCGATGCTCGTGCGGCGGAGGAACCGCCCGACGCGCGTCACCCGCGGATCGCTCCGCATCTTGAACACCGGCCCGCTCACCTCGTTCTGGTCGAGCAGCTCGTCGCGCATCCCCTCGGCGCCCACGACCATCGTGCGGAACTTGAAGAGGCGGAACCGGTGCTTGTTGAGGCCGATCCGCTCCTGGACGAAGAGGACCGGGCCGGGCGAGGTGAGCTTGATGGCGAGGGCGGCGGCGAGGAGCACCGGCGCGGCGAGGAGCAGGGCGAAGGAGGCGCCCGCGAGATCGACGAGCCGCTTGGCGGCGAGCCGCCAGCCCCGGAGCCGGGCCGCGTGGATGGTGACGAGCGGGTGGGCGAGGCCCTCGGTCCGCTCCACCTCCAGCTCGCCCCGCGTCAGGCCGAAGAGGTCGCCGCCGATCCGGGCGACGACGCCCTGCTCCTGGCACGCCCCCAGGATCCGCGCGATGCGCTCGGGCGCGGAGGCGAGGGGCGCGAAGACGACCACCTCGTCCACCGCGTTCGTGCGCAGGAACGCGGGGAACCCGTCGTAGCCGGACACGAGCCGATCGACGGGGCGGAGCCGCCCGGCCGCGTCCGGCTCGTCCACGAAGCCGGAGAGCACGTAGCCGAGCTCCGGACGCTCCCGCAGGAACCGCGCGTACTCGAGCGCGGCCTGGTTCGTCCCCACCACGACCACGTGGCGCAGGTTGCGCCCGTGGAGCCGCACCTCGACCAGCAGCGCCCGCAGCATGAGGCGGCTCACGACGAGCGCCGCGAGGGCGAGCGCGAGGAACGCGCCCACGAAGACCCAGGAGAAGAACCCCTCGAGCGCGGCGAGGATCGCGGCCGCGGCGACGGTGGCGTACCCCGTGGCGACGGCGACGTCGCGCACCTCCGCCCGGAGCTGGGAGAGCCGGCGGGAGGAGTAGAGGCGGCACGCCGCGGAGATCGCGTGCCAGGAGAGCAGCAGGGCCGCGCCGGCGACGAGCGGGTGGGCGGGCAGCGCGGCGGCGAGCGCGTCCGCCGGCGCCGCGTCGGGCGCCGCGAGCGCCGCGGTCTTCGCCGCGAGCAGGGCCGCGCCCAGCACGACCACGTCGAACAGCTCGAAGGCGCGAACCAGGAACAAGCGCCGCAGGAAGTGCATGCGTTCTCCGTTCCCTGACCCTCAGGGCGGGACCCCACCACGCGACGAGATGTAGTGGCTTCTAGCCGACGGCCTCGCTGGCTGTGAAGGCCCCTTCCGGTTTGTGCGACGAGCTTCGCCCGCGCGCCGATCACCCACCGTGACGTTCGCGCAACGCCTGCAGCCTGGTATGCCGGCAGCTGCCTCGGTTCCGCGCTCGATCGCCGGGCGGCCCGCTTCACTCGCGGTGCTTCACCGCATCCTCGGCGGGGGCGGGTCCGCCGGCCGCGTCCCCTAGAAATGGTACATGGCCGCGACACTGCCCGTGAAGATCGACCAGGGCTCGTTGCCGCGGAGCGTCTGGATCCCCCACGTGCGGTTCGAGCGCTCGATGGGCCCGACCGTCGTCTTCACGCTGTCGTAGGAGAGCGTGGCCGCGACGCTCGCCTCGATGGCGAGCTGCGGGAGCCCCACGAAGCCGAAGTAGATCTCGAACCCCGCCTTCGCCCCCAGCCGCGCCGACCAGCCCTGGTACTCGGTCGCGTCGCCGCCCGCGTCGAGCGCCGGGAGCTTCTCGTGCGCGTAGATGACGTCGAACTCCGGCACGAGCTCGAAGGTCGCGTGCCGGTGGTGCGTCACCGCGAGCGGCAGGCCGAGGTGGAGCCCCCACCCCGTGAGCGCCGGCCCCTCGTCGCTCTCCAGCACGCCCGCCTGCGGCGACGTCACGGAGCTCCGGCGGAAGACGAGCCCCACGCCCGCGTCCCAGCCCCAGTTGCGGAACGGCGGGAGGGGGCGCTTCGTCCAGTGGCGCAGGCCGACCGTGTACACCGTCAGCGGGATCGGCTCCGCGCCGCCGCTCACCGGGAACTCGAACGGCTGGGTGTTGAACACGACCAGCGCGTAGGTGCCCATCGCCCGCTCGCTGTCGCCGACCGGCGTCTCCGCGCGCCCCTGCGCCGACTGGAGCGAGGTGAAGCCCGGCGCCTTGTTCTGCGCCGCGGCGTCTGCGGCCGCGGCGAGCAGGGCGAGGGCGAGGGTCGATCGAGCCGCTGTGGACGCGCGCATGGTGGGCCTCGGGCTGGAGGTCGATGTTCTTGGCCGGGCGTACCCAGGCAAGCAAGCCCGAGGCGGGGCGGTGTCCACGGCCGTTTACCGGTGCGTCGGTGTGCGCAACCGCGCGCTCCCCCAGGCAAGCAAACACTTCCGGTGGTCGGGCGCCGCGCCCGCGCCTAGACCAGCCTCTTCCCCCCGGAGGCCGCATGCGCGCGACCCGTCCCTTCGCCGCCGTCGCCGCCGCCGTCCTCGGGCTCGCCTGCGGCGGCGGCGGCCCGGGCGACCGCGGCGTCTCCGAGCCGCCGCCGCCCGAGACCACCTGCCCGATCCCCGTCGCCGTCGCGCACCCGACCTTCCGCGGCCACGTCCTCCCGATGCTGCGGCTCACGTGCGGCGCGAACAGCGCCATCTCCTGCCACGGCACGCCGTCGCCGCCGGGGAAGGTGTCCTACGCGGCGAGCCTCGACGCGAGCGCGGTGCACGCGCAGCTCCTGCTCGAGCCCGCGAACGCGCCGCCGGGGGCCGGATGGAGGCGGATCGCGCCCGGGGATCCCGCGCGCTCGTGGCTCCTCGAGAAGGTGACGCAGGACGACCCCGGCGGCGCGGGGCAGGCCTACGGCAACCGGATGCCGCTCGGGCTCCCGAACCTGTGCGCCCCCACCGTCGAGACGATCCGGAGCTGGGTCGCCGCGGGCGCGAAGGACGACTGACATGGCCGACCTCACGCCGATCACCGACTGGACCGCCGACGACGTCCAGCACCTCGCCCGCCGCGCCGGCTTCGGCGTCTCCCCCGAGGCCGCGGCGACGCTCGCCGCGACCCCGCCGGCGACCGCGATCCCGGCCTGGATCTCCGGCGCCGGGCTGGACGCCGGGCCGTTCGAGGCCGCGCTCGCCCGCGCCGACCCGGTGGACGAGGAGGCGCGGAGCGGCGCCGCCGCCGTCGCGGGGCCGCACCCGTTCCTCGTGCAGGGCGCGCACGCGTGGCGCAACGACCTCGGCCGCGCGCAGGCGTACTGCGCGTTCCGCATGCAGTACGGTCCGTACGCGATGCAGGAGCGGCTCGCGCTCTTCTGGCACAACCTCTTCGCGACCGGCTGGCAGAAGGTGGAGTCGGTCGCGCTCATGCTCCAGCAGCTCGAGACGCTGCGGGCCCTGGGGCTCGCCCGGTTCGAGGACCTGCACGTCGCCATCTCCAAGGACCCGGCGATGTGCCTCTGGCTCGACTCGGTCCTGAACCGCGCCAACGGCGACAACGTCCCCAACGAGAACTACGCCCGCGAGGCGATGGAGCTCTACTCGCTCGGCGCGGACAACGGGTACAACCAGCAGGACATCACCGAGCTCGCCCGCGCGCTCTCCGGCTGGAGCTTCACCGTCCGTCCCGCCGACGTCGTGCGGCCGCCCGACGGGAGCTTCCGGACCGCGGCGCGGGCCACCTTCCGCGTCTACGACGGGTCGGCCAACGCCGAGCTCCTCTGGAACGACCTCGGCGCGGCGGCGCCGCCGGCCGCGCTGCCCAACTTCCGCGCCACCGGCGGGGCGACGTTCCTCGGCCAGCTGTTCGCCGACGTGAACGCGCCGCCCGAGGGGATGGCGAAGGGCGAGCACGTGCTCCGGGCGATCGTCCCGCAGCGCGGCCCGCAGGTGGCGCAGTTCCTCGCGCGCCGCCTCGTCCAGCACTTCGTGACCGGCGCGCCCGCGCAGGCGGATCTCGACGACGTGGCGACGATGATCCACGCCGACGCCGGGTTCGACCTCCGCGTCGCGCTCGAGCGCCTGCTCTCGTCCCGGTGGTTCTTCGACCCCGCCAACCGGTTCGCGCTCGTCGAGGGGCCGGTCTCCTGGACGGTGCGCGCCGCGCGCGCGCTCGGGTACCCGCTCGCGCAGGCGGCCGGCGCGACCGCGGCCACGAACCGGTTCCCGGCCTGGGCGATCGTCGCCGACTTCTTCGACGCCGCCGGGATGCGGCTCCTCGACCCCGCCGGTCCGAACGGCTGGAAGGAGGACGTGGCCTGGCTCAACTCCGGCACGGCCCGCTTCCGGACGCGGCTCGCCGCGGCGCTCGCGCTCGGCGAGACCTTCCGCCAGGGCGGGGTGGATCGGGCGATCTTCCCCTCCGACCCGGACGCCTGGTTCCCGGCGCCGCCCGCGAGCGCCGCCGCCGTCCTCGCGCGGCTCGTCCAGCTCCTCCAGCCCGCGCCGATCCCCGACGCGGTCGCGGCCGACTGGCTCGCCCGCGTCTGGCCCCCGGAGACGGCGTTCGCCTGGGACGACGACGGCCGCCGGCGGGCCCGCGCGCTCGCGTTCCTCGTCCTCTGCTCGCCGTCGGCGCAGCTCTACTGAAGCGGAGTCGGCCCATGACGACCTTCACCCGCCGCGACTTCCTCAAGGGCGTGTCCGCCGCCGGCGCCGTGGCCGGCGCCGCCGCGCTCGGCCTCCCGGGCTGCGCGCCCGAGGACCGGATCATCCAGCCCGCGACGCCGCGCCCGGCGCGGCCGGTCCTCGTCGTGGTGTTCCTCGACGGCGGGAACGACTGGCTCAACATGATGCCGCCGACGGCCGGCCGGAGCCGCGCCGTCTACGAGGCCCGGCGCCCGCGGCTCGCGGTCCCCGCCGCGGAGGTGGTCGAGATCGGCCCCGGCTGCGGGCTCCACCAGGACTTCACCGGCATGAGCCTGCTCTCCGACCTCGGCCGGATCGCCTGGGTCCAGGGGATCGGGATGAACAACCCGAACCTCTCGCACTTCGTCTCGCAGGACCTCTGGGGCCAGGGGTCGGCGCAGCCGAACGGCACGGGCTGGCTCGGCCGCTGGGCCGACGCCGCGTTCGATCCCGCCGCCGACGCGCTCCGCGGCGTCGCGGTGACGGGCGACGTGCACGTCGCGCTCCGCGGCCAGGACCGGACCTTCGTCTCGATCAACGGGCCGAGCGGCTTCGTCTACCCGGCGTGGCTCCGCGGCGGCCGCGTCGGCGCGCCCTGGGATCCGGCGCTCCTCCAGGCCGGCTACGAGGCCGCGGTCACCGCCCCCGTCGGCGGCGCGCCGCCGGGGCAGGCGGTCGCGGCGCGGGCCGGCAAGGCCTTCCTCGACGCGACCCGGGCCTTCGGGGTCGAGGGCACGCTCCCCGCCCGCACCCCCGCGGTCCCCTACCCCGGCGACGCCCGGTACCCGCTGCGGCGGCTCGACGGCGGCCCGCTCCAGGGCGGGCTGGCGCGCCAGCTCAAGCTCGTCGCCCAGATGATCGCCGCCGGCCTCGAGACGCAGGTCTTCTTCACGCGCATCGGCGGCTGGGACACGCACGCCAACCAGGCCGTCGATCACCCGAACCTGATGCGCGCCCTGGGCGGCTCGCTGTCGGCCTTCTACGACGACCTCGAGACGATCGGCGTCGGCGCGGACAACGCGCAGCGGCGGACGCTCGTGCTGGTCTGGAGCGAGTTCGGCCGCCGCGTGCAGCAGAACCAGAACGGGACCGACCACGGCGCCGCCGGCCTCGCGTTCTGCCTCGCCCGCGGCCTCACCGGCGGCTTCTACGGCGCCTACCCCGCGCTCGAGGACCTCGACGGCAACGGCAACCTCCGCTTCTCGGTGGACTTCCGGAGCCTCTACGCCACCGTGCTCGAGCGCTGGCTGGGGCTCGACGCGGCGAGCACCGACGCCCTGCTCCTGCAGGGCGCCGCGCGCACGCCGTACCCCCGCCTCGACTTCCTGCCCGCGCTCGCGGCGTAGGGCGCCGACCCCTGGCGGCCGATCCGCCCGCCCTTCGACAGGCTCAGGGCGAGCGGACTTGCTCATCCGCTCGAGTCACGCCAGCGGCAGCACCACCGTCGCCGTCGTCCCCCGGCCCGGCGCACTCGCGAGCGTCACGCGGCCGCCGTGGCGCTCGACGATGGCCTTCGCCGTGCAGAGCCCGAGGCCGAGCCGCGCCTCGGGGCGCGTGGTGAAGAACGGCTCGAACGCGCGGGCGAGCACGTCGGGCTCCATCCCGCTGCCCTCGTCGGCGACGGTCACCACCGCGCCGTCCGCGCCGGGCCCCGTCGCGACGCGGAGCCGGTGCCCCTCGCCCGCCGCCGTCGCGTTGGCGACGAGCGCCACGATCACCTGCACGAGGCTCTCGCGCTTGCCGCGCACGGCCGCCGGCGCGTCCTCGCGCTCGAGGCGCGCGCTCGAGCCCTTGAGCTCGGAGCGGCAGAGGCGCAGCCCCTCGTCCACGAGCGCGGAGAGCTCGTGCGTGCCGTCGGGCTCCTTCCGCGGCCGCACGTACGAGACGAGCTCGCGCGCGAGCCGGTGGATGCGCCGCCCGGCCTCGAGGATCGCCTCGGCCTTCTCGCGGTCGGCCGGGTCGGCCAGCTCCGCGGCGAGCGCGTCGGCGTACATCGTGACCGCCGTGAGCGGGTTGTTGATCTCGTGCACGACGCCGGCGAGGAGGCGGCCCATGGTGGCGAGCCGCTCGGCGTGCTCCGCCCGCGCCTCGGCCTCGGCGAGGCGGCGCTCGAGCTCGGTGGGGTCGGGGCGGTCGGGCATGGCGGCGCAGTATACCCGGCGCGCCGTCCTGTCACCCATCGTGCGCGCGCACGGCCGCGGCCATCACCGCCCGGACGGCGACCCCGCGCTCCCGGGCCCGCGCCGCGCAGTCGTCGTACTCGGGGTGGACCCCCACCACGCGCCCCTCGCGCAGCGCCACCTTGACCCGCACGGGGCCGTACGCGGTCTCGACGGTGTCGATCCGCCGCCCGAGGACCTCCCGCTCGACCCGGTGCCGCCGGACGCCCAGCGTCGTCGTCTCGGCGAAGAGGGCCGCCGTCACCGCCGCGCGCCGCGCCTCCTCGCAGAGCGCGCCGACGAGCACCCCGGGGCGGCCCTTCTTCATCGTGAGCGGCGCCGCCCAGGCGTCGAGCGCCCCGGCCTCGAGCGCCGCCTCGACGGCGCGCGCCACCCACTCGCCGGTGCAGTCGTCGAGGTTCGCCTCGAGCACCCAGAGCGCGTCGGCGGCGGGGGCTCCCTCCGGCCCGGCCGCCGGGCGCGCCTCCGCGGCGAGCCGGCCGAGCGTCATGCGCAGGAGGTTCGGCCGGTCGGGCCAGGTCCGCGTGCCGAGCCCGTAGCCGACGCGGGCGGGGACGAACGCCGGGAGCGGCCCGACCTCGCACAGCTCCGCGAGGATCGCCGCGCCGGTCGGGGTGACCGCCTCGCCGGGCGGGCCGCCGGGCCGCACCGGCTTCCCGGCGAGGAGCTCGAGCACGGCGGGGGGCGGGACCGGCATCGGCCCGTGCGCGGTCTTCACCACGCCGCGGCCGAGCTCCGGCGGCGCCGCCACGACCCGCGGCCAGCCGAGCAGGTCGAGCGCCACGGCCGCGCCGCACAGGTCCACGATCGAGTCCACCGCCCCGACCTCGTGGAAGTGCACCTCCTCCACCGGGATGCCGTGGACCTTCGCCTCCGCCCGGCCGATCCGCTCGAAGAGCGCGCGGGCCGCGGCCTTCGCCCGCGGCGTGAGCGCGCTGCGGTCGATGAGGTCGAGGATCTCGGGGAGGCCGCGCGCGTGCGGGGGCGCGCCCGCCGGGACGACGTCCACGTGCGTCCCGTGGATCGAGCTGTCCGACTTGTGCGTGACCTCGAGGCGGAACCCGCCCACCGGCAGCGACGCGAGCGCGGCCTCGAGCCGGGCCCGGTCCACGCCCAGATCGAGCGCCGCCGCGAGGAACATGTCGCCGGCGATGCCGCCGACGGGTTCGAGGATGAGGAGATCGTCCATGCGTTCACCCCCGCGCGATGAGCCCCGCCACGAACGCCGCCCCGAACCCGTTGTCGATGTTCACCACGGTCACGTTGGGCGCGCACGAGTTGAGCATCGTGAGCAGCGGCGCGATCCCGCCGAGCGACGCGCCGTACCCGATCGACGTGGGCACCGCGATCACCGGCTTCCCCACGAGCCCGCCCACGACCGAGGCGAGCGCCCCCTCCATGCCGGCGACGACGATCACCGCCGTCGCGCCGTCGAGCTCGTGCCGCCGCGCGAGCAGCCGGTGGATGCCGGCGACGCCGACGTCGTAGACCCGCAGCGCGGGGACGCCCATCACCTCGAGCGTCACCACCGCCTCCTCGCACACCGGGATGTCCGAGGTCCCGGCGCAGCAGACGGCGACCGGACCACGCGCGGGCACGTCCATCGCGCCCTTGCGGAGCGTCCGGCTCACCGGGTCGTAGACGGCGCCGCGCACGGCGCGGCGGGCGGGCCCGGCCTTCTCGGGCGCGAGCCGCGTGACGAGGAGCGGGCCGCGGGCCGCGAGCTTCCGCGCGATGGCCGCGACCTGCGCCGCGGTCTTCGACTCCGCGAGGATCACCTCCGGCATCCCGACGCGGAGGGTCCGGTGGTGGTCGATGGTGGCGGTGTCGCCCAGGCGCTCGAAGGGGGCGTGCTTCAGGGCGGTGACCGCCTCGTCGAGGCTCGCCTCGCCCTTCTTCACCCGGGCGAGCAGGGCCCGGAGTCGTCGTTCGTCCATGGGCCCGGGAGAGTAGCCTGGACCCGCCCGGCGTGCACCGCCATCGAACGCCGGAGGAAGCGATCGCCTACGGCGCGCAGGCGTAGGTGTCCACCGTGACCCCGGCCGTGGTCCGGTGCATGTAGAGGAGCCGCCCGTCGTCCGTGACGGCGAGGTCGCGGAAGCTCTCGTCCGGGAGCACGTTCGGCGGCAGCCGGGCCATCCCGCGCGGCTCGAGCGACGGCCCGAGGCAGGCGACCCGGAGCTCCTCCCCGACCACCTCGCCGGACGGCGTCTCACGCCCAGCGTGGACCGCGAGGTAGACGCGCCCGCTCCGATCCGAGTCGAGCTGGGCGATCGCGAAGAGCGGGGTGCCCAGGCTCACGTTGCGGGCGAGGCGCTCCTGGCCGGTCTGCCGGTCGAGGAGCCGCACGCGCACGACCCCGGCGGCGCGATCGACGAGCTCGGCCCGGAGGAGCGCGCGCCCGTCGCGCGTGGGCCGGCCGGCGAGCGTCGGGCGCTCCGCGTCCGGCTGGCCGGAGGTGTCCCCGATCCGCACCAGGCCGGCGTGCCCCGTCTCGACGTAGACGGAGTCGCCCTCCACGAACATCCCGGTGACGTCCCCGCCGTCCTCGACGCCGCTCCCTTCGATCGGGAGCTCGCCGACGAGCTTCCCCTGCGCGTCGTGCACCGCGACCGTCCGGTCCGCCGTGCGGTCGAGGACGAGCAGGTGCCCGTCGTCGGTCGGCAGGAGCTCCTGCGGGGAACGGACCGCGGTCGGGACGTGGCCCACGGCCTCGCCGCGCTCGTCGTACGCGACCACCCGGGCGTTGACGCGATCGAGCACCAGCACCCGCCCGCTCGCGTCCCACGCGACGGCGGTCGGGCCCTCGGGGTTGCCGCTGCTCGGCTCGGCGCGCCCGAGCTCCCCGCGCCCCTTCCCCCAGCCCGCCTTCACCCGGCGCTTCGCCGGCTCCATCGCGCGCGCGGGCGCGGCGTCCGCCTGGGGAGGCGCGCCGGCCGCGGGGAGGGGCGCCCGCCCCGGGGGAGCAGGCGCCGCCGGCGACGCGCCCGGGTCCTCCCGCGGCGCGGTGGCCGCGAGAGAGCCCGGGGCGGTCGAGCCGCCGCGGGAGAGGAGGAGGAGCGCCGCGATCACCGCGGCGACCCCGGCGACGAACAGCCCGAGCCAGGGGATGAAGCGGCGTGTCGACATGATCGTCTTGCTCCTCGCGCGGCCTTCGGGTGGCGGCTGGAACCTCCGGATCACCAGATCCGGCGGGAGGTCCTGTAGGTCGAGCTGAAGCTCCGCGCGTTCTTGACGCAACCGTCCGCGCACCCCTTGCATTCGATCACCGTGGGGGTGTTCCACGCGTCGCCCGACAGGTAGTAGACGACGTGCGTGGTCGACGCCATGACGTCGCCCTCGGCGATCGAGTCGCGGGAGATGTTCTTCCACTTGCCGTTCGGATCCGTCACGCGGAAGCCCGCGGCGGTCGGCCTGCTGCTGCAGCTGTCCGTGAGGGCGGAGCACGAGCTCCCGACCTTCCAGGCCTTCGTGATGAGGCCCGAGCAGTCGGCCCCCCACGACCCGGAGTGATCGCAGTCGGGGCAGCTGCCGGTGCACGAGCCCCAGGACTCCGTCGTCGGGTTCCACTGCTCGCCGCCCCAGTAGTACGAGAAGCCCACGGCGGAGTAGGCGCGCGCGGTGGCGTGCTCGTCGCTGGTGTTGGGGACGGAGACCGCCTTCATGTACGCGCCGGCGGCCCAGCCGACCTTCGAGCCGACCCGGATGTTGTAGTAGCCGTTCGAGGAGGTCGTGCGGACGATGCGCCCGCGCGTGCCCTTCGCCAGCGAACGCTTGACGGTGGAGTGGTAGTCGGCGGCCGCGTAGAGCGTGGCGTCGGCCGTCATCTCGACCACGGTGCCGAACACCTGGGTGCCGCTGAGGTTCGCGGTCACCGCTCCCCCCGCGACGTCCGCGGCCCCTCCATCCTCCATCGCCTCGCCGCACGCCGCGGCGACGAACAGCAGCCCCACCAGCCAGGTGTTGCGAACGGTCACGCTTGCTCCTCCGACGGACGCCAGGGTCCGTCGCGAAACGCTCCGCGGGCGGGGACGGCGCTCGGCCGGCACGCCCCGGAGACGCAGTTGGTTGCTGCACTGTGAGTGATCAGACCACGACGAGCGGCGCGCAACCTAGCGCGAGCGCCGCCCGCGACGATAGGAGCGTCGGCGCCACAGCCCGCACAGGGCGCGCGGGCCGGGCGCTCACCGCGCGCGGCGGCTCACGGCCCGTCGCGCTGCCCCGCCAGCAGGTGCCCCACGAGGACCGCGATCTTCTCCGGGTCCGGCATGACGAGGATGAGCCCCTCGAGCCCGGGCCCCTGCTCCGTCCGCTCGCAGGTGAACCGCGTGGCGAGCGCGACCGAGCCTGCGTGCGCGACGAGCTGCTCGACGCACTTCCTCCCGCTGCCCCGCACGAGCGACGGGACGGAGAGGAGCAGCTTCTCCCGCACGAGCGACGCCACCGCGGAGACGAAGGCGCTGCCGACGATGTTCCCCGACTCGAGCAGCGCGCTCTCGGCCATGCCGCTCCACTGCCCCGGGCCGCAGCCCACCGGGAAGCCCAGCATGGCCGCGAGGACCTCGGCGTCGTGCTCGGGCAGCGCCAGGAGGAGGTCGCCGGTGAGCTTCCCCTCGAGCTTCACGCCCACGGCGAGGATGTCGGTGCCGAGCGCCCCCAGGAACGCCGCGATCGCGCCGGTCTCGGCCCCGACCCAGGCCTCCGGCACGTCCATGTCGATCCGCCGCCCCGCGAGCTTCCCGAGGGCGGTGATCGCCTGGCCGCAGCCGATCGACGCGAGCTCCTGGAGCGCGTCCACCTCGCGCGGTCCGAAGGCGCGGTCCATCACGCCACCCCCAGCCGCTGGACGTCGAGGATGAACACGGGCCGGCCGTTGCCGAGCACCGTCACGGCGGAGATGCCCGGGACGTTCTCGAGCGGCTGGCCGAGCGGCTTCAGCACCGCCTCCTGCTGGCCGATGAGCGTGTCCACCGCGAGCCCCACGCGCGCGCCCTCGCCGGCCTCGGCGACGACCACGGCCCGCTCGTCCCGCGCGGCCGCCTCGGGGAACCCGAGCAGGCGGGAGAGGTCGTGGACCGGCACCATGCCGCCATCGTACGGCAGGACGGGCGCGCCCTGCGTGCGATCGAGCGAGGAGAGCGCCACCTGGGCGGCGCCGTGGACCTTGCCGATGGGGAGGCCGAGGACCTCCTCGCCCACCCGCACGAGCAGCACCGGCTGCACCGCCACCGTGAGCGGCAGGCGGAGCGTGAACCGCGCCCCCTGGCCGGCCGTGCTGTCGATCTCGAGCGTGCCGCCGACCGACTCGACCGTCCGCTTCACGGCGTCGAGCCCCACGCCGCGCCCGGAGACGTCGGTCACCGCCTCGGCGGTGGAGAGCCCGGGCAGGCAGGCGAGGAGGAGCGCCTCGCGATCGGAGAGGAGCGCGGCCGCCTCGTCCGTGAGGGTCCCCCGCGCCACCGCCGCCGTCCGGAGCTTCGCGGGATCGAGCCCGCGGCCGTCGTCCGAGACCTCGAGGATGACCCGATCGCGCTCGCGGCGCGCCTGGACGGTGATGCGGCCCGCGGCCGCCTTCCCGGCGAGCAGGCGCAGGTGGGGCGGCTCGATCCCGTGGTCGATGGCGTTGCGGATGAGGTGGAGCAGCGGGTCCGACAGCTCCTCGAGGATGGCGCGATCGAGCTCGATCTCGGCCCCCTGGATCTGGACCTCCACCTGCTTGTTCACCTTCCGCGCGACGTCGCGCCCGGCGCGCGGCAGCCGCTCGGTCACGAGCGCGAGCGGCGTCATGCGCACGGTCATGACCTTGTCGTGCAGGTCCTTCACGATGGCGTGGAGCCGATCGACGCCCTCGACGAGCCCGGTCCGGTGGGGCAGCGGGACGGTCTTCCCGAGCTCGCGGATCCGGGCGGTGGCGAGGATGAGCTCGCCCACCGAGTCGAGGAACTCGTCGAGGATCTCGGTCCGCACCCGGACCGTGCGGAGCGCCTCGAGGACCGCGTCCGCCGCGGGGGCAGGCTTCGCGGGGGCGGGGGCGGGCGCCGGCGCGGCCTGGTCGGCGCTGCGGACGTGGACGGCGGTGAGGTCGCTGATCTGGGCGAGGGTCCGCTCCAGCACCGGCACGGGCTCGGGCGTGTCGAGGACGACCTCGAGCCGCTTGCCCGGGATCCGGCCCGCCTTCAGGTCCTCGACGCCCGGGGACGACTTCACCACCGCGCCGAGGCCGGCGAGCTTCTTCACGACGAGGAAGGCGCGGACCGCCGGGACCGGGCAGCCGCCCGCGATCTCGACCTCGACCTGGACGCGCCGGTGGCGGGTGGGCGGCGCGGCGGGCTCCGGGGTCGCCGGGGCGGGCGCCGCCGGCGCGGGGGCCGGCGC
>JAEYZK010000385.1 GCA_023428085.1 Pseudomonadota bacterium
AGCACGTCGAGCGCGCGCTCCGCCCGCGGGCCGAGGGCCCGGCGTGGGGCGGTGGCCGCCGCGACGGGGAACGTGACGACGAGCTCCGCGCCGCGCCCCGGCCCGGCGCTGTACGCGGCGACGCGGCCGCCGTGCAGCTCGGCCAGCCCTCTCACGAGCGCGAGCCCGAGGCCGAGGCCGCCCGGAGTCCGGGCGAGCCCCTGGGGCCCCTGCGTGAACGGCTCGAAGACGCGCGGCAGGAGGTCGGCCGGGATCCCCGTCCCGTCGTCCGCGACGTGGAGCTCGTGCGCCCCCGGCCCCTCCACGACGCGCAGGGTGACCGCGCCGCCGCGGTGCGTGAACTTCGCGGCGTTGAGGAGGAGGTTGCCGGCGATCTGCGAGATGCGGGTGGCGTCGCCCTCCAGCGGGAGCGGTCCGGCGGGGAGCTCGACCGTGAACCGGATCCCGCGCTCGTCCATGAGCACCCGGTGATCCTCGGCGGTGCGCCGCAGGACGTCGCCGAGGTCGAGCGGCTCGCGCCGCAGCTCGATCTTGCCGCGGATGATCCGCGTGACGTCGAGCAGGTCGTCCACGAGGCGCGTGAGGTGGCGGGTCTGGCGGGCGATGATCTCGCGGGCCCGGCGCGCCTGCGTCCCGCTGGGATCGACGCGCTCGAGGATGTAGACCGCCGAGGCGACCGGCGAGAGCGGGTTCCGGAGCTCGTGGGAGAGCACGCCCAGGAACTCGTCCTTCCTCCGGTCCGCCTCGCGGAGCGCCTCCTCGGCGCGGCGGCGGTCCTCGATGTCGGTCGCGATGCCCATCCACCCGGTCACCCGCCCGCCGGCGTCGCGCACCGGCGTCGCGCGGGCCAGGAACCACCGGTACGCGCCGTCCCACCGGCGGACCCGGAACTCGCAGTCCAGCGTCCCCCCACCGGCGACGGCGCCCTGCACCGCCCGCGCGGCGCGCTCGCGGTCGTCCGGGTGGATGACGTCGAGCCAGTCCGTCCCCGACGCGGTCTCCCGGGGGCGCCCGGTGTACTCGAACCAGAGCCGGTTGCGATCGACGATCAGCGCGCGCTCGTCCGTCCGCCAGGCGATCGCGGGGAGGGACTCCAGCCACTCGCACACATCGTGAAGGCTCAGCGTGCCGCCGGTCGCGGCGCGACGCTGCTCGGGCGGCCGGGCGGCCGCCTCGCTGCACGTGGGTTCCATTCGCCCGCTCCTCGCGTCCGCACCTCGCTGCCGCGCCAGGTGCAAGAGCCTTACCGACGCGCACCTCGGAACATTCCTGCCCCGGCGGGCGCACGCCGGGCCGGGGCGCCCGCACGATCGCCGGACCTCCAGGCGAGCGGCGGAGCAGGGATCGGCGCGCGGCGGCAGAATGTCCTCGAGGGCGGCGTCCAGGGGGAGGCGCGATGCAGGGTCCGGACGAGGCGACGGGCGTGCGCGTCTCGAGCGCTCCGGCGCCCGCTGCGCCGCGCGGGATCACGACCTACGAGGAGCTCGAGGGCGGCGAGGGGCGGGTCCTCTCCTTCCGGCCGCACCGCTACGCGGCCGCGGACCTGGCGCCGCTCCGCTGCACCGTGGTCGCGCAGGCGCGGGAGGCGACCGCCGAGTGCCCGCTCCTCGACGTCTCCCGCAACGGCGTCGCGTTCGGCGGCGCCGCGCTCCCGCGCCTTCCGGCGGGCCGCACCCTTCCGCTCTCGGTGAAGCTCGACGCGTACGTGCTCTGGGCCGGGCCAGCCGAGGTCCGCGCCGTGCGCGGCGAGGGGGCCGCGCGCGTCGTGGCGGCGTCGTTCGGCGCGCGCGTGCTGGACGGGGACGAGCTGCGCCTCCTCCGCGAGGTCTGGCTCCCCGGGATGGCGGGGCTCCGCATCGAGGAGCAGGCCTGGTGGCGCCCGGCGGGCACCTCCTTCCGGGCGCGCGTCTCCGAGCTCGCGCTCTACCTCGCCGAGGTCGAGGACCGGCTGCGCAGGCTGGAGGCGGCGATGCCCTGGCACGTCGGACAGGGGGAGAGCTCGGTCGCGCGCACCGCGCTCGTGGCGCGGCTGCGGGACGACGTCGCGGGCGAGGTGGTCCGGCTCCTGACCGCCGCGGGCGACGCGCTGCGCGACGGCGATCCCGCGGACGCCGCCGCGGACCGCGCGTTCGCGGTCCGGCAGCTCCACGGCGCGGTCCTGCAGGTGCCCTGGATGCACCGGGCGAGGCAGAAGCCGCTCGGCTACGCGGGCGACTTCGAGGTGATGAACTACCTGTACGAGCGGGACTTCGAGGGGGCCACGCTGTTCGCCCGCACGCTCGGGTACGCCTTCATGCGTGCCGCCGCCGCGCAAGCCGTGCGTTGCCGGAAGGATCTCGTGAAAAGAATGCTGCGAGGGTTGCTCGAGCGGCGCGCGGGCGCGGGCCGCGCCGTGCGGCTCCTCTCCGTGGCCGCCGGGCCGGCCCGGGAGCTCCAGGAGCTGCTCGGGGAGCTCGACGAGCTGCCCGTCGACCTCGAGGTCGTCCTCTTCGACCAGGACAAGCGGGCCCTGGAGCACGCGTTCCAGCGGCTCCGCCCGCTCGCCGACGCGCGGTTCCCGCGCCGCGTCCGGATCGAGTTCCTGAACGAGTCGGTGCGGCGGCTCCTGCGCGACCTCCAGCTCTTCGACGGCGTGCCGCCGTTCGACGCCGTCTACTCCGCCGGCCTCTTCGACTACTTCCGCGAGCCCACGGCCGTCCGGCTCGCCCGCAACCTCTGCGCCGCGGCCGGACCGGGCGGCCTGGTGCTGATCGGCAACATGGTCCCGCACGTGCACCGGTGGGTCATGGAGTACCTCCTCGACTGGGAGCTCCTCTACCGCACGCGCGAGGAGCTGGCCGCGATCGGCGCGCGGGCCGCGCCGCACGCGTCGATCCGCGTGCTGGAGGAGGCGAGCGGGGTGAACCCGTTCCTCGAGCTCGTCGAGGGGTGAGGGCGCTGCAGCGGGCGTGAGGAGAACGCCCCGGGAACTCCTGGCCACTCGTTGGGGGCGCTCCATCGGATCGCATGCGCGCCCGACCGAGACCGCGGATATTCCACCCGCGAGGTCCCCGTGGCTCGACGGTCCGACCGGCCGCCGCTTCCTGATGTCGTGCCGAGCCGATTCGCGGTCGCGCAGCGGCTGCTCAGGTCGATCGATGGAGCGATCGCCCCGCCGCTCCGGACGCCGCTCCGCTACGTCCTGCCGGTCCTCCTGGTGGGGCTCACGGCCTTCTTCCAGCACGCGGTCCACCCGGACCCGGGGCTCGCGCCGTTCGAGCTCTTCTTCCTCACCGTCGTCGTCGGGTCGTTCGTCGGCGGGCGCGGCCCGGGCCTCATCGCCATGGCGCTGTCCGCGGCCACGGTCGACTACCTCTTCCTCCCGCCGGTGGACGCCTGGGCGTTCGGCGCGCCGGCCCTCTTCGCGATCGTCACCTTCGTCGTCAGCGCATCGGCCGTGAGCGTCCTCACGGCGCTCTTCCGCGACGCCCTGCTGGAGGCGGCCCGGAGCGCGACCACGATCCAGGGGCAGGTCCGCATGCTGGAGGAGACGAAGCGCGCGCTCGAGGAGAGCGAGGCGGCGTCGCGGGCGCAGTCGAAGGAGTTCAGCGAGATCCTCGAGGTGGTGCCCGCGCCGATCTGGATCGCGCACGATCGCGAGGGGCGGACCATCACCGGCAACCGCGCCGCCAACGCGGTCGCCGGCGTCCGCCCTGGCGGCAACGCCTCGCTCACGCCCGCGGACGGCGCCGCCCCCGCGTACCGGGCGTACCGCGACGACCGCCTGCTCGCGGACGACGAGCTCCCGGTCCAGCGCGCCGCGCGGACGGGGCAGCGGGTCCCGGCCGCGGAGCTCGAGTTCGTCTGGCCCGACGGCACGCGGCGGCACCTGCTCGGAGAGGCGATCCCGCTCCTCGATCCGTCCGGCGCCACGCGCGGAGCGGTCGGCGCGTTCGTGGACATCACCGATCGCAAGCGGGCGGAGGAGGCGCTCGCCAAGCGCGAGGAGGAGCTCCGGCTCGTCGTCGACGCCGCCGAGGCGGGCATCTGGGACTGGGACATCGCGGCCGGGAGCCTCACGTGGTCGCCGCGGAGCAAGGCGCTGTTCGAGGTCGCGCCCGACGCGGAGGTGACCTACGAGGGCTTCCTCGCGGCGCTCCACCCCGACGACCGGGGCACGGTCGAGGAGCGCGTTCGCCGGGTGCTGCAGCAGGGGGGGACGGACTACGAGGCCGAGATGCGGGTGCCGCTGCGCTCCGGCGGGATCCGCTGGCTCGTCGCCAAGGGGCGCGTCCACTACGACCGCGAGGGGAGGCCCGTCCGGCTGATCGGGATGGCGCTCGACGTCACGCCGCGGAAGCTCGTCGAGGAGGAGCTCCGGCGCGCGGACCAGGTGAAGTCGGAGTTCCTCGGCGTGCTGTCCCACGAGCTCCGCAACCCCCTCGCGCCGCTCCTGAACGCGCTCTACATCCTGCGGCGCGCCGCGCCCGGGTCGGAGCAGGCCACCCGCGCGGTCGCGGTCGTCGAGCGCCAGGCACGGCAGCTCTCGCGCCTCACCGACGACCTCCTCGACGTCACCCGCGTCGCGCGCGGGAAGATCCGGCTCCAGTGCGAGCGGGTGGAGCTCCGGAGCCTCGTGCAGCGGGTGGTGGAGGATCACCAGCCGGTGTTCGAGGCGGCGGGCGTGCGGCTCGAGCTCCACGCCGACCTCCACGAGCCGCCGTTCGTGTACGCCGATCCCGCCCGCCTGACGCAGATGTTCGGCAACCTCCTCCACAACGCGGCCAAGTTCACGCCGCGGAGCGGGTGGACGCAGGTCCGCCTGCGCGACGCGGGGGAGGGGCAGGTCGCGATCCAGGTGGCCGACAGCGGCGCGGGGCTCGGCCACGAGATGCGCGAGCGCCTCTTCGAGCCGTTCGTGCAGGGCGACCACACGCTCGGGCGGGCGGGCGGCGGGCTCGGGCTGGGGCTCGCGCTGGTGAAGGGGCTCGCCGAGCTCCAGGGCGGCGAGGTCACCGCAGAGAGCGACGGGCCGGGCCGCGGAGCGACGTTCACCGTCCGTCTCCCCATCGATCGGCGGAGGGCGGCGCGGCTCGCGCTCGTGGCGCCGGCCGCGGCGCAGCGCACGGGCCTCCGCGTGCTCGTCGTCGAGGACAACGCCGACGCGGCCTCGACGCTCCGGGAGGCCCTCGAGCTCGAGGGCAACCACGTGGAGGTGGCGCGCGCGGGCCCCGAGGGCGTCGCGCTCGCGCGCGCGACCCGGCCCGACGTCGTCGTCTGCGATCTCGGCCTCCCCGGGATGACGGGGTACGACGTCGCCCGGGCGCTCCGCGCCGATCCCGCGCTGCGCGACCTCCGGCTCGTCGCGTTGAGCGGCTACGCGAGCCCCGACGACGTGGAGCGCTCGATCGCGGCGGGCTTCGACGCGCACCTCGCGAAGCCGCCGGACATCCAGCTCCTCGCCCGGTCGCTCCGCCCCGCGGAGGGCGCGGCCCTCCCGCGCGGCGCCTGAATCATCGAGCGCCTGCCGGGGCGCGCGCCGGGCGCGCGGCAGCGTCCGATGCCTGGGGCGCGCGTGGCGTCCCGGAGCTGCGCCGCCGACCCCCTCCCCGCGGGGCGTGGGCCTCGGCCCCGTCGAGGTGGCGCGAGGGGGTGTGGGCTCTTCCCTGCGCCCGCGCTAGAGTCCCGATCCTTTCGCGGAGGGAGGCCGCATGACCGGGAAGAACGCCAGCGGGCTCGACGTCGTCATCGTCGAAGACAACGAGGACGCCGCCGCCACGCTCGCCGATCTGCTCGAGCTCACGGGCAACCGCGTGACCACCGCCGCCACCGGCCGGGACGGGATGAACGCCGTCGCGGCGCGGCGCCCGGACGTCCTCATCTGCGACGTCGGCCTGCCGGACATGAGCGGGCTCGACGTCATCCGCGCGATCCGGGCGACGGAGCGGGACGATCACGTGTTCGCGATGGCGCTCACCGGCTACGCGCAGCAGCGCGATCGCGACGAGGCGCTCGCCGCCGGGTTCGACGCACACCTGCCGAAGCCGCCGCCGATCGAGGAGCTCGAGCGGATCCTCGCGGAGGCGCCGCGCAGGATGGCGTGAGGAGAGCGAGGGGCTAGCGCTCCGGGTGGACGCCGCTTGCGGCCTGGAGCTGCGCCACGCGGGCGCCGGGCGAGCGGAGCCACTCCTCCCATCGCTCGAAGAGGGCGCGCGCGGCCGCCACGACCGCCGCGTGCTCCTCCGGCGGGACGCGGCCGAGCGCCGCCACCAGCGCGCGCCACGCGTCCCCCGTGCCCGCGCCCAGGCCGCGCAGGAACCCCGCGCCGCGCTCCGGGTCCACGCCCAGCGCGCGGGCCTGGCGCGCGAGGACGCGGCAGCCGAGCCGGAACCCCTCGTACACGTACAGGTAGCCGAGCGCCTCGGCCCGGGAGCGCGGCGCCGGGATGTCGGCCTCGACCGTCGCGCGCTCCGGCGGCACCGCGAGCATGAAGAGGTCGCGGTCGAGGAGCGGGAGCCGGCGTCCGGAGAAGGGCAGCGCGTGCTGCCGCGCGGCCTCCTGCAGCCGCCGGTCGAGGGCCAGGATCCACCCGTAGTGAATCGAGAGGAACTCGCGGTACTCGCTCGACCCACCGGGGCGGCTCGCGAAGGTCACGAACGCCATCACCCGGGCGTGATCGGGGCGGGTGCTCTGCCGCAGCTCCAGCAGGAGCGCGGGGGAGCGCGCGGTCGCGGGCATGTCCTGCCGTGTCTCGGCGGATTCCATCTGGGCGCCTGCTCCCTGCTGGAGTGGAAGTGATCGTTGGCAGTACGTTCGGGACGTTGACGCAGTGCGCAAGGGCCCGGAAGGGAATCGGCCGGCGCCGTGCACACGGGGCTACCGCCCGGCCCTGCCGGGCGATATGGGAACCGCGAAGGCCAGACGCGGGAGCTCGGTCGTCCGGGCTGAGAGGGCGGCGAAGGAGCCGCCGACCGCACGAACCTGTCCGGGTAATGCCGGCGGAGGGAGGATGGATGCTCCTCGCGAATGGTGAACGATCCCGGAACGGGCGCCCCGCCGAGGCGGACGTGCGCGTCGCGCTGACCATCGCGGGCTCCGACTCGGGCGGCGGGGCAGGGATCCAGGCCGACCTCCGGACCTTCGCCGCGCACGGGCTGCACGGCGCCTCGGCGATCACCGCCGTGACGGCGCAGAACTCGCTCGGCGTGAGCGCGTGGTCCGCCGTCGCGCCGGAGCTCGTCCGCGCGCAGATCGAGGCGGTCGCGACGGACATGCGTGTCGCCGCGACGAAGACCGGCATGCTCGCCTCGGCGCCGATCGTCGAGGCCGTGGGCGACGCCGCGCGCCGGCTCGCGCTCGGGCCGCTCGTCGTCGATCCGGTCATGGTCGCGAAGAGCGGCGATCGGCTCGTCGATCCGGCGACCGAGCGCGCGTACGTGACCCACCTCATCCCGCGGGCCACGCTCGTCACGCCCAACCTCCACGAGGCCGCCGCGCTGCTCGGCCGGCCGGTCCGCACGCTCGACGAGCTGCGCGCGGCCGCGCGCGAGCTGCACGCCCTCGGTGCCCCGGCGGTCCTGGTCAAGGGCGGTGGCGCCGACGCGGGGGAGGCCGTGGACGTCTTCTGCGACGCGCGCGGGGTGGTCGAGGTGCGCGGCCCGCGCATCGACACGCGCAACGATCACGGCGCCGGGTGCACGCTCTCGGCGGCCATCTGCGCGCGCCTCGCGCGCGGCGACGAGCTGCTCGAGGCGATCCGGGGCGCGAAGGCGTGGCTCACGGAGGGGCTCCGGCGCTCGTACACCGTCGGTCGGGGCCGCGGTCCCGTGAACCACCTGCACGCGCTCTGATCACGGGGCTCCGATCGGGCCTGGCCGGCATGGGACGCGCCCCGGCGCGCCCTCCGCGCCAGAACCTCGGCCTCGTCGACCTGTCGACGACGCGCAGCTCCTCGGGAGGGAACGCCCGTGACGACGTCGAACGAACCTCGCCCCGGCGTGGACGCGCCGGAGATCCCGTCGCAGCCCAGGCCCGCGCCCGAGACGCCGGGCGGCGCCGCTCCGGAACCCGAGGCTCCCGCGCCGACCTGGCGGCCTTCTCCGGAGCTCCCCGGGCATCCCCCGCCCGGCCCGGAGGCGCCGCGCGATCCCAACGCGCCGGCGGTCCGAGGACGCCGGCCGCGCCGCACCACGCGTGCATCGTCGCGGGCAGGGCCCTCTCGTGGTCGAACGAAGTCTGGCGGATGAGGATCCTACCCCGTCGCTTCGCCCAGGCTGGCGCAGTCACGAACGCCGAGGGCGTCGCGGGCCGATCGCGAGCGCGGGCCGACCGGGACGAGCGGCCGCTTGCCGCCGGGCGGCGCCGGGCCAACCTTCCTGGAGCAGCGCCTCGAGCGCGAGGAGGGCGCATGGCGGCTCGCTCGTCGGTGGTCGGAGCGTCGATCTGGATGGTGGTGATCACCCTGCTGCTGTTCTTCCTGCCCGGCGTCAATGGGCTCGTCGGCGGCGCCGTCGGGGGCGCCAAGGCCGGCAGCGTGGGGCGCGGGCTCGCCGCCGCGGTGCTCCCGGCCGTCGTCACCGCGGTCGTCCTCTTCGTGGTGCTCTCGGCCTTCAGCCTCCCCGTGATCGGCGCCGTCGCGGGGCTCGCCACCGGGGTGATCGTCCTGCTGGCCGACGTCGGCATGTTCATCGGGGCCGCGATCGGCGGCGCGCTGTCCGGGCGCCGGCGCGCCTCGCAGGCGACCGCCTGACCGGCGGAGGGCCGATGCGCCTCGCCGTGGGCAGCGCGCGGTGGGTCGGCGGAGCTGCGACGCTCTTCGTCCTCGCGATGGCCGCTGGCTGCGCGAGCTTCCCCGGGCGCGGCGCGTCGCCGGCGCCGACCCGCGCGGCGGTGCCCACG
>JAEYZK010000462.1 GCA_023428085.1 Pseudomonadota bacterium
AGGGCTATCCCTCCGACGCCGAGGTGCAGGCCGGCTACGACGCCAGCAAGGCTTCCTTCGAGGTCCCGCGCCAGTTCCGGGTCGCCCAGATCTACGTCGCGCTCGCGAAGGGCGCCGACAAGGCGGCCGAGGGCGAGGCGAAGAAGAAGCTCGACGGCATCCTCAAGAAGCTCGGCGCGAAGGGCGCCGACTTCGCCGCCCTCGCGAAGGCCGAGAGCGACGACGCCCAGACCGCGGCCAAGGGCGGCGAGATCGGCTGGCTCACGGTGTCAAGGCTCGCCCTCACTGATCGCGCCTGGTTCGGCGAAACTGATCGCGACCTCGGCGTCATCGGCGTGGGCGAGTTCGACATGAGCGGCGTGATCGGGCTGGTTCGGCCAAGCTGATCGGGGTCGCCGGTCAGCCCGCGACCTCGGCGGCCGGCTGGGCCTTGCGCTTCCGGGTCGGCGGCGGGTTGCGGTACGAGTCGCCCTCGATCACGAGAATGTGCGCGTGGTGGAGGAGGCGGTCCATCGCGGCGCTGGCGAGGAGGGGGTTGCCGAACATCGGCGGCCACTCCTCGATCGCGCGGTTCGACGTGATGATCGTCGAGCCGCGTTCGTAGCGGCGCCGGACGATCTCGTAGAGGTCGGCGGGTTCGTCTTGGGCGAGGCCGCGCAGACCGAGGTCGTCGACCACGAGCACGTCGGGCGAGGTGAAGCGGAGGAGGCGCTTCTCGTAGCTCCCGTCGCCGCGTGCGGCTCGGAGCTGCACGAGGAGTTCGTGGGCGCCGACGTACGCGACGGTGAAGCCGGCGCGGCAGGCGCGGTGGCCGAGCGCCTGGGCGAGGTGGCTCTTCCCGACGCCCGTCGGGCCGACCACGAGCACGTTGTCGTGGCGTTCGACGAAGGCGCAGGTGGCGAGCTCGAGGACCTTCGCCTTCGGTACGGACGGGTTGAAGGTGAAGTCGAAGTCCTCGATGGTCTTCGCGTACTCGAAGTTCGCGCGACGGATGCGCTGCATGAGCTGCTTCGCCTCTCGCCGCTCCACCTCGTCCGCGAGCAGGCGATAGAGGAACTCGCTCAACGCGAGGTCGTCGTCGACTGCCTGCTTCGTGCGGAGCTCGAGCGACTGGAGCACGCCGGACAGGCGCAGCTTCTTCAGCATCGGGACGAGGTCGTCAGTGGGACTCATGGTGCTTCTCCTTGGACTGGAGGAGCTCGGCGGCGCTCCGTGCGTAGCGAAAGCTCTCCTGAGGAGAGCTGGGGTGAGCCGCGCCCGCCGGCAGCGGCTCGAGGTCGAGGGCGCGCAGGAGGATGTTCTTCACGCCCTGGTAGCTGAAGGTGCCGAAGTGGCTCGCGCGGCGGCAGGCCGCCTCGGCGCGTTCGCGCGGGAAGCGCTCCAGGTGCATGACGATCGCCTGGACCGTCCGGAGCATGTAGAGCACGTCGTCGGAGTCGAAGACCTCGCGCACGAATCCGCCGGCGCCCGGCCCGATGCGTTCGGCGCGCTCTTCCCAGTAGCTGCGACTCCGGTGGCGCAAGTCGGCCCGGTGCTCGGGGAGATGCTCGTCGCGGGTGCTGCGGTGGCCGTGACCGCGGCGGTCGTGAGTCGCCACGCGGCCATCGTCGAAGAAGATCGCGATCGTGCTGGCGGTGGCGCGGATCCAGACGGTCTTCTCGATGAGGCGCCACGGCACCGAGTAGAGCCGCTTGTCGAAGATGACGTGGCTGTCGCGGTGGACGGTCGCCTCCTTCCAGATGACCGGCTCGAAGCGGCGGGCCGGCAGGGGCTTGAGCACCGCCTGCTCGAGCTCGAGGAACATCTCGAGCGGTCGGCGGTGAGTGGTCCCGTGCTCGCGCGTGCCCGCGATCTCGTGCACCCACCGGTGCAGCTCCGGCGCGACGACCGCGACGTCCTGCCCGGAGCGGCCGCGGAAGAAGTTGCGCTTCACGTACTTCACGCCGGACTCGACCTTGCCCTTCTTCTCCGGGTCGAAGACCGGCGTCGGGTCCACCTTGAAGCCGTAGTGGCGCGCGAGCTCGCGGTAGCTGCGGTTCAGCGCCGTGGGCCCGTCGATGGCGAACGCGGCGCGGATCACCGCGGCCTTGAGGTTGTCCGGCACGATCACCTCGACCACGCCGCCGAGTTCCTCGAACGCCTCAACGTGGAGGCGCAGCCAGGTCTCGGTCGTCTGGTCGAAGACGATCTGCGCGAACATGTGCCGGCTGTACCCGAGCACCATTACGAACACCCACGCCTTGCGCATCACGCCGGCGCGCGGGTCGTAGAGCCGACCGACGTAACCGAAGTCGACCTGGGCGACCAGCCCGGGCGGCGTCTCGACGGGAATCGCGACATCCTCCGGCCGCACGCCGCGGGCGCGCTTGAGCCGCACACAGACGCGCTTCACCGCCGAGAGCGTCGCGCGGATCTCGCGGAACTGCTCGTCCTCGAGGCGCAGCCGGTCGTAGATCGCGCGCGGCCCGAGCCCCTGCTTCCAGAGCTCCTCGATCCGGGCGAGCCACGCCTCGAGCGACGACGTCTGCTGCGGTGGCGCCTTCCGCGGA
>JAEYZK010000003.1 GCA_023428085.1 Pseudomonadota bacterium
GCGCCGCGGGGGGCCCGGCGCTCGCGGGAGACGCGATCGCCGCCGCGGGCGCCTCCGCAGGGGCAGGCGCTCCGCCCGCCTCCGCGAGCGGCTCGACGATCACCGGCGGCGCGCCGGCCTCCGGGAACTCACGCCTGTCGGCGCGCGAGCGCGCTGCCTCCGCGAGGTAGGTGACCCGAGACGGCGCGACCCGGCGCGGGAGGAGGCCCACCTTGGCCCGCTCCGCGTTGGACGGGCCCTGCTTCGTGGGAGCGACACCGGGGGAAGGGTTGGCGGCGAGCAGCGAGACGACCAGCAGCGGCAGCGAGGGGGCCATGCGGCGAGCTCCCGGTCCGGAGGGGGACCGCACGCTACAGGTGGACGCGCCGCGGCCCGCTCGCCATGCCCCGCAGCGCGCCCTGCCCGACCGGGCGCCGCTCCGCACGCACTCCCTGCCGCTTCACAACCTCGGCTTGAGGAAGCCCCGCTCCGGCTTCCCGAACAGGTAGCCCTGGAACAGGTGGCCCCCGAGCAGCGCGAGCGTGTCGCGCTCGGCGGGGAGCTCGATGCCCTCGCTGATGACGTCGATCCCGAGCTCGTCCGCGAGGCCCAGCACCGACCGGACCACGCTCTGCTTGAGCGGCGAGACGTCCACGCCGCGCACGAGCGACATGTCGAGCTTCACCACGTCGGGCTCGATGCTCGCGAAGCTCGCGAGGCCCGCGTAGCCCGCGCCGAGATCGTCCACGGCGAGGCGGTAACCCATCTCGCGGAGCCGCTCGACGCGCGCGGCGATGTCCGAGACCTCCTCGAGCGCGGTCCGCTCGGTGATCTCGAGCACGACCTGGTGGGCGACCTGCGCGAGCGGCGAGGCGCGGTCGAGCAGCTCCGGATCCTCGAGGTCGCGCGCGTGGAGGTTCACGAAGAGGAGCGCGCCGGGGGGGACGGACCTCGCCTGCGCGGCGACGCGCCTGCGGATGGCCCGGCCGAGATCGGCCAGGCGGCCCAGCTTCTCGGCCGCGGTGAGGATGTCGTTCGGTCGGGCGAGCGGCCCATCGGAGCGGACCAGCGCCTCGTAGCCGAAGAGCCCGCGGCGGCCCCAGTCCACGATCGGCTGGAACCCGATCCAGAGCTGCCGCAGCGACTCCTCGAAGTGCTGCGCGCAGGTCAGCTCCTCCTCGCTCGGACCGACCGCGCGGAGGGGGATGGGGAGCGGCGTCACCTCGGACCGGCGCTGCCGGGCGCGCTGCCCGGCCTCCGCGGCGCCGCGCACCGTCGTGGCGAGCGCCTCGATGTCCACGGGCTTCGTCAGGTACCGGTACGCGCCGAACTCGACCGCGCGCACCGCGGTCTCGAGCGCGGGCCCGCCGGTGACGAGCACCACCGGGACGTCGAGCGCCAGCTCGCGCAGGCGCTGGAGGAACTCGATCCCGGAGAGGCGCGGCATGTTGATGTCGGACACGACCGCGTCGAAGGCGCCGCCCCGCACCTTCTCGAGCGCCTCGACTCCGTCCGACGCCGTCTCCAGCTCCAGGCCCGAGGTGCGGAGCACCTTCATGTAGGCGGTCCGGACGATGGGGTCGTCTTCGACGAGGAGAACCTGGCTCACGTTCGCTCCCGGACTCGATCGGGAGCAGGGGGCGTGCCCGCGCGCACGGACCGGAAAACCGGCGCTTGCAGGTCGCGAGGGGCAGTCTGGGCCCACCCGGGGTGTGCGGTGCCGCACCCACGGTCCCGTACGTCGGGGACGGCGTGCCATCGAGTGCATGGGCGATCGCTACCGTGAGTGAACGGCCGGCGTCGCCGGGTCGCGCGTCGGGGGCGCGGGGGACGCCCGCCAGCTCTCCGCCTTCCAGAACCGCTCGGGCAGGAGCGCCACGCCCATGAGCAGGAGCTGCGAGGCGCAGAACGTGGCGAGCCAGAACGTGGCCGCGTCCATGAAGCCGTACGAGTGGAGCCCGACCCCGAGCATGTTCACGCCGAACCAGGAGAGGCTCGTGATGACGTTCCCGAAGATCGCCATCGCGGCGATCCCGCGCTCGCGCACGTAGCCGCCCCACCGCGCGTGCAGGATGATGGCGGTCCACAGCACGATGAGGAGCGCGCCGTTCTCCTTCGGATCCCAGCCCCAGAACCGCCCCCAGGACTGGTCGGCCCAGATGCCGCCGAGCACCGTGCCCACGAAGCTGAAGAACAGGGCGAAGCACACGACCCCGTAGATCATCGACCCGAGCAGCCGATCGTCGCGCCGGTCGCGGTTCGGCGCGAGGTGCCGGTAGGCGGTCGCGGCGATCGCCAGGAAGCCCGCGAGGTAGGTGCCCGCGTAGCCGATGACGATGGTGATGACGTGGGTGGCGAGCCAGAAGTTCGAGTCCAGCACCGCCCGCATCATCTCCATCGTGTCGCCGCTCGTGGCGAGGTTCTGGGCGATGATCAGCGTCGCCGCGCCGACGGCGCCGGCGGCGAGCGTGCCGAACCCCCGCCGGTACCGCACCTCGAGCAGGATGCCCACGACCACCGCCACCCACCCCACCACCACGGCGGACGAGTAGAGGTTCGTGACCGGCGGGTAGCCCTGGAGCGCCACGCGCGCGGCGATCCCGACGGTCTGCACCACCGCGCCCGCGACGAGCAGCACGAGCGCCGCCGACCGGAGCCCCCCCGGGCGCGCGAGCCACGACGCGAAGACCGTCAGCAGCGCGAGCATGTAGAGCATGAACCCCGTGAGGAACGGATCGGCCCGGTTGAAGATCGACTCGAGGACCCCCTGGCGCGCGCCGGCCGGGTTCGCCGCCCGGACGTGCTGCGCGATCGACGCGACGGCGGCGTTGAACGCGCCGGCGTCGCCGGCCGTCCACGCCTTGCCGAGGCTCGCCCACCCCTCGAGGATGGGGTCGCGCTGGCCGGAGGCGACCGCGGCGAGGCCGCGGCCCACCGTCCGCCAGTCGGTCGGCTTCGCGCCCGCCGCCGGCGGCAGCGGGCGGAACTGGGCGAACTGGTCCATCGCCTGGAGGTTCCGCGCCGCGGCGGGGCCGCCCTTCCCGAGCTCGTCGGCGAGCGTCGTGCCGGGGAGCTGGAGCGAGACCTTGAGCTTGCCGTACAGCGAGGCGCGCTCCGCGAGGTTCTGCGCCGCGCGCTGCACGCGCCGCTGATCGTTGTCCGTCGGCTGGATCATCGCCTGCCGCTCGACGGCGTCGAGGTGCGGGACCAGGTCCTGGAACCGCGCGTAGGTCCGGCTCCCCTCCTGCTCGAGCCCGAGCAGCGCGAGCAGGTCGGGATCGTCGACCACGAACGCCGGGTAGGCGTCCGCGCGCGCGGGCCGGAACAGCACGTCGAGGAGCCACGCGCTGGCCGTGAGCTTGACCTGCTCCGACGCGCCGTCCGCGCCCTTCACCTCGGCCTTGAGGCTCGACTTCTGCCGGAGCATGAGCAGCGCGTTCCGGGCGACGCTGTCGAGGGGCTTCACGCGCCCGCCCTCGAGGGCGGGCAGCCGGCCGAAGGCGGCGAGGTCGAAGCCGTTCACCGGTCGCGCGGGCACCAGCGACGCGCCCACGAGGACCACGGCGAGGCCGGCCGCGGCCCAGGGGAGGATCTTCTCGAGCTTCATGGCGTGGCCTCCAGGGCCGCCTGCGCGCGGCGCGCGGTCTGGCCGCGGCCCCAGCGGACGAGCGAGATGCCGAAGTGGGCGACGAGGCCCACGGCGACGAGCAGGCAGGAGAAGTACGGGAGGAGCCAGCCGGGGTTCTCGACCACCTGCAGGATCGACACGTTCTCGCCCTGGAAGCTCGCCTGGTAGAACGTCTTGCCGCCGTAGCGGAGCGGCTGGTTCATCTTGATGAGCACGTCGCGCGCCTCGCGGGTGCGCGGGTTGGTGAGCCAGACCGCGGACGAGAAGTTCTTCGGGATGTTCGTCCCGGGGTAGCGGTCGTGGCTGAACTTCTTGAGCATGAGCGCGTACGGCAGGTACTCGCGCTCGCTGCGCATCATGAGGTCGTAGGTCCGGCCCTCGTGCTCGAGCCGCTGCGCGCGGTTGAGCCAGGTCGAGAGGAGCCACGTCTCCGGCCCGCTCCCCGCCGCCGCCCCCACCCGCTCGAGGATCACGGCCGGCATGTTCCGCTCGTCGTCGCGCGAGGTCCGCGGGACGCCGCGGGCCACGAGCTCGGGGCCGAGCCCGGCGCTCGCCATGCCCATGCCGCGATCGACGGTGCCGACCTGCGCGTTCGCGTGGAACTCCCTCACCCGGAAGGCGAGCGGGCGGCCCGGGACCTGCACCACCGCCCCGGGCCGGAGCATCGACTGCGGGATGCTGAAGACCTGGTCGTGCCGCGGATCGCTGCGATCGACGATCGCCAGCTCGGCCTTGGTCGGGCTCGTGACGAAGTTGACGGTCTGGCCGTTCTCGAAGAGGAGCTGGTGCTCGCGCTGGTACACGGCCGAGATGAACTCGCCGGCGACGAGCAGGATGAGCCCGAGGTGCACCACCCACAGGCCCGACTTCTTCCACGAGAGCTCGAGCCGCCGGAGCTGGGCGGCGACGAGGTTCACGATGAGCACGAGGCCGGTGAGCGCGCCGCCGGGGAAGACGGGGATCGAGAGGACCGTCCGCGGCACGTCCCACCAGACGAGCCAGCTCCGCATGTAGATCTCGACCGCGCCCCAGGTCCCGAGCCGCACCTGCGCGAGCGTGCAGGCGACCACGAGCACCATGAGCACCGAGAGGCAGACGATGGTGAGCTTGAGCGAGGTGACCGCGTCCCACAGCGGCCTGAGCCACGACGCCGGCCGCGCGGACGAGGCCGGGGGAGGCGCCGTCGGCGCCGGGGCGGACTGGCTAGCGGGCTTCAAGGCGGAGGCTCCCGAGGAGATCGAGGAAGGCGGGGCGGACGGCGGCGACGGCGTCGGCGTCGCCCGTCAGCTTGAAGAACCAGGTCTCGCCCTGCACCGCGGTGAGACCGGCGACCGTGCGGAGCTGCTTCGCACCGGTCGAGGTGAAGTCGTAGACGGCCAGCTCCCCGGCCGCGGTCCCGAGGACCTTGCGCGCCGGCGCGAGCTCCGGCGCGCCGAGCGGCGGGAGGCCGAGCTGGTTGCGCCACCGGTTCACGTTGGCGAGCTCGCCGCCCGCCGGGCCCGAGAGCCGGACGACCGTGACCTCCGCCTCCGCGCCGGGGGGCGTGAGCGTCGCGTGGCGCATGTCGCCGCCGCCGGGCCGCTCCTGCCAGCCCGCGGGGAGCGTCCACCGGATCCCGCCCTCGGCGGCGGCGGGCTGCGCGGCCGCGCCGGAGGCCGCCGCGGGCACCGCGCCCTGCTCCTTCTCGACGAGGTAGGTCCGGACACGATCCCGCTGGCAGGCTCCGAGGAGAAGCAGGGACGCGACCGCGCCCCAGACCCAGCGTCCGGGTCGGCGGAGGTCAGCGGTCGTTCCGGCGCGTGCCATTTCGGTCCTCGAGGTCGTGCGTTGGATGCGGGAGCCAGGGGGTAGTGACGGCGAACGCCTATCGGAGACAACCCGCAGGCGCGCAGAATTTCCCACAGGTTGCGGGGGAACGTAACGTCCGCGCTGATGCCCATCAATCGGAGGTTCGCCCGCCTGGAGGCAAACCGGCACCCCGATGGGGCGCCCGTCAGTCCGCGAGCAGCGTCGGCTCGGCCGCGAGCAGGGCTGCGCCGCGGGCGACCGCGGTCTGGGGATCGTCCTCGAGCACGCACGGCCGCGGGAACGCCTGGGCGACGCCCACCCGCACCTGCGGCACGAACGTCGTCCCGCCGATGAGCAGCACCGCTCCCAGCCGCGAGAGATCGCCCAGCCCGGCCCGGTCGAGGGTCTGGGCGGCGGCGGCGATCGACCGGTCCACGAGCTCCGCCCAGTGCGGCGCGAGGTGGTCGCGCCGGACCATGAAGTCGAGGTGCTGGACGCGGCCGCCCACCGCGAAGGCGTCGCGGAGCTGGTAGCGCGCCTCGGGCGCGGACGAGAGCGCGCGCTTCACGAGCTCGCACTGGCGCTGGATGCGGTCCCAGACGACGACGTCGCGGGTCACGTCCACGCCGTGCTGCCGGTAGACCCCGTTCGCCACCCAGCGCGCGAAGGCGGCGTCGAGGTCGTCGCCGCCCAGGCAATCGTCGCCGCCGGACGCGAGCACGCGCAGCTTCAGGCCGTCGCGCTGCACCACCGTCGCGTCGAGCGTGCCCCCGCCGAAGTCGTAGACGAGGACCGGCGCCGATCCCACGCCGGCGGCCCCCATCCCGCGCGCGACCCCGCCCGCGCAGGGCTCCGAGACGAGCCGGACGATCTCGAGGCCCGCCATGCGGCCGCAGCGGATCATCGCGTCGCGCACCGTCGCGCCGGCCGCGGCGGGCACGGTGAGGACCGCCTTGCCGATGCGGCAGCCGAAGCGCTCCTCGGCGCGCTCGCGCAGGTGCCGCAGGATGAGCGAGGCCACCTCCGACGCGGTGTGCTCGCCGGAGCGGACCACCACCGAGACCTCGCCCCTGCCCTGCGCCTTCACGCGGAAGGCCGCGGTCTGGTCGAGCAGCCGCGCCGCGGGGGAGTCCGCGGGCCGGCCGACGACGCGCTTGATGCCCACGACCGTGTTGGCCGGGTCGGTGGCGCGAAGCCGCACCGCGTCGGAGCCGACCACGGGCGGCCCTGCCTTCGGGAAGTGGACCGCGCTCGGGATGGACGCCTCGCCGCGACCGTCCAGCGCGTACTGGAAGCGGCCGTCGATGACGACGGCGGCGGTGGAGTACGTCGATCCGAGATCGATCCCGAGGACCAGCTCCGAGGCCACGCACACCTTTCTTCGACACGGGCCGGCGAAAACCTGGGTCGCCGGGCATGCGCGAAACGCGCGGCTCTAGTATGTCTGTTCCCCCAGCCCCCGGGGAAGAGACCGACCTATGCAGCAGACCGAGAACCTGAACGTCCTCGCCGTCGAGGTGATGCCCTCGCCCGACGAGGTGAAGGCGCGCGTCCCGCTCACCGAGCGCGCCGTGGCCACCGTGCTCTCCGGCCGCCGCGCCGTCGAGGCCATCCTCGACGGGCGCGACCGCCGGGCGTTCGTCGTCGTGGGCCCCTGCTCCATCCACGACCCCGTCGCCGGCCTCGACTACGCCCGCCGCCTGCGTGCGCTCGCGGACGAGGTGTCGGACACGCTCGTACTCGTCATGCGGGTGTACTTCGAGAAGCCCCGCACGTCCGTCGGCTGGAAGGGGTTCATCAACGACCCGCGGATGGACGACTCGTTCCGGATCGACGAGGGGATGGAGCGCGCCCGCCGGTTCCTGCTCGACGTGAACGAGCTCGGCCTGCCCTCCGGGACGGAGGCGCTCGACCCGATCTCGCCCCAGTACTACGGCGACCTCGTGGCGTGGACGGCGATCGGGGCGCGCACCGCCGAGTCGCAGACGCACCGCGAGATGTCCTCCGGCCTCTCCACGCCGGTCGGGTTCAAGAACTCCACCGAGGGTGACGTCCAGCCCGCCGTGAACGCGATCGTCTCGGCGGCGCAGCCGCACGCGTTCCTGGGCATCAACTTCCAGGGGCGCTCCGCGATCATCCGCACCCGCGGCAACCGCTACGGCCACCTCGTCCTCCGGGGCGGCGGCGGGCGGCCCAACTTCGACACGGTCTCGGTCGCCATGGCCGAGGAGGCGCTGGCGAAGGCGAAGCTCGCGCGGAACATCGTCGTCGACTGCTCGCACGCCAACTCCTGGAAGAAGCCCGAGCTCCAGCCGCTCGTGCTGCGCGACGTCGTCCACCAGATCCGCGACGGGAACCGCTCGATCGTGGGGCTCATGATCGAGAGCTTCCTCGAGGCGGGGAGCCAGCCGATCCCGGCCGACCTCGCCGCGCTGCGCTACGGCTGCTCGGTCACGGACGCGTGCGTGAGCTGGGACACGACCGTGGAGATGATCCGGAGCGCGCGCGAGATCCTGAAGCCCGTGCTGCCGGCGCGGGTCCGCAAGGACTGATCCCCCGGCCGGCGCCCGCTCGCCCCGCGAGCGGCCTCTCCCGTCCGCTCGCGCCGCGCCGGGCGAAGCGAGCGCCGGGGCGGCGCTCCGTCACTCCAGCACGCACCCCCGCCGCGCGTCCACGTACCGGGCCCGCGCCGACCAGCGCCCGAGCGCGCGCGCCCGGACGAGCCGCGCCGCGCGATCGACCTCGGCGCGCGCGAGGTCGGGGCTCGCCACGGTCCACGCCCGGCAGTACGCCTCGTCGCGCCCCTGCACGAAGACGCACGAGCAGGTCTCCTTGGCGCGGTACGCCGCGGCGAGCGCCGGCGTCGAGCTCCGGTACCGGCCGTTGACGCCGGGGAGGATCCCGAGCGCGCCGAGCGCCGCCAGGGCGAGGAGGACGAGGAGGACGGCGGCCGCGGCGACGGCCCGGCGCCCCCAGCGCCGCTTCACGGCAGCCTCCCCGCCGCGAGCGCGAGCGCCACGAGGCGCCCGAGATCGAGCGAGGCGTCCCGATCGTCGGCGGTCCGGACCATCACCAGCTCCTGCGACGGGACCACGACGACGGCCTGCCCCCAGTGGCCGCGCGCGGCGTACGCGTCCTCCGGCGCGGCGGGCCACGGCGTCGCCAGCCCGACCTCCGGGACCGGCCGGTTCATCCAGAGGCCCCAGCCGTACGCGCCGTCGCGCGCCCGCCGCGCGCCGCCGGGCGTCCGGTACGCCGCGCTCACCTGCGTCGCGGCGCGGACCCAGCCGGCGGGGAGGAGCGGCCGCCCCTGCCAGCAGCCGTCCTCGAGGAAGAGCCAGCCGAGCCGGGCGAGGTCGCGCGGCGTCGCGTAGAACCAGGACGAGCCGACGAGCGTGCCCGCTGCGTCGCGCTCGAAGGTCGCGCGCGTCATCCCGAGCGGCCCGAGGAGGACCTCGTACGGCCAGTCCGGCCCCGCCCCGGCCCGCCGCATCGCCGCCTCCGCCGTGGCCGCGAGGAGGACCGCGTCGCCGGACGAGTAGTTCCAGCGCGTGCCCGGCGGCGCCTCCTGCGCGTGCGCGAGCGCGAAGGCGGCCATGTCGCGGCGGCCCTCGCCGTAGAGCATCGCCAGCACCGACGAGGACTGGAGCCCGAGCCCCTCGTAGCGCTCGGTCCACGCGAGCCCGGACGCGGAGGCGAGCAGGCTCCGCACCGTGATCGCGCACCGCCCCGCCTCGACCCCGGCGCGGTGCGCGCAGATCGAGTCGTCGAGCGAGAGCGCGCCGCGCGCGACCGCGGCGCCGGCCAGCGCCTGGGTCACGCTCTTCGCGACGGACCAGGCGAGGTGCGGCGTCGCCGGCCCGAACCCTCGCCCGTACCGCTCGTACGTCACCACCCCCCGGTGCACGACCACGAGCCCATCGGTCCGGATCCCGCGGCGCGCTGCGTCGTCCCCGTCGAGCGTGAACGCGTACGCGTCGAGCGCGGCCACCGCCGCGGCGCGCGCGCTCCGGACCTCGGCGGCCGCGCTGGGCCAGTCGCCCGCCGGTCCGCGCGCGGCGGGGCAG
>JAEYZK010000072.1 GCA_023428085.1 Pseudomonadota bacterium
GCACGGCGGCGGACGTCGTCGCCGGGATCGGCGCCGCCGCTCCGGGGAGCGAGCGCGATGGCCTGCTCCCGGCGGCGATCGAGGCGCTCTCGCGCCTGCCGCTGGACGAGCAGCCCGCCGCCTTCGCCGCCCTCGACCGCGCGACCGCCGCCGGCCAGCCCTCCGCGGCCGCCGCGGCGAGCCTCGACGACCGCATCGCCGGGATCGTCGCCGCGACGGACGGGCCCTCGCGCAGCCGGCTCGTCCAGGGCTTCGTTCGCGACGTGGACGCGCTGTCCCCGGACGAGCAGGAACGCTGGCTCCGCGCGCTGGATCAGGCGACCGCGCGTCGCTGACTGCCGCCCCCCGGCACCGAGGTCCTGGGGCGCGCCGAGGTGTGCGCGTCCGACGTGGTGCGCCCCCAAGGGGGCGGTGTCCTCGCGTGCCGCTCCCAGGCGACGTGGGCACGCCCCGAGCCGGGGGTAGAATGGGGCTCCGGTCCGGATCGCCTCGATGGAGGGTCACGCATGCTCGCCCTCGTCTCCGCGGCAGCGCTCGCAGCGACGTCGCTCTCGAACGGCTCCGCGCCGCCGGGCCTCGACTGCGCGACGGCGGCGGCCCCGGACGAGCGGCTCGTCTGCGACCTCCCCGAGCTCGCTGGCCTCGAGCGCCGGACGGCGGTGCTGTCCTCGTGGCGCATGGGGCTGGCCGCGGACGACGCGCAGCGCGAGGCGGAGCAGGGCGTACAGCGCGCATGGCTCGTGCAGCGCCGGGCGTGCGTCGCCGGCGCCCGCGCGTCGGCGGCGCGGGCGGAGCGGGTGAGGTGCCTCCGGACCCTGTACCGGAAGCGGGTCGGCGCGCTCGAGAAGGCGGTCGGACCGGTCCCGGACGCGATCCTCGTGATGAGGAGCCAGCTCGAAAGCAAGTGGGGATGCGAGGCCGTGGACATCTCCTGGCCGGAGCTCCACGCCACGGCGCTCCCGGGGGCCACGGCCTTCAACGCGCTCTTCGCCGAAAACCCGCGGCGCGCGGAGTGCTTCGCCCCGGGCGAACCCGACGCCGACGCCGCCGAGTACTTCCGGTTCTCCTCGATCCTCTGGAAGGACGCTCGGTTCGTGACGTGCGAGCGGAAGACGGGCGGCCAGACCCCCGGCGCGGCCCACCCGCATCGCCTGACGGAGCTCTTCACGTTCGACCTCGTGACGGGCCGCCTCCTCGGGCCGCAGGAGGTGTTCGCGCCCGAGCCGGCCGCGCGCGCGCAGCTCGTCGCGCTCGTCCAGGAGCGGTTCCGCGCCGCCGGGAAGGAGGCGATGCCGCGCCTCCTGGCGGAGGAGGCCTTCCAGCACGGGCACTGGGGCTTCACCGCCGATGGCGCGAAGGTGCACTTCTCGCCGTACCAGATCGCCTCGTACGCCGACGGCGCCTTCGACGCGACGTTCACGTGGGCGGAGCTCCGGCCGTTCCTGCGGGCGGGGGTGGCGTCGCCGCGGGGGAGGCGCTGAAGCGATGACGCCCGCGCTCGCAGACCTCCGCCTCGCGACTCCGCGCCCCGCGCTCCGCGAGCTCGCCCTCGAGGACGCACCGGCGGTCCAGGAGTGGGCCTCGGATCCCGAGGTGGCGCGGTACATGCCGTGGGGGCCGAACACGCCGGAGCAGACGGAGGCGTTCCTCCGCGACGCCGTGCCGACCCGCTGGGAGACGCCGCGGCGGACGTTCGAGCTCGGCATCGAGCTCCGCGGTTCGAGCCGGCTCGTGGGCGCCTGCGGCATCCGGATCCGCAGCGCGGAGGATCGGGTCGCCGACCTCGGCTACGCCCTGCGCCGCGACGCGTGGGGGCAGGGCCTCGCCACCGAGGCGGCCCGCGCGCTCGTGGAGTTCAGGTTCCGGACGCTGCGCATGCACCGGATCTGGGCCACGTGCCACGTGGACAACGCGCGATCCGCGCGGGTGCTGGAGAAGGCGGGGATGCAGCGGGAGGGGCGCCTCCGCGAGAACGTGCGCAAGGACGGCGCGTGGCGGGACTCGTGGCTGTACGCGATCCTGGACGGCGACGCGGGGTTCACGCCCGTGCTGGTCGGGGAGGGTCGCGCCCTTCCACCGTGCTAGCCTCCCGGCATGGTCCCTCCCCGGCTCGCCGCCCTCCTCGCGTGCTCGCTGCTCGCCGGCTGCGCCTCGCTGCTCGCCGGCTGCGCCTCGCTCCGTGCGCCGGTCCCGATGACCTCGCGTGCCGACGTGCTCCCCGGCGGTCCGGCGAGGTGCCTCTTCGTCTTCCTGCCGGGGATGGGCGACCGGGCCGGAACCTTCTTCGAGGAGCGGTTCGTCTCGCTCGCGCGCGCGCGCGGACTCTCCGTGGACCTCATCGCCGCCGACGCCACGCTCGGCTACCACACGAGCGGCACCTTCGCGGAGCGGCTCGAGGCGGACGTGCTCGGGCCCGCGCGGCAGAAGGGGTACGCGCGGACGTGGCTCATCGGCCCGTCGATGGGCGGGTTCGCGAGCCTCTTCTACGCCTCGCAGCGGCCGGGCCAGGTGAACGGCGTGCTCGCGCTCGCGCCGTACCTCGGGGACCGGGAGCTGCTCGAGGAGATCGAGCGGGCGGGGGGGCTCGCGGGCTGGTCGGCGCCGCCGGCGGCGCCGTCCGACGGGGACAACTTCCAGGAGCAGCTCTGGCGCTGGCTGAAGGGCGTCGCCGTCGAGGGGCTCCCCGGCCCGGTGATCTGGCTGGGCTGGGGGACCGAGGACCGTCGGCTCCGCGACGCGAGCGCGCTCCTCGCCGAGGCGCTCCCGCGCGAGCGCGTCCTCCGCGTCCCCGGCGGCCACGAGTGGGGGCCGTGGCGGGCGCTCTTCACCGAGTTCCTCGAGCGCTCGCCCGAGGTGCGGGAGTGCGCGCGGTGAGGTGATCCGCGCCGTCCCCCCGCGGGCGCGCCTCACCCCGTCCCCATCCCCTCCAGCTCCTGCCAGCGCGCGTACAGCCGCTCCACCTCCGCGGTGACCTGCTCGAGCGCGGCCTTCAACCCCGCCACGGCCGCCCCGTCCTTCTGGTACGTCGCGGGATCGGCGAGCGTCGCCTCGAGCGCGGACCTCCGCTCCTCCGCGGCCAGGATCGCGGCCTCCATGCCCTCGAGCTCGCGCTGCTCCTTGAACGAGCGCTTGCCGGGCCTCCGCGGGCGCGGCGCGGCCGCGGGCTCCGCCGCGCGGAGGGCGGCGCGCGGGGACGCCGACGGGGCGGCGGCGCGGGCCGCCTCCTCGGCCTGGTCCTTGAGCGTCCGGTACATCTCGTAGTTGCCGGGGTACCGCACCACGCGCCCGGCCCCCTCGAACGCGAGGATCGACGTCGCGACCTTGTCGAGGAAGTAGCGGTCGTGCGTGACGAGCAGCACGGAGCCGTCGAAGCCGAGGAGGAGCCGCTCGAGCACGCTCAGCGTCACGAGGTCGAGATCGTTCGTCGGCTCGTCGAGCACGAGCAGGTTCGCGCCCTCGAGGAAGAGCCGCGCGAGGAGGAGCCGGTTCCGCTCGCCGCCGGAGAGCGCCTTCACCTGCATGCGCTGCACGGTCGGCGGGAAGAGCAGATCGTCGAGGTAGTCGCGCAGCGCGACCTTGCGCCCGGAGAGCTCGACGAAGTCCTCGCCGGGCGCGCCGGGCGGCGCGCCGCCCGCGGCCTCGTACACGGTCCGCTCGGGGTCGAGCGCGCTCCGGTGCTGGTCGTGGTACGCGACCTTGGTCCGCTTGCCGTGCACCACCTCGCCCGCGTCGGGCGCGAGCTCGCCGAGCAGGACGCGGAGGAACGTCGTCTTCCCGGCGCCGTTCGGGCCGACGAGGCCCACCCGCTCCCCGCGGCCGAGCGTGAAGTCCACGCCGGCGAGGATCGGCGGGCCGCCGAACCGCTTCGCGACGCCGCGCGCCTCGAGGACCACGTGCGAGAGCCGCGGCGGAGGCGCCAGCTGGAAGGCGGCCACCTTCGGGCGTGCCGGGCCGCGCTCGGCCATGAGCCGTCTCGCCCGCTCGATCCGCGCCTTCGACTTGGTCCGGCGCGCCTCCACGCCGCGGCGGAGCCAGGCGAGCTCGTCGGCGATCCAGCGGTCGCGCTTGTGGCGCGCGAGCTCCGCCTGCGCCTCCGTGGTGAGCTTCTGCTCGAGGTAGGCCTCGTAGTTCCCGGGGTAGCTCGTGACGCCGGCGCCGGGCGTGATCTCGACGATCCGGTCCACGAGGTCGTCGAGGAAGTACCGGTCGTGCGTCACGAGGAGGAGCGCGCCCGAGAACCGGTCGAGCTCCTCCTCGAGCCAGTCCACCGTGTCGGCGTCGAGGTGGTTCGTGGGCTCGTCGAGGAGGAGCAGGTCGGGGTGGGTGAGGAGCGCCCGCGCGATGGCGACGCGCTTCCGGGCGCCGCCGGACAGATCGGCCACCGGGCGATCCCAGTCCTTCACCCCGAGCCGGTCGAGCAGGCGGCGCGCCTCGTGCGCCGTGTCCCAGCCGCCGAGGTGCTCGACGCGGTCGGCGGCGGCGGCGAGGTCCGCGAGCAGGCGCTCGTGCCGTGAGGGCTCGGAATCGACCGAGGGCTCCGCCGCGAGGAGGACCGACAGCTCCGCGTGCCGCTCCAGCGCTGCCCGGAGCGGCGCCCGGGCCACCTCCAGCTCCGAGGCCACCGTCGCGCCCTCGGGGAAGGACGGCTCCTGCGGCAGGTACGTGACGAGCGCGCCGCGGCGGAGCTGGACCTCGCCGCGATCCGGCGCGGCCGCGCGCGCCAGCATGCGCATCAGGCTCGACTTGCCCGAGCCGTTCACGCCCACGAGCCCGACCCGCTCGCCCTCCTCGAGGGTGAGCGTGAGCCCTTCGAAGATGGTCCGGCTGCCGTAGGCGAGGCCGAGCTCGGCGGCGTGGAGGAGGGTCACCGGCCCCTAGATACCAGACGCGGGGCCGCGCTGCCCCTCGGCTTCGCCGCCCGCCCCCGCGCCACCCACTTCCGCAGCTCCTCGACCCAGAGCACCGCGCTCCCTGCCGCGAGACACCCGAGCCAGTCGCCCGGGCCGAGCGGGACGGTGCGGAACGAGCGCTGGAGGAGCGGCAGGTGCACGACGGCGACCTGCAGGGCCGCCGAGGTCGCCACCGCGCCCCAGAGCCAGCGGTTCGCGCCGAGGCGGTGGAACGCGCTGCGATCCGCGAACCGGGCGTTGAAGACGTTGAAGAGCTGCGCGAGGACCAGCGTCGTGAACGCCATCGTCCGCGCGCGGCCCAGCCCCTGCTCCGCGCCCGGGCCGGTGAGGAGGCCGCCGGGGAGCCCCCAGTCCATCACCGCCAGCGTGCTCGCGGCCATGACCGCGCCGACGAGCAGGATGGCGAGCCAGGTGCGCCGGCCGATCACCGCGCCGCGCGGGTCCCGCGGCGGCCGCAGCATCACGTCGTGATCGGCGGGCTCGACGCCGAGCGCCAGCGCCGGCGCGGCGTCGGTGAGGAGGTTGATCCAGAGGATCTGCGTCGCGAGCAGCGGGACGACGAGCGCGGAGCCCTCGTCGGGCACGAGGCCGATCACGCCGGCGAGCACCACGCCGAGGAACATCGTGAGCACCTCGCCGACGTTGGACGAGAGGAGGAACCGGAGGAACCGCTGGACGTTGTCGAAGATCGAGCGGCCCTCCTCCACGGCGGCGACGATCGAGGCGAAGTCGTCGTCCACGAGGATCATGTCCGACGCGCCCTTCGCCACGTCGGTGCCGGTGATCCCCATCGCCACCCCGATGTGCGCGGCCTTGAGCGCCGGCGCGTCGTTCACGCCGTCGCCGGTCATCGCCGCGATCTCGCCCTCGGCCGCGAGCGCCCGGACGATCCGCAGCTTGTGCTCGGGCGACACCCGCGCGAAGACCGCGGTCACCCGCACCGCCTCCCGGAGCGCCGCCTCGTCCATGGCCTCGAGCTCCGCGCCGGTGACGGCGCCCGCCCCGGGCGCGGCGATCCCGAGCTCGGCCGCGATCGCGGACGCGGTGACCGGGTGATCGCCGGTGATGAGGACCGGCCGGATGCCCGCGACGCGGGCCTCCGCCACGGCCGCGCGCGCCTCGGGGCGCGGCGGATCGATCATGCCGACGACGCCGAGGAACACGAGCCCGCGCTCCACCTCCTCGCCCGGCGCGCCCGGCAGCTCGCTGCGCGCGAGCGGCCGCCAGGCGACCCCGAGCGTCCGCAGCGCCGACGCCGCGAGCCGCTCGACCTCGCGGGCGAGCGCGTCGCGGCGCGCGGCGTCGAGCGGCCGCGTCCCCGCGCCGACCTGCTCCGCGGCGCAGCGGGCGAGGAGGACGTCGGGCGCGCCCTTCGTGAAGACGGCGAGGCGCGACGGATCCTCGGCGTCCTCGTGGACCGTGCTCATCAGCTTCCGCTCCGAGGAGAACGGCACCTCGCCGATCCGCGGGAACCGGCGCGCGAGCGTCCCGGCGGCGTGCCCCGCCTTCCGCGCCGCGACCACGAGCGCGCCCTCGGTCGGATCGCCGCGGATCGCCCAGCGGCCGTCCTCCTGGACGAGCGCGGCGTTGTTCGCGAGCGCGGCGGCGGCGAGCGCCCGCGCGACCTCCTCCCCCAGCGGCGGCGCGAGCGCGGCGTCCGGTGCGCCCGGCGGCCGGACCTCTCCTGCGGGGTCGTACCCGGTCCCGGAGAGCTCGGCCGCGCCGCTCGCGGTGACGACCGCCCGGACGGTCATCTCGTTCCGCGTCAACGTCCCCGTCTTGTCGGAGCAGATGACCGTGGTCGAGCCGAGCGTCTCGACCGACGACAGCGTCCTCACGATCACGTTGCGCCGCGCCATCCGCTGCGTCCCGAGCGAGAGCACGACGGTGGTGATCGCCGTGAGGCCCTCCGGCACCGCCGCGACCGCGAGCGAGACCGCGAGCACGAGGACCGCGACGAGCTCGGGCAGCGTCCGGAGGTCCTCCATGACGAGGAGCGTGGCGCCGACGGCGATCGCGAGGAGGACCACGGCGGCGCCGAGCAGCTTGCCGACGCGGTCGAGCTCGCGCTGGAGCGGGGTGGCCGTGTCCGGCGCCGTCCGGAGCGCCCCGGCGATGCGGCCGAGCTCGGTCGCGGGGCCGGTGGCGGTCACCACCGCCCGCCCGCGCCCCGCCGCCACGGCCGTCCCGCGGTGGACCATGTTGGTCCGATCTCCGAGGCCCACGTCGCCGGCGAGGGCCGCGGTCGTCTTCGCGACCGGCGCGCTCTCGCCCGTCAGCGCGGCCTCGGCGACGCGCAGGGCGATGGCCTCGACCACGCGCGCGTCGGCGGCGAGGTCGTCCCCCTCCTCGAGGAGCAGGACGTCCCCCGGGACCACCTCCGCCGTGGGCACCTGCCGCGGTTCGCCGTCGCGGAGCACGCGCGCCGTCGGCGCGGCCATGGCGGCGAGCGCGTGGAGCGCCTGCTCGGCCCTGCCCTCCTGCACGAACCCGAGCGCCGCGTTCAGGAGGACGATCGCCAGGATGGTGAGCGCCTCGTAAGGGACCGGCGCGGTGCCCTCGATCCACCAGGCCGCGAACGAGATGGCGATCGCGGCGAGCAGGAGGATCGTGAGGACGTTCGCGAACTGGGCCAGGAACCGGCGCCACGCGGGGATCGGCGGCTCCGAGGGCAGCTCGTTGCGGCCATGGCGTGCGAGCAGCGCCGCGGCCTCGGCCCCGCGCAGCCCGACCCGCGGATCGCTGCCCGCCGCCGCGATCACCTCGGCCGCGCTCCGGCGGTACGCCGGGAGCGGCTCCTGGGCGGCGTCGAGCGCCTCGGCGTCCGCTCGCATCGGGCCTCCGCGTGCGACGGCCCCGCCGCGCGCCGGCGGTCGCACGACGGCGATGGTACACCCTGCGTCGCGCGCCGGCGGGGCGGCGACCCCGGTGGGAGCGCGCACCCGCGGGCGATCGGGGCGGGCGG
>JAEYZK010000076.1 GCA_023428085.1 Pseudomonadota bacterium
CCACGGCGGCGCGCCCTGGTGGACCTGGCCCGCGCCGCTCCGCGCGCGGGATCCCGCCGCGCTCGCCGCGCTGGCCGCGGAGGCGGGCGCGGAGGTGGACCGCGGGGTCGCGCTCCAGTTCCTGTTCGAGCGGCAGTGGGCGGCGCTGCGCGCGCACGCCCGCGCGCGCGGGATCCTCCTCTTCGGCGACGTCCCCATCTACGTCTCGCCGGACAGCGCGGACGTCTGGGCGAGCCCCGGCGTGTTCGACCTGCGGCGCACGCCGGACGGGGAGCTCGCCGTGCAGAACGGCACGCCGCCGGACGAGTTCACGCGCGACGGGGCGCGGTGGGGCGGGCCGCTCTACGACTGGGAGTGGATGGCGCGCGACGAGTACGCCTGGTGGCGCCTCCGGCTCTCCCGGGCGCTGGCGCACGCCGATCTCGTGCGGATCGACCACTTCCGCGCGCTCTCCGCCGCGTGGGCCATCCCCGCCGGCCAGCCCCCGCGCGCGGGGCGGTGGGTGCCGGGCCCGGGGCTGCGGTTCTTCGAGGTGGTGGAGCGGCACCTGGGCCGGCTGCCGCTCTGCGCCGAGGACCTCGGCGCGATCGACGCCGACGTGATCGCGCTCCGCGACGCCGCCGGGATCCCCGGCATGCGCATCCTCCAGTTCGCCTTCGGCGGCGACGCGCGGAACCCGCACCTCCCGCACAACCACCCCGAGGCCTGCGTCGCCTCCCCGGGCAACCACGACAACGACACCGCCGTCGGCTGGTGGCGGAGGCTCGACCCGCGCGCCCGCACGCACGCCCAGCACTACCTGGGGCGGCACGGCGACGACATCGCCTGGGACCTCATCCGCGCCTGCTTCGCCTCGCCCGCGCGCCTCGCCGTGATCCAGCTGCAGGACGTGCTGGCGCTCGACTCCGACGCGCGCATGAACGACCCGGAGTCGTACGGCCGGCTCCCGCGCGCGGAGTGGCCCAACTGGCGGTGGCGGGTCCGCCCCGGCGCCGCCGACGCGCGGGCCGCGGAGCGGCTCCGATTCCTCGCGGCGCTGTACGGGCGGGCGTGATTGCGCGCGGCCGGCGCCCTTGCCAACCCACGCCGTCCTGTAGTACGCGAGAGCCACTCCTCTTCCCGGGGACGACGGCGCGCCGATCGAGCGGCGCGCGGCGGCGTCCGCGGGGGCAAGACGCGATGCGCTCCGGATCGGCGAGCGCCGCGGCCCTCCGGTGGACGTGTACGCTCCGCCAGCCGGGCCGGGTCCCGCTCTCTGGCGCGGCGTCGGGCGCTCGGTCGCACGCTGCGATCCCGTCCACCTTTCCGCCCCACTTCGGTCATACTGCGCCCCTCTCCTCCGACGGCCGGACCGCGCCGGAACACCGAAAGGGAGCACCACCATGTCTCAGAAGATGGATGCAGGGCTGGAGACCGTCTATCAGGACGTCCTGAAGCGCAACCCCGGCGAGGCCGAGTTCCACCAGGCCGTCCACGAGGTCCTCGAGACCATCGCGCCGGTGCTCCAGAAGCACCCCGAGTTCAAGGACCGCAAGATCATCGAGCGCATCTGCGAGCCGGAGCGCCAGATCATCTTCCGCGTGCCGTGGCAGGACGACCGCGGCGAGTTCCACGTCAACCGCGGCTTCCGCGTCCAGTACAACAGCGCGATCGGCCCGTACAAGGGCGGCCTCCGCTTCCACCCGTCCGTCTACCTCGGCATCATCAAGTTCCTCGGGTTCGAGCAGATCTTCAAGAACGCCCTCACCGGCCTGCCCATCGGCGGCGGCAAGGGCGGCTCGGACTTCGATCCCAAGGGCAAGAGCGACAACGAGATCATGCGCTTCTGCCAGAGCTTCATGACCGAGCTCTGGCGGTACGTCGGCGACACGACCGACGTGCCGGCGGGTGACATCGGCGTCGGCGGCCGCGAGATCGGCTACCTCTTCGGCCAGTTCAAGCGCCTCACCTCCCGCTACGAGGCGGGCGTGCTCACCGGCAAGGGGCTCGGCTACGGCGGCTCGCTCGTCCGCACCGAGGCGACGGGCTACGGCAACACCTTCTTCGTCCAGGAGATGCTCAAGGCCCGCGGCGACAACGGGTTCGAGGGCAAGACCTGCGTCGTGTCCGGCTCCGGCAACGTGGCCATCTACACGATCGAGAAGATCCACCAGTTCGGCGGCAAGGTGGTCGCCTGCTCCGACTCGAACGGCTACGTGTACGACGAGAAGGGCATCGACCTCGCGCTCGTGAAGCAGCTCAAGGAGGTCGAGCGGCGCCGCATCAAGGACTACGTCGAGTACCGGAAGCACGCGAAGTACCACGCCGGCGGCAACATCTGGGAGATCCCCTGCCAGGTGGCCATGCCGTCCGCGACGCAGAACGAGGTCAGCGGCGCCGACGCGGCGCTGCTGGTCAAGAACGGCTGCATCGCGGTCGGTGAGGGCGCGAACATGCCGACCCGCCCCGAGGGCATCAAGGTCTTCCTCGAGGCCAAGATCGCGTACGGCCCGGGCAAGGCGGCCAACGCCGGCGGCGTCGCCACCTCCGCGCTCGAGATGCAGCAGAACGCGTGCCGCGACAGCTGGACGTTCGAGTACACGGAGAAGCGGCTCGCCAACATCATGAAGAACATCCACCAGACCTGCTTCGAGACCGCCGAGGAGTACGGCGCGAAGGGCAACTACGTGGTCGGCGCCAACATCGCCGGCTTCATCAAGGTCGCCCGCGCGATGGTCGCCCACGGGCTGATCTGATCTGACGGGGCGTGCCGCCCCGCCCCCCCCGCCGGGCCCCCCGGGGCCCCCCCCCCC
>JAEYZK010000286.1 GCA_023428085.1 Pseudomonadota bacterium
CCGCGGGTTACGCGGATGTAGGTCCCTCGCCGCGGCCCGCCTGCCTGCACCCGTTTGCCGGGTTGTGCAAGGAATTGCAGCCCGCCCTACCAGATGATCGACTCGACCAGATCGTCGATGAGGTCGCCGAGCTTGTCGATCCCGTGCGACTTCGAGAGGAAGCCGTCCGCCCCGGCCTGCTCGGCGATCGGCGCGAGCTCCTCGTCCGGCCGCGAGCTGAAGAGGATGATCGGGATCTTCTCGGTGTGGAAGTCCTGCTTCAGCACCCGCACGATGTCCTTGCCCGAGATGTCCGGCATCATGAGGTCCGTGAGGATCACCTCGGGCTGGAACTGCTCGAGGAGCGCCTGGAACTCGAGCAGGTTCGAGGCGACCGCGACCGAGTGGCCGCGGTCCTCGAGCACCGCCTTCTCCATCTCGAGCGTGATGGGCGAGTCGTCGAGCAGGAGGATTCGCCGCTTCTCGGCCATGCGTTCTCCTAGAGCGCTGCCAGCGCGTACTCCGCCGCGCGGGCGAACGCGCTCCCGTCCTCCGGGATGTCGGGATAGTAGCCCAGGAACGCCTGGCGTTTCCCCTCGGGTCGCCGGCGGTAGGCCTCGACGGCGTTCCGGTAGGCGAGCCGGGCCCGCGGGAGGTCCTTCTGCGCCTCGCGGCTCCGGCCCAGGTAGTAGTGGCCGAGCGCCAGGTCGGGATCGAGGAACAGGGCCCGCGCGAGCTCCTGCGCCGCCTCCTCGGCCTGCCCGCAGGAGAGCAGGTGGATCCCGAAGAAGAGGTGCGCCTCCGCGCTCAGCGGCTCGAGCGCCAGCGCCGCGAGGTAGCAGCGGTGGGCGGCGTCGTTCTGCCGGAGGACGCCGTAGAGGTTGGCGAGCGTGAGCCGGACGGCGAGGCTGTCGCCGCCGCGCTCGAGCATCCGCTCGAGGAGCTCGCGGGCGGCGCCGAAGCGGCCGTCGGCGAACAGCGCCACGGCGGCGTCCAGGTACTCCTGCGGCGCGAGCGGCGGCTCGGCCCCGGCGGCCGGCGCGTACGCGTCGCCGGGGAGCGGGACCGGCGTGTGCGAGGGCGCCATGGGCGCGAGCTTGAGGTGCTTCACCGGCGGCGGCGCCGACGGCATGGGCACGAGGTGCGGGCGGGCGGCCGGGGTCGGCCCGGCGCGGACGGCGGACTCCGGGCGCCGGTAGACGAACGCGCCGGCGATCTCGGTCAGCTCGAACCCCTCGAACAGCCGGAAGAGCGACTCCGAGTAGCCGAGGAAGAGGTAGCCGCCGGGGGCGAGCGCGTGGTGGAACTGCGTGAGCACCTGCTGCGTCGTGGCGGTGTCGAAGTAGATGATGACGTTCCGGCAGAAGACGACGTCCCAGCCGCCCGGCTCGCTCGCCCGCGGGAAGATGCCGGCGACGAGGTTGTGCGGCCGGATCGCGCCGATGAGCCGGCGGAGCCCGGCCCGCACCACGTACCGGTCGCCCTCCGGGTCGAAGTAGCGCGAGAGGAACGGCTCGCGCACCTCCCGGACGCGCCGCGCCTCGTACGCGCCGCGGGCCGCGAACGCGACCGCCTCCGGGTTCACGTCGGTGGCCAGGATCTCCACCTCGTCCGGGCCGGCCCCGGCCTCGGCCGCGGTCATGGCGATCGAGTACGGCTCCTCGCCGGTGGCGCAGCCGGCCGACCAGATCGCGACGCGGCGCCCGCCGGCGCGCGCGCGGGCGACGAGCCCGGGCAGGATGGCCTGGAGCGCCCCGAACTGCCGCTCGTCGCGGAAGAAGCTCGTCTTCCCGACCGTGACGAGCGGGAGCAGGCGGCGCAGCTCCTCGTCGCCCGGCGGCGCCTGGAGGAGCCTCAGGTACCCGACCGCGTCCGCGGCGGGCGGCTCGGGGTCCTCGAGCCGCGCGGTCATCGCGATGCGGAGCGCGGTGTGGCCGTCCGCGCGGATGTGGAGGCCGACGCGCTCCTTGAGGATCGCGGCGAGCTCCAGCACCTGCTCCTGCGTGATGCCGCTCACTGGACCAGCTCCTGGAGGACGCGCGAGATGTCGTCGAGGGGCAGGACGCGCTCCGCCGCGCCCAGATCGATCGCCGCGCGGGGCATGCCGAAGACGGCGCTCGTCGCCTCGTCCTGCACGAGGGTGGTGCCGCCCTCCTCGCGGATCACCTTGAGCCCCTCGGCGCCGTCGCGCCCCATGCCCGTGAGGAGCACGCCGCAGGCGCGGCTCCCGTACGCGCGCGCGGCCGAGACGAAGAGCGGGGTGACGGACGGCTTGAAGGTCTCGACGGGCGCGCCGTCCCAGAGCCGGACCCGACCCCGCTCGACGAGGAGGTGGTGGCCGCTCGGGGCGAGCACCACCCGCCCCGGCCGCAGCGGCTCGCCGTCCACGGCCTCGGCGACCGAGAGCGCGCACTCCTGATCGAGCCAGCTCGCGAGCCCCTCGGTGAAGCCGTCGGCGATGTGCTGCACCACCGCGACCGGGACCGGGAAGGTCGCCGGGAGGCGCCGGAGGATCGTGGAGAGCGCCCGCGGCCCCCCCAGCGACGCGCCCACCACGACGAGCTCCGGCCGCTCGCTGCGCTTGGGCGGGGCGGCGCGCTTCTCGCGGAGGCCGCGCGGGTGGCGGATCACCTTCACGCCCGCCAGGAGCCGGAGGCGGGAGCGGAGCAGGTGGCCGTACTCCTCGAGGTCCGACTCGCACCGCGGCTTCTCCACGATGTCGAGCGCGCCGAGCGACAGCGCCTTGAAGCCGGCGGCCTGCGAGGGGTTCGCGGTGAGGACCAGGATCGGCGTCGGCGTCTCCGCCATGATCCGCGCGATGCCGGCGTAGCCGTCGGCGTCGGGCATCTCGAGGTCCATGGTGATGACGTCCGGCCGGAGCTTGCGCACGAGCTGGGCGGCGTCCTCGCCGTCGCGGGCGAGGGCGACGAGCTCGAGCGCGCCGTCCTCCTCGACCACGCGCGAGAGCATCTCGCGGAACAGCTCCGAGTCGTCCGCGACGAGCACGCGGACCGGCCGATCGCCCGCGCTCATCCGCCCACCCCGCACAGCCGGTCCATGGTGGCGGCCAGGCTCTCGGCGTCGAGCTCGCCCTTCACGAGGTACGCGTCGGCGCCGGCGTCGACGCCCCGGCGCCGCTCCTCGGGGGCGGAGAGCGAGGAGAGGATCAGGATCGGGAGCTTCACGAACCGCGGCGTGGCCTTCACGCGGCGGGTGAGGTCGATGCCGTCGAGCACCGGCATCTGCACGTCCGTGACGAGCAGGTGGTACTGGCCGCCCTGGAGGCGCTGCCAGCCCTCCTCGCCGTCCACCGCCTCGTCCACGTCGTGGCCGAGCGAGCGGAGCAGCGCCGCCTCGGCCTCGCGCGCGATGGCGCTGTCGTCCACGAGCAGGATCTTGAGGCGCCGCCGCTCGCGCCCGCGGGAGAGCGCGGGCGAGGCGACCCGCCGCGCCGCGGCCACGAGGTCGGGCGTCGAGAGGAGGAGCGCGACCCGGCCGTCCTCCAGCGCCGCGGCCCCGGTGACGAACCGCAGCCCCTTCAGGAAGGCGCCCGGCGCCTTCACCGCCACCTCGCGCTCGCCCTGGAGCCCGTCCACCACCACCGCCGCGCCCTCGGAGCCGTGCCACACGTAGGCCACCAGCGGCCGCTTCGAGCGCGGCCCGCCGTTCAGCGAGAGGAGCGGCCCGAGCGCGACCACCGGGAGGAGCCGGTTCCGGTAGCGCACCGCACGGATGCCGGCCACCTCGGTGATGTCCCGCGCCTCGAGCCGGCCCACGCTGTCCACGTCGGTGGCGGGGAGGCCGTAGACGTCCTCGTCGATCCGGACGAGGAGGACCTTCATCAGCGAGAGCGACTGCGGCATCCGCAGCGTGAAGCGCGTGCCCTTCCCGGGCTCGGACTCCACCTGCACCGACCCGCCCAGCGAGGTCACCTTCTTGCGGACGACGTCGAGGCCCACGCCGCGGCCGCTCGTCTCCCCCGCCTCGGCGCGGGTGGAGAAGCCGGGCAGGAAGATGAGGTCCATCGCCGCCCGCGCGGAGAGGCCGGCCGCCTGCGGATCGGCGATCATCCCCTTGCGCAGCGCGGCCTCGCGGACCGAGGCCGGGTCGATGCCGCGCCCGTCGTCCTCGACGGTGATCGCGAGGAGGTCGCCGTCGGTCCGGGCGGTGATGACGATCCGGCCGGCGCGCGGCTTCCCCGCCTTCACCCGGTCCTCGGGCGCCTCGATCCCGTGGTCGACCGAGTTGCGCACCAGGTGGACGAGCGGGTCGTTGAGCGAGAGCAGGATGGCCTTGTCCACCCCCGTCTCCGCGCCCTTCACGGCGCACTCCACCTCTTTCCCCTGCTCGCGGGCCATGTCCCGCGCCGCGCGGGGGAAGGCGGCGAGCACGCCGGAGAGCGGGATCAGGCGGGCGGCGCCGATGCGCTCGGCGAGCTGGCCGAACTGCGCGTGGGCGGTCGAGGCCGCCTCGCTCTGCTGGCGGGCGAAGCGGAAGGTGTCGGAGCGGAGCAGGTGGACGTCGCCCTCGATCTGCTCGACGAGCCGCACGTTCCGCGCGTCCCGCACCCGCTCGGCGAGGGCGATGATCCGGTCGGAGAGCCGCGCCCACCGCGCGAAGAGGCCGTTCAGGTCCTTCGAGCGCCGGATCGAGCGCGCACCCTCGACGAGCATGTCGCCCGCCAGGGCGGCGATCTCGTCCAGCCGGTCCACGTCCACGCGGATCGAGGACGTCTGCTTCTCGCCCCGGAGCTCGACCCGGTCCCCCGCGCGGCGCCTGGGAGGCTCGGAACCCGCGCCCGTGCTCGTACCTGCGCTCGAGCCCGCAGCCGTAGCCGAAACCGCAGCCGAAACCGCAGCCGAAACCGCAGCCGAAGCCGTAGCCGAAACCGCAGCCGGAGCCGCAGCCGCACCCGCAGCGGGAGCCGCAGCTGGCACCGCTGCCGGAGCCGGAGCCGCCGCCTCCTTCCCGTTCCCGCCCGCACCGATGAGGCTCCGCAGCCGCTCCGCGAGCGTCTTCGCCGCATCGCCGCCGTCCAGCGGCGCCTCCAGCATCGGGACGATGGCGTCGCAGGCGGCGAGGAGCGCCTCCACCTGCGCCGCCGGCACCGCGTCGGGGACCGACTTGAGGAGGTCCTCCGCCGCGTGCACGACGGTGGAGATCCCCACGAAGCCCATCATCCGGGCCTCGCCCTTGAGCGTGTGGAGCTCGCGCGAGAGCTCCTGGCGCCCCTCGGCGTCGGCCGCGCCCCGCTCGATGGCGAGCAGGACGCCCGAGATCTTCTCCACGCGATCCGCGGTGGTCTCGCGGAAGCGCGGGAGCAGCTTCTGGCGAATGTCCTCGGTGGGCATGGGTCGGCCGGTCGCCCGGGGCTCCCGCGCGCTACTCCACCTTGAACCGCTTCACGAGGTCGGCGAGCCGCTCGGCGAGCTTGGTGAGCTCGGCCGCCGCGCCCGTCGCCTGCTTCGAGCCGGCCTGCGCCTGCCGCGTGACCTCCTCGATCTCGGACATCGACTGCACCACCTGCTCGGTGGCGGTCCGCTGCTGCTGCGTCGCGAGGTGGATCACCCGGGCGGCGTCGCTCGTCTCCTGGATGCCGGAGAGGATGCCCGAGACGCTGGTCATGGCGTGCCCGCCCAGCTTCTCGCCCTCGGCGGCCATCTTCTTGTTGCCGTCCGAGGCCTCCTTGGCGGCGTGCGTGGCCTCGCGGATCTCGGTGATGAGGTTCTTGATCTCCTTCGTGGACTCCATGACGTTCTCGGCGAGGCGCCGCATCTCGGCGGCGACGATGGAGAAGCCCCGGCCCGCCTCGCCGGCCTTCGCGCCCTCGAGGGCGGCGTTGAGGGCGAGCAGGTCCGAGCGGTCGGCGATCTCGTCGATCACCTCGACCACGGTCCCGATCCGCTCGACGCGCTTCGAGAGCTTGGCGATCGCGTCGTCCACCTCGACCGCGTTCGCCTTCACGCTCTCCATCGACGACATGAACGACTTGATCGCGCCCTCGCCCTGGCGCGCGCCGACGAGCGTCTGCTCGGCGATCGAGGCCACCATCTGCGCGTTCTCCGCGATCTGGTGGGACGCGCCCTTCAGCTCCTCCATGGTGGCGGTGGTCTCGTGGATCGCCGAGGCCTGCGCGCTGGTGGAGGACTCGTTCTGCGTGGCCGCGGCGAGCACCTCGGCCGAGGAGGTCGAGAGCTGGAGCGCCGCCTCGCGGATCTCGGTGACGAACTTCTTGAGCGTCTCCATCACCTGGCCGATGCCGGCGATGAGCGGCGTGAGGGCCGCGTCGGAGACGCCGAGGCGCAGGGTGCCGGAGAGGTCGCCCTGGATGACGAGGCGGATCATGGCCTCGATCGCCTCGTCCACCCCGGAGGTCACCACCTGGATGCGCTGGCGCGCCTCCTTCATGTCGGAGAGCGCGCGGCCGGCGGCGGCGTTCGCCTGCTCGGCCACGGCGCGCAGCGCCGGGTCGGCGAAGCTCGTCACGTCGAGGCGATCCTCGAGCTTCCCCTCGGACAGGCCGTGGAGGAACTGCACCAGGCGCCCGGCCTCGCCCTTGGGCGCGCGGCCCTTCGGCTGCTGCGCAGGGCTCTCGTCGTCGACATCGAACGGTTCGGCCATCGGGGTCCTCTCGTCGTTCAGGGCGCAACCGCGCCGGTGCAACCATGTCCCGCCGCGTGCTCCGCGAGCAGCGTGGGAAGATCGATGAAGGGCATCGGCATCTCGTCGAGCACCACGAGGCCGGACAGCGCGCCCGAGTGGATGCACGCGGCCGCGAACGCGGGCAGCGGCTGGACGTCCGCCTCGAGCACGGTGCGGAACCCGATCACCTGGTCCACGACGAGCGCGCGCTCCGCGCCCGGCACCGCCACCACGATCCCGCGCTGCTGCGTGAACGGCGCGCCCAGGGCCGACGTGAGCACGAGAGCCTCGGTCGCGAGATCGCGGACCGTCCCGATGCGCACGACGTCGCGCACCGCCGCGGCGAAGACGTGGGTGCCGACCTGGAACAGGACGATCTCGGCGACCGGCGCACGCTCGTCGCTCCGCGCCGCGTCCTCCGCCTCGCCGAAGAACCTCGGCGCGGAGAGGCGCCCGCCTCCCCAGTCCAGATCGGCGCGCGAGGGGAAGCTCCCGCCACTCTGCTCCGGGTCCGTGCGCACGGCGCGAGGCCTCGGGCCGGGGAGGCTCACGCGGAGGCCCCCGCGGGGATCGCCCGCGCGCGCGCCGCCTCGACCAGGCGCGGCATGTCGAGGATGGCGACCGCGCCCAGCCGATCCTGGGCGACGCCCGAGAGGAACTCCGCGACGCCCGTGGACTCGGCCGGCGGCGTCTCGAGCGCCCGCCGCGGCACGGTGATGAGCCCCTCCACCGACTCGCTCACCACCGCGACCTTCCACGGGCCGCAGTGCACGATCGCGGCGCGCGTGGACGGCCGCAGCGGGATGGAGCCCTGCCCGCAGAGCTGGGCGATGTCCAGCACCGGCAGCACCTCGCCACGGTGAGTGAATACGCCCGCGAGGAACGCCGGGGCGGCGGGCAACCGCGTGAGTGGACCGAGCCGAACCACCTCGGTCACGAGCGCCGCCTCGAACGCGTAGCGGCCGCCCAGGAGCCGGAGGCAGAAGAACCACGCCTCCTGGGCGCGGGGCCCGACGTCCATTCGCTGCCCGAAGCCGGCCTTGGGATCCCACATGCGCCCGGGGATTATCCGCCGGGCTGGGACGGAGGGGCAAGTCGGTGGTACCTTGTTTCTCGAACCAAAGGGACGCGCCTTGAAGGTCCTCATCTGCTGCGATAGCGAGATCCTCCTCCAGCTCACCGGCATGGCGCTCGAGTCGGCGGGGCACCAGGTCGTCCTGGAGCGGAGTGCGCACGCGCTCGTACCCGAGGCGCAGGGCGCGGCCGCCCTCCTGGTGGACGCCTCGCAGGGGCGCCAGGCTGCCGCCCTGCTCCGGGATCGAGGCTTCGCGGGCCGGGTGCTCCTCGTCGGCGAGAGCCAGCCCGAGGAGCTCGCCCGCAGCGCCCAGGACCTGCAGCTCGACGGCTACGTGGCCAGCCCCTGGGAGGAGGACTTTCCGCGCCGCTTCGCGGCGGCGGTCGAGTCCCGGCGGAAGGTGCTCATCGTGGACGACTCGGAGATCGTCGCCCGGCTGCTCTCGGACGAGCTGGAGGCGAAGGGCTTCGAGATCCAGTACGCGCCGGACGTGGAGAAGGCCACCTCCATCATCCTGAAACGCGCCACACGCCCCGACCTCATCCTCCTCGACATCAACATGCCGAAGGTGGACGGGGCGCAGTTCTGCCGGTTCGTGAAGAAGAACGCGATGTTCCGGTCGATCAAGGTCCTCTTCTGCTCGGGCGAGGACAAGGCGCGCATGGAGCAGCTCGTCGCGGAGTGCGGAGCCGACGGCTACCTCTCCAAGGGCGAGCTCCTCGGCAAGTGGATCGTCGACAACGCCGGGTGAAGGCGAACGGCGTCGGGGACCGCGATCGGGCCTCCCCGCTGCAGCCAGCCGCTCACTCCTCCTCCACGCACCCCCAGTTCCACCCCTCGTCCGGTCCGTCGAGGTCGAGCCGCAGCGCGATGGCGCACACCGGCCCACCGCGCGCCCCCGCGGTGTCGAGGACCGCGCCGCGCGGGTCCACGAGCTGGAGGGCGGGGAAGCGGTCGTTCGCGAGCCCGCCGAGGAGCGCGGTCGCACCGCACGACGCCACGATCGTCCCGGCCGGCAGGAGGTAGCGGTCGTCGTACGCACCGCCGATCACGAGCGCGAGGGCGCCGGGTGCGACGACGCCTTCCCCGAGCGCACAGGCGGTGACGGCACCCGACGGGCTCCGCTTCTCGAGGCGGTGGCCGAAGAGATCGAGCGTCCCGGCCCCGCGATTCTGGAGGACGACGTACTCGCCGGCCGCCTCCGGCGTCTCGGCGTCGATCCGGAGCTCGGCGAGCACCGGCCGCGCCGGCGGTCCGCCGGAGGGCCCGGTCTCGAACCGCGCGACCGTCGCCCTCCGCCTCCCGGCGGCGTCGAGCACGGCGCGGCCGTCCGCGGCCTCGACGCGCGAGCCGATCACGACCGCATACGGGACGAGCGCGTGCAGCGGCGCCGCGAGGCGGAGCACGGCCCTGCGGCCGCCGTCGGCG
>JAEYZK010000164.1 GCA_023428085.1 Pseudomonadota bacterium
CCCTGTGGCCGCGGCGAAGCCGGTCCCGCCGCGCCGCTCCCGCGCCGGCATCATCGTCGGCGCGCTCGTCGCCGCCGCGGCCGCCGCCGCCGCCGCGTGGTGGAGGGCGGGGATGCCGGGGCTGCCGAGGTAGCGCTCGCGTCGCGCCCGGGGACGGGTTAGAAGCTGGTCCGACCGAGGCCGTCCAGCCTGAGCGGAGCGGCCGCACGGCCGCCGCGCGTCGAAGGCGGCTCGTTCACGGGACCTTCGATGAGAGTGCTCGGCATCGAGACGTCGTGCGACGAGACCGCCGCGGCCGTCGTGGAGGACGGGCGGCGGGCGCTGTCGGACGTCGTCTCGACGCAGATCGAGATCCACCGGCGGTGGGGCGGGGTCGTGCCGGAGCTCGCCAGCCGGAACCACGTCGTCCAGATCATGCCGGTCGTGGACGAGGCGCTCGCGCGCGCCGGCGTCGGTCCCGAGGGGATCGACGCGGTGGCCGTGACGAGCGGGCCGGGGCTCGTGGGCGCGCTGCTCGTGGGCGTGCAGGCGGCGAAGGCGCTCGCGCTCGCGTGGGGGAAGCCGCTCGTCGGCGTCAACCACCTCGAGGGCCACCTCGTCGCCGCGTTCCTCGGCGAGACGCCGCCCGCGTTCCCGTACCTCGGGCTCGTCGTCTCCGGCGGCCACACCTCGCTCTACGCGGCGCGGGCGTTCGGCCAGTACGAGCTCCTCGGCCACACGCGCGACGACGCGGCGGGCGAGGCGTTCGACAAGGGGGCGAAGCTGCTCGGACTCCCGTACCCGGGCGGCGTCGCCATCGACCGGCTGGCGAGGGAGGGCGACCCCGCCGCCCTCCGGTTCCCGAAGGCGATCGTCAAGGGATCGGAGCTCGACTTCAGCTTCTCGGGGCTCAAGACGGCGCTCCTCCACCACGTGCGGAAGCACGGCGTGCCCGAGGGCCGGGCGCTCGCCGACCTGTGCGCGAGCTACCAGGAGGCGATCGTCCGGGCCCTGGTGGAGAAGGCGTTCCGCGCGGCGCGCCGGCTCTCGTTCGACCGGCTCGTCCTCTCCGGCGGGGTCGCCGCGAACAGCCGGCTGCGCGCCGCGGTCGCCGCGCGCGCCGCCGAGTACGAGGGGATGACCGCGTTCCTCCCGCCGGTGAAGCTCTGCACCGACAACGCGGCCATGATCGCGGTCGCGGGGACGCACGCGTTCGCCCGCGGGGTCCGCGCCGGGCCGGAGCTGAACGCGGACCCGGCGTGGAGGTTGTGAACGGGACATGACCCCCGCCTATCCGTCGCCCCGCGCCCTGCTCGACCAGTACGAGCTCCGCGCCAAGAAGAGCTGGGGCCAGAACTTCCTCGGCGATCCGGAGGTGCTGGACGACATCGCCCGGGCCGCCGCGCCGCAGGCGGGCGAGACGGTCGTCGAGCTCGGCGCCGGCCTCGGCCACCTCTCGGCGCGCCTGCTGGCGCGCGGCGCCCGCGTCGTCGCGGTCGAGCGGGACCGGGACATGGTCCGCGTCTTGCGCGGCGAGCTGGGCGATCGCCTCACGCTCCTCGAGGCGGACGCGGCGCGGCTCGACTGGCCGGACCTCGCCTCGCGGTACGGCAGCGCGGAGGCGGATCGGTCCGCGCCCCGCGTCGCCGTCGCCGGCAACCTGCCGTACCACCTCTCGAGCCCGATCCTCTTCTCGCTGCTCGACGCGGCCCCGGCGATCCGCCGGGCGGTCTTCCTCCTGCAGCGCGAGGTGGCCGAGCGGCTCGCCGCCGGGCCGGGGGACGAGAACCACGGGCTCCTGTCCGTGCTGCTCCAGCGCCACGCGGACGTCGCGGTGGTGCGGCGCGTGCCGGCCGGCGCGTTCTGGCCGCCGCCGCGGGTGGAGAGCGCGGTGCTCGAGGCGCGCTTCCGGCCGCCGGCGGATCCGGTCGCGGACGAGGCGCGGTTCCGCGCGCTCGTGAAGGCCGGCTTCGGGCAGCGGCGGAAGACGCTGCGGAACGCGCTCGAGGCGGCGCGGCTCGCGCCCGCCGAGCGGCTCGAGGCGGCCTTCGCCGCGGCCGGGATCGATCCGCGGCGCCGCGGCGAGACGCTCACGCTCGCCGAGTGGGCGGCGCTGGAGCGGGGGCTCGGCACCGGCTCGTGACCCTGGGGGCCCGGCGCGGCTCCTCTCCGCTCCCGGGCGAGGCCAACACCACGGGCGCCCATCCGCAGAACCCTCTGCCCGCCCGCCCACCAGTCGAACGGGCGCCCGTGGAACCTGCGCGGCGGCCTCCTAGAGTCCGCCGGTGCGCGCGGTCGCGAGGAGGAGGTTCATCCTCCGGGCGCCGTTCTCGCCGAGGTACCGGCGGAACCCGGCCTCGTCGAGCCGCATGGACTGGATGGTCGCCTGGACGATCGTCTCGTAGCTCGGCGCGTTCGGCTTCCGGAGCTCGAGGGCGATCTTGAGGATGGCGCGCTGGAAGGCGGGGTCGATCGGCTCCGATCCGCGATCTCCGCGAATCGACGGGGCCTCGACCGCCTCCTGCCGCCTGGTGACGACCCGGCTACCCATCCGGCACCTCCGCGTCCGCACTGCGAAATCTGGAATGACGATACGTGACGCCACAGGCACTGTCAATGGGAACTCTGATCCCGCGATCAGGGTAGGCACGATCCGCTTGTCAGGGCGGCGGTCCGCCTCGGCTCCGGCCGGCGGGCCCCCTGCGCCCGGCGAGCGGGCGCGCGCCGCCGCGCGCGTTGCCCAAGGTCCGACCGGCATGCCACTCTCGACCCTCGTTCTCCGGCATGGACCGCCCGCGGCACATCGCGATCGAAGGACCCATCGGCGTCGGCAAGACCACGCTCGCCCAGATCCTGGCCGAGCGCACGGGCGGCCGCCTCGTCCTCGAGCAGCCCGAGGAGAACCCGTTCCTCCAGGGCTTCTACGCGGAGCGGAAGAAGCACGCGTTCCAGACGCAGCTCTTCTTCCTGCTCTCGCGCTACCAGCAGCAGCAGGCGCTGCTCCAGCAGGATCTCTTCAACCAGTCCACGGTCGCCGACTACCTGTTCGCCAAGGACCGGATCTTCGCCGCCCTGACGCTCGACCCGGCGGAGCTCGCGCTGTACCACCAGATCTACGACCACCTCGACCCCCGGGTCGTGCGGCCGGACCTCGTCGTCTACCTCCAGGCGCGGACCGAGGTGCTCCTCGCGCGCATCCGGAAGCGCGGCCGCGACTACGAGCGCGGCATGGACCCCGCCTACCTCGACGCGCTCGCGAAGGCGTACCGCGACTTCTTCTTCCACTACGAGGATACGCCGTTGCTCGTGGTGAACACGAGCGACATCGACTTCGAGGCCAGGCCCGAGGACCTCGAGACCCTGCTCTCGGTCATCGCGCGCCACCGGAAGGGCACGCGCCACTACGTGCCGCTCGGCACGAAGGCCGGCTGAGCCCGCGCGCCCCGCGGCCGCCGCCGCCCGCCCTCCGGCCGGGCGAGCCGCACCTCCAGCCGCGCGACTACGTTTGGAGGGGGGATCCCTCCCGTGAACCGCCGCGACTTCCTCCGCGCCGCCCTGGCGCTCACCGTCCTGCCGGCCGTCGGCTGCGCGGGAGGCGGGGGCGGACCCGGCGGGACCTCCGCGGCGCTCCCGCAGCGGGTGCTCGGGCGGACGGGCGCGCGCGTCTCGATCGTCGGCCTCGGCGGCTACCACATGGCGATCCCGGACGAGCAGGAGAGCCTGCGGATCGTCCGGGCCGCGATCGACGGCGGGATCACCTTCCTCGACAACTGCTGGGACTACCACGACGGAGCGTCGGAGCGCCGCATGGGGCGGGCGCTCCGCGACGGGTACCGCGAGCGCGTCTTCCTGATGACGAAGATCGACGGCCGGTCGAAGGAGAACGCCGCGCGGCAGCTCGACGCGTCGCTCGCGCGGCTGGAGGTCGAGCACGTGGACCTCCTCCAGCTCCACGAGGTCATCCGGGACGACGACCCCGCGCGGACGTTCGCGCCGGGCGGCGCGATCGAGGCGCTGCTCGAGGCGCGCGCGGCGGGCAAGGCGCGCTTCCTCGGGTTCACCGGCCACAAGGCCCCGCGGATCCACGCGGCCATGCTCGACGCGGCCCGGGCGTACGGCTTCACCTGGGACGCGGTCCAGCTCCCGCTCAACGTCCTCGACGCGCACTTCGACAGCTTCGAGCGGCAGCTCCTGCCGCGCCTCGTCGAGGAGGGCGTCGGGGTGATCGGCATGAAGCCGCTCGCCGACGGGCGCATCCCGCAGGTGAACGTCGCCGGCGCGGAGGAGGCGCTGCGGTACGCGATGAGCCTGCCGGTGAGCGTGACCGTGACCGGGTGCGACTCGATGGAGCGGGTCGAGCAGGCGCTGCGCGTCGCGCGCGGGTTCACGCCCCTCGCCGAGGACGAGGTGAACGCGCTGCTCGCGCGCACCGCGCCGGCGGGGGAGGGGGGCGGCGACGAGCGGTACAAGACCACCGACCGCTATGACGCGACCAGCCACAACCCGAGCTGGATCGAGTGACGGGGTGCGGCGCAGGAGCGCTCCGGCTTTCGCTGCCACGGCAGCTCGGAACCGGTTAGATTCCGGGCTCCTCGTCAACGGGCGGGACCCCCCGCGGGCCTGCACCGGAGGTCATGCACGATGTCCACCCAGGCCCCCCGGGCCCCCAGGCACGTCAGCATCCACGAGCTCCGCCGGATGAAGCAGGCCGGCGAGCGCTTCACCGTCGTCACCGCCTACGACGCCACCGCCGCCCGGCTCGTCGCCGCCGCGGGGGTGGACGCCGTCCTCGTCGGCGACTCGCTCGGCATGGTCGTGCAGGGGCACGACTCGACGCTGCCGGTCACGCTCGACCAGATGGTCTACCACTGCGCCGCCGTGCGCCGCGGGCTCGCGCGCGGCGACGGGCGCGCCCACCTCGTGGGCGATCTCCCGTTCGGCAGCTACCAGGCGGCGCTCGACGACGCGGTCCGCGCCGCGGCGCGGCTCGCGGCGGAGGGCGGGGTCGAGGCGGTGAAGCTCGAGGGCGGCGCCGACTATGCCGAGGTCGTGCGCCGGATCGTGCGGGCCGGCGTCCCGGTGATGGGCCACATCGGCCTCACCCCGCAGTCCGTCCACAAGCTCGGCGGCTACGTCGTGCAGGGCAAGGACGCGGACCGCGCCCAGCAGCTCCTGCGGGACGCGCGCGCCCTCGAGGCCGCGGGCTGCTACGCGATCGTCCTCGAGTGCATCCCCACCGAGCTCGCCCGGATCGTCACCGCGCAGCTCTCCATCCCGACGATCGGCATCGGCGCCGGTCCGCACTGCGACGGCCAGGTGCTCGTGCTCAACGACCTCCTCGGCCTCGACGACGCCTTCACGCCCAAGTTCGTGAAGCGGTTCGGCGCGCTCGGCCAGGCCGTGCGGGAGGCGGTCGGCGCCTACGCGGCCGAGGTGAAGGCCGGCACCTTCCCCGCCGAGGAGCACAGCTTCCACGCGAGCTCGGTCCGGCTCGTCCCGGTGCCGGACGCCGATCCCGCGGCGAGCGCGGCGGACGACGCGCAGGACGCGACCGGCGTCCCGGTGTGAACGGAGGACCATGGCGACCGCCGAGCTCATCACCGACCCCGCCGCGTGGCAGGCGCGCTGCGTCGGCGCCCGCGACGCCGGCGCGCGGCTCGCGCTCGTCCCCACGATGGGCTTCCTGCACGAGGGCCACCTCTCGCTCCTGCGCGAGGCGCGACGGCGGGCGGACGAGGGCGGCCGGCGCGGGCTCGCGCTCGCCACGATCTTCGTGAACCCGACGCAGTTCGGGCCGGGCGAGGACCTCGCGCGCTACCCGCGGGACCTCGCGGGCGATCTCGCGAAGTGCGCCGCCGCGGGGATCGACTGGGTGCTCGCGCCCGAGCGCCCCGCGCTCGTCTTCGCGCCGGGGCACGAGACGTGGGTCACGGTCGAGCGCGTCTCGCAGGGCCTCTGCGGCGCCGCGCGGCCCGGCCACTTCCGCGGCGTGGCGACGGTCGTCGCGAAGCTCTTCAACCTGACCCGCCCGCACGTGGCGATCTTCGGCGAGAAGGACTGGCAGCAGCTCGCGGTGATCCGGGCGATGGTCCGGGACCTCGCGTTCGGGATCGAGCTCGCCGGGATGCCGATCGTGCGCGAGGGGGACGGCCTCGCCCTCTCCTCGCGGAACGCGTACCTCTCGCCGGGGGAGCGGGCGCGGGCGCTCGCGCTCTCCCGCGCGCTCGGGGAGGCCCGCGAGGCCGCCGCGGCCGGCGCGCGCGACGCGGCCGCGCTCCGGGCC
>JAEYZK010000205.1 GCA_023428085.1 Pseudomonadota bacterium
ACGCTGGGGCGGTTCGGCAGGCGGCGCGGCCCGGGGCGCAACGGCCACCGGTGCAGCGGGCCGGGCAGGCGCCGGCGCCTCGGCGCCCGGCGCGACGCGGACGACCTGGCCGCAGGCCTTGCAGGTCACGCGAAACGCCCGGCCCTGGACGCGGTCGTCCGGGACGGAGTACCGCCGGCCACAGCGATCACACGCGAAGATCACCCGCCTGGAATCCTACGGTGACCTGCGCGCCGGATTCAAGGCGGCCGCCGGGTGGTCCCGATGTCCCCCTGCCGACCCGCCGAGCGCCACGAGCTCGTCGGGGCCGCAGGCGTCCTCGTCCTCGGCGTCGACCCATGGGTCCGGGCCGGCCGCCCCCTCGACCGCCCGCAGGAGCCGGGCGTCGAGGAGGTGCGACGGCACCACACGCCCGAGCGCATTGAGGAGGTTTCCCTTCACGGCGGGGTGCTCGGCCGAGAGCTCCGCGAGGAGCCCCTTCACCCGCTTGCGGCGCAGGTTGGGCTGCGAGCCGCACAGATCGCACGGCACGATGGGGAACTCCATCGCCGCGGCGAACGCGGCGATGTCCGTCTCCGCCGCGTAGCACAGCGGGCGGATGACCACGTTCCGGCCGTCCCGCGCGTGGAGCTTCGGCGGCATGGCCTTGAGGGAGCCCGCGTAGAGCGCGTTGAGGAGCAGCGTCTCGATGAGGTCGTCGCGGTGGTGACCGAGGGCGATCTTGGTGCAGCCCAGCTCGACCGCGGCGTCGTACAGGATGCCCCGCCGGAAGCGCGAGCAGGCGGAGCAGGTGCTCTTCCCCTCCGGGATGACGCGCTTCACGACCGAGTAGGTGTCGCGCCGGATCATCCGGTACGGCACGCCGACGGCCCGGAAGTGCTCCTCGACGACGTGCGCCGGGTACCCGGGCTGCCCCTGGTCGAGGTTCACGGCGACGAGCTCGAACCGCACCGGGGCGCGCGCGCGGAGCCGCTCGAGCACGTGGAGCAGCGTGTAGCTGTCCTTGCCGCCGGAGACCGCGACCATGATGCGGTCGCCGTCGCCGACCAGGTCGAAGTCCCGGATCGCCTCGGCGGTGGCGCGGATCAGCCGCCGCTCCAACCTGGCCGTTTCCACTCGCATTTCGATGGCCTCACCCCCCGCCCACGCGGAGCGGGGGATGATAGTCGGCGCCCGGGCCCCGGTCGAGCCGTGCGGCTTGATTTCCCGGCGTCGAGCGCCGGCGGGGCGGGGGCGAAGCCCGAGCAATTCTCTTTGACGTGCCCTCCGGCGCTGGGATAAAGCCCCGTCCCCAGGAAACCCACGCAAGAACGGACGCACGGGGCGAACGACGATGCCTGCGAAGGACCTCGGCACCAAGCACACCTGCTTCAAGTGCGGGACGAAGTTCTACGATCTCAAGAAGCCGGAGCCGCTCTGCCCGAAGTGCGGCGCCGATCAGCGCGAGAGCCCTGCGCTGAAGGCCCCGGCTCCGTCCGAGCGTCGTTCGCGCGCGCGCCCCGTCGAGCCCAAGCCCGCCGAGATCGAGGTCGAGGCGCTCGATGACGAGGCCGAGCTCGACGAGGACGCCGAGGAGACGGCCGAGGAAGAGGAGCCCTGAGTTTCTGTTACGGGGCGTGCCGCCCCGCCCCGCCGGCGGAGCCGTCGGGGCCCCCCTTCCCTCGATCTCATCCCCCAACGCGACGTTGACCCCCGTCCGAGCCGCCACTAAGGCACGGGGCGCATGACCGCTCTGGCGTCCGCCCGCGTCGCGACCTCGCCGCTCGTCCAGCTCCGGGACGTCGTCCTCCTCTCCAAGCCGCGGCTCTCGTCCCTGGTGATGATCACCTGCGGGGGCGGCATGTGGCTCGCCCCGGGCGACATCTCGCCCGCGCGAGCGGTGCTCGCGGTGCTGGCCACGGCGGGCGTCGTCGGCGCCGCCAACGCGCTCAACTGCTTCATGGAGCGGGACCTCGACGCCCGGATGCGGCGCACCCGGGACCGCCCGCTCCCCGCCGGGCGGCTCGATCCACTCGTGGCGATCGCGCTCGGGGTGTTCGTGCCCGCCTTCGCGATCCCCGTGCTCGCGCTCGTCGCCGGTCCCCTCACCGCGCTGCTCGCGCTCGTGGCGCTCCTCTCGTACGTCCTCGTCTACACGCCGCTCAAGCGCCGCTCGCCGCTGGCGCTGTTCGTGGGCGCGGTGCCCGGCGCCATCCCGCCGGCGATGGGGTGGACCGCCGTCACCGGGCGGCTCGACGCCGGCGCGCTGGCGCTGTTCGCGGTCCTCTTCGCCTGGCAACTGCCGCACTTCCTCGCGGTGTCGCTCTACCTCGAGGACGACTACGCGCGCGCCGGCCTCCCGGTCTTCGCCCGCGCCCACGGCGAGCCGGCGACGCGGAGGGCCATCTTCGCGACGACGGTCCTGCTCGTGGCGGTCTCGTTCCTGCCGCTCGCCGCGGGGGTGATCGGCCGCGGCTACGGGATCGCCGCGGGCGTGCTCGGCGCCGGGCTGCTCGTGCACGCCGGCCTCGGCCTCCGCGGCCGGAGCGCCTGGGCGCGCGGGTTCTTCCTCGCGACGCTCGCGTACCTCACCGCGCTGTTCGCGGTCCTGGCCGTGTTTCGATGAGCCGGGGAGCCTCCCATGGCCGCGCGCCCTGAGGCTCCTGCGCGTGGGCCTCGCGCAGCGAGGCCGGAGTCGAAGGACGAAGGGCGCGCGGCGACCCGCGCCCCGCGCCTGTCCATCCGTGGACTCACCGTCCACCGCGCCGGCCGCGAGGTCCTGCGCGACGTCTCGCTCTCGGTGAACCCCGGCGAGATCGTCGGCGTCCTCGGCCCGAACGGCGCCGGCAAGTCCACGCTGTTCGCGATCCTCGCCGGCCTGCTCCCGGCCGGCGCCGGCGCGGTGGAGCTCGACGGCCGTCCGCTCGCCCGCGGCGCCCGGGCGCTCCGGGCCGCGTCCGGGTTCGTCTTCCAGGCGTCCGGCCTCGACGGGAAGCTCTCGGCCGCGGAGAACCTCCGGCTCGCCGCCGCGCTCCGCCGCGTCCCGCGCCGCGCGGCGCGCGCCCGGATCGAGGAGCTGCTCGCCGGCGCGGGCCTCGCCGGCCGCGCGCGCGAGCCGGTCGAGCGGCTCTCCGGCGGGATGCGGCGCCGGGTCGAGCTCTGCGCCGCGCTCGTCCACGCGCCCGCGCTGCTGGTGATGGACGAGCCGACGACCGGCCTCGACGCCGCGGCCTTCCGCGCGTTCTGGGCCGAGGTGGAGGCGCGGCGCCGGATCGCCGGCCTCACCGTCGTCGTCGCGACGCACCGGCCCGAGGAGGCCGAGCGCTGCGACCGGCTCGTCGTGCTCGCCGGCGGCCAGGTCGTCGCCGACGAGCCGCCCGCCGCGCTGCGCGCCCGCGTGCCCGGCGAGGTGGTCGTGATCGAGGCCGACGCGCCGGAGGAGATCGCCGGCGCGCTCTCCCGCCGGCTCGGGCTCGCCGCGCGCGTCCGCGCCGACGGCGTCCACGTCGAGCGGGAGGCCGCGCACGCGCTCGTCCCGCGCGTGGTGGAGGCGTTCCCGCCCGGCCGCCTGCGGGCCGTGTCGATCCGCCGGCCGACGCTCGCCGACGCCTACCTCGCCGTCACCGGCGCATCGCTCGAGGCCGAGCCCGCCGCGCCCGGCCCTCCCCCGGAGCGCGCCCGCGCCCGCGCCCGGACGCCGCGTCTCCGGCGGCCGCGCGACGCGCAGCCCGCCGCGCGCCGCTCCCTTCCCCTCGCCCTCTCCCTCGACCTCGCCACGATCGGCGTCCTCTGGCGCCGCGACCTCGTCCGGTTCTTCCGCCAGCCCTCGCGGCTCGTCGGCGCCCTCGGGCAGCCGATCCTCTTCTGGCTCGTCATCGGCGCCGGGATGTCCGGCACGTTCCGGTACGGCGCGGGCGGTGCCGGCGCGACCGGCTACCTCGCGTACTTCTTCCCGGGCGTCGTGCTCATGGTCGTCCTGTTCGCCGCGATCTTCACGACGCTCTCGGTGATCGAGGATCGCCAGCGCGGCTTCCTCCAGACCGTGCTCGCCGGGCCCGGCTCCCGCCTCGCCCTCGTGCTCGGCAAGTGCGCCGGCTCCGCGTCCGTGGCGCTGACGCAGGCCGCGCTGTTCCTCCTCCTCGCGCCCGCCGCCGGCTTCCCGTTCGGCGCGATCCGCTGGACGCTCCTCGCCGGCGCGCTGGCGCTCGCCGCCCTCGCGCTCGCCGCGATCGGCTTCGCCGTGGCGTGGGTCGTGGACAGCCCCCAGGGCTACCACGCCATCCAGATGACCCTCCTCGTGCCGCTCTGGGTCGTCTCGGGCGCGATGTTCCCCGTCCCCGCCGACCGGCCCGCCTTCGCCGCCCTCATGCAGGCGAACCCGATCTCCTACGCGGTGTCGGCCGCGCGCCACGCGCTCGCCGGCGCCGAGGGGCAGGGCGGGCTCCGCCTCGCCCCGCCGGGGACGCTCCCCGGCGGCGCCGCGCGCGACCTCGCCGTCTGCGCCGCGTTCGCCGCCGGCGCGCTCGCCCTCGCCGCGCTCGCCTCCCGGAGGGCCCCTCGCACATGACGCTCGAGACCACGCTCCCGGCCGTGAACGCCGGCCTCAACGGGCTCGCCGCCCTCCTCGTCGTCGCCGGCTGGGTCGCCATCCGCCGCGGGCGGCGGGACGTTCACCGCAAGCTCATGCTCGCCGCCGTGGCCGCGTCGGTGGTCTTCCTCGCGAGCTATCTCCTCCGCATGTTCCTCACCGGGGTCCACCGGTTCCCCGGCACGGGGACGCTCAAGGCCGTGTACCTCGC
>JAEYZK010000280.1 GCA_023428085.1 Pseudomonadota bacterium
CGCCGGGCCCGCGGGCGCGGGCGGCGGAGTGCCCGTGAGCTCGGTCGGATCGGCTTCGAGCGTGGGCGTGCGCAGGCCCGGCGCGAGCCGGAGCGTGAGGATGGCGACGGCGGCGACGCCGACGGCGCCGATCGAGGCGCCCCACACCCACGCGGGCAGGAACGGCTTCGGCGCGCGCGCGCGCGCCGCCTCGCGCGCCGCCGCGAGGAGCACGTCCTCGCCGCGCTCCGGCGCGGGCACCGTGCCGAGCTCCGCCATCGCGCTCCGGGTCGCGCTCATCCGCGCGAGCTCCGCGCGGCACGCCGCGCACGTGTCCAGGTGGGCGCGCAGCGCGCGCGCCTCGCGGCGGCCGAGCTCGCCGTAGGCGAGGTCGAGGAGCTGCGCGCGGAAGGTGTCGTGCGGGGTCGTCATGACGGGACCGCGCTCCTCGGGGTGGCCGCCGCGTCCGGGCCGAGGCCCCGGGCGGCGAGCGCCGCCCGCAGCGCCTCCAGGGCATACCGCATCCGGCTCTTCACGGTGTTCTCGGGCGCGCCGGTCACCTCCGCGATCTCCGCGAAGCGCAGCCCGGCGTGCTCGCGGAGGAGGAACACCTCCCGCTGCTCGGGCGGGAGCGCGGCGAGCGCCGCCTCGAGCTGGGGCCGCACGAGCGCGGCGTCGGCGAGCGCGTCGGGGGCGGGCGCGTCCGAGGTGGGCTCGGGGCGGGGCGGCTCCCCCGGGCCGGCGTCCAGCGGCTCCGCCCGGCGGAAGCTCATCCGCCGCGCCTCGTCCACCGCGAGGTTGCGGGCGATCGAGAAGAGCCAGGTGGTGAAGCGCGCGCGCTCCTGCCAGCCGGCCGAGGCCTTGACCACCTTGAGGAACGTCTCCTGGCAGAGGTCCTCGGCCCGGCCGCGATCGCCGGTGAGCCGGAGCAGGAAGGAGAAGACCGGTGTGCGGTGACGGCGCACGAGCACCTCGAAGGCGCGCGCGTCGCCGGCCTGGAAGCGGAGCATCAGTCTCTCGTCGCTCTCGCCCAAGCACGCCCCGCGGGCCCCACGAGGAGAACGCGCGGGGCACAAGAAGGATCTCGGCGGGCAGTGTAGGACGGGAGAGGGCGGGGTTCCAGCGGGCGATGGGCCACGCGAGGGCAGACGGGCGGACGGAGTCGAAGCCGGGCGCGGGCTCGGGTTCGGGCTCGTTCACGGGGTGGCAGATCCGATCTTCCCCTCGCTCGTTTCCATCGGGAGCGGCGGGCCGACGCCCGTCGGGGAGATCCACATGAACGCGCGACCGCACCTTCCGAGAACCTCGCTCCTCCTCCTCGTCGCCACGCTGGCCCTCGCGATCGCGGGGCCGACGGCAGCCGAGGACCCCGTCCGCCCTCCGGGCGGGCCGGGTCCGGGGGAGCTCCTGACGAAGCTCGCCGCCTTGCGCCGCGGGCCGGTGGCCCTGCCGTCCGGCGACGCGGGCGCCGGCGCGGCGCGCTCGCTCGCGCCCTACTTCGTCATGGCCGGGGAGGGCGACGGCGAGCGCCTCCCGCTCGAGGAGACGCGGGCGGAGGCGTCGATCGCCGGCCCCATCGCGCGGGTGCAGGTGACGCAGGTCTTCCGGAACCGCGGGGCGAGGCCGATCGAGGCGATCTACGTCTTCCCCGCCTCGACCCGCGCCGCGGTGCACGGGATGCGGCTCCGGATCGGCGGCCGGACGGTCGAGGCGAGGATCGAGCGCCGCGCCGAGGCGCGGGCCCAGTACGAGGCGGCCCGCGGCGAGGGCAAGCGCGCCGCGCTCCTCGACGAGGAGCGGCCCAACGTCTTCACGATGCGGGTCGCGAACGTGATGCCGGGCGACCGGCTCGTCGCGGAGCTCGACTACTCCGAGCTCGTCGTCCCGGAGGAGGGCGTCTACGAGCTCGTGTACCCGACCGTCGTCGGGCCACGCTACCCCGGTCACGCGGATCCCGCGCGCGACGGCTGGATCGCGAACCCGACGCTGACGGAGGGGACGCCGGCGCCCTACCGGTTCGGCTTCTCCGCGCACCTCGAGTCGGCCATCCCCGTGAAGGACCTCGCGTCGCCCTCGCACGCCCTCGACGTCAGCTGGCGCTCGCCGCGGAGCGCGGACGTGAAGGTGAAGGGCGAGGACGGCGGCAACCGGGATCTGGTCCTGCGCTGGCGGCTCGCCGGCGACGCCGTCGAGGCTGGCGCGCTGCTCTTCCCGGACGGGCGCGGCGGCGGCTGGTTCCTCGCCACGATCGAGCCGCCGGCGCGCGTCCGCCCGGAGGCCATCCCGCCCCGCGAGTACGTCTTCATCCTCGACGTGTCCGGGTCGATGCACGGCTTCCCGCTCGACACCGCGAAGGCGCTCATGGAGAGCCTGCTGCCGCGCCTCCGGCCCACCGACTCGTTCAACATCGTCTTCTTCTCCGGCGGCTCGTTCGTCCTGTCGCCGCAGGCCTCGCTCCCCGCCACCGCCGCCAACGTCCGGCGGGCGCTCGACACCTTCCGCCAGCTCCAGGGAGGCGGCGGGACCGAGCTCCTCCAGGCGCTGCGCACCGGCTACGACCTCCCGCGGGCGGACCCGCGCGTCGCGCGCACCGTGGTCGTCGTGACCGACGGCTACGTCGCCGTCGAGGCCGAGGCGTTCCGGCTCGTCCGCGAGCGGCTCTCGGAGGCGAGCTGCTTCGCGTTCGGCATCGGGACGGGCGTGAACCGGGCGCTCGTCGAGGCGCTCGCGCGCGCCGGGCAGGGCGAGCCGACGGTGGTCCTCTCGCCGAAGGACGCCCGGGCGGCCGCGGACCGGCTCGAGCGGATCATCGCCGCCCCGGTGCTCTCGCAGCTCCGCTGGGAGGCCGAGGGGCTCGAGACGAGCGACGTCCTCCCCGGCGCGCTGCCGGACCTCCTCGCCGAGCGGCCCGTGACGCTGCTCGGGCGCTACCGCGGCGCACCCTCCGGCGCGATCGTGCTCACCGGCCAGTCCGCCGCCGGGCCCTTCCGCCGCACCGTCGATCTCTCCGCCGCGGCGCCGCGCGCCGAGAACGGGCCGCTGCGCGTGCTCTGGGCGCGCCGCTGGGTGGCGCTGCTCCTCGACGAGCAGCACCTCGGCCCTGCGAAGGAGCTCGAGGAGGCGATCACCGCGCTCGGCCTCGCGCACGGCCTCCTCACGCCGTACACGTCGTTCGTCGCGGTGGACTCCGAGGTCGTGAACCGGGGCGGCGCGGGCGGGACCGTGCAGCAGCCGCTGCCGCTGCCCGAGGGCGTGTCCGACCTCGCCGTCGGCGGCGCGGGCGGGAGGCCGGCGCTCGGGTACAAGCGGCGCGGGCAGGCGCTGGCCGCCCCGCGGCCCGCCGCACCCGCTTCCGAGGCCGCGCTCTCGCGCGAGGAGAAGGACGCCGCGCGGCGCGACGAGCCCGCGAAGCAGGAGCGCCCGAAGGCGGCGCGCGTCGCGCTCGTCCGCGACGCCGGGGTCGGGCTCGGCGCCGTCGAGCCGGTCCGCGCGGCCGTCCGCGCGGCGCTCGCCACCGTCGAGGACGGGCGCCGCGGAGAGGTGGAGCTCCGCCTCACGCTCGACGCCGCGGGACGGGTCGTGAAGGTCGAGGTGCTCCGCGCGCCGGACGCCGCGACGCGCGCCCGGGTCGAGGCGGCGCTGCGCGGGCTCGCGACCGGGGTGAGGCCGAAGGCCCTGCCGGCGACGTACACGGCGGTGGTGAAGGTGGGGTAGGGGCCGGGTTCGAGCCCGCGGACGCGCCCGGAGCGGCGGGGCGCGGCCGCGGGCTCGGGCTCGTTCACGGGAGGGACCCTCCCGCGGCTTGCGTGGCCGCCCGCGGCGCGACAACGAGGGCGTGTGCCCACCGCGCGCGCCACCATCGTCGGCTCCGGTCCCAACGGCCTCGCGGCGGCGGTCGTGCTCGCGCGCGCCGGCGTGCAGGTCCGGGTGTTCGAGGCGGCGCCGGAGCTCGGCGGCGGCGCGCGGACGCAGGAGCTCACGCTGCCGGGGTTCGTGCACGACCACTGCTCCGCGATCCACCCGCTCGCCGCCGCGTCGCCGCTCTTCCGGACGCTCCCGCTGGCCGACCACGGCCTCGCCTGGGTGGCCTCCCCGGCGGCGCTGGCGCACCCGTTCGACGACGGCACGGCGGCCCTGCTCCTCCGCTCGCCCGCGGAGACGGGCGCGACGCTCGGCGCGGACGCGCGGGCCTGGGCGCAGCACGTGGGCGGCCTCGCCG
>JAEYZK010000304.1 GCA_023428085.1 Pseudomonadota bacterium
TCGCCGCTTCGCGGCTGCGCGCGGCTGCCCCGCGGCGGAGGGGCTCTGCCCCTCCCCCCAGCTTCGCTGGGGCCCCCCACTCCGCATCCCGATCGACGTGTTCACGAATCACGATCGGTCGTTTAGCACCGGCGCACAGCGGCGTCACCTGCCCCACCCCGCGGCGCCCGAGCCGAGCCGGGCGGCGCAGCCCGCACCCCTCCTTCGCTGGGCGCGTTCGAGGGCGAGGTGGGCTAGCCGGCCGCGTGCCGGCCCGGTAGGCTGCGCCGACGCATGCGGCGCGCCGCCCTCATCGCCCTCCTCCTCGCCGCGCCGCCCGCGCGCGCCGACGTCAGCTCCACCCCGCCGCCGACGGCGCCCGCGGCGCCCTCCGCCGGAGCGGTGGAGACCGTCCCCGCGGCGGTCACGGCCCCGCCGGTGGCGCCCGTCCCGGTGCCGGCGCCGGAGGCCGGCCGCGACCGCTGGTTCCTCATCCCCGTCCTCTCGTACCTGCCCGAGACCGGGTTGGGCGGGGGCGCCTCGACCGGCCTGCACCGGCACGTGGACGGCGCGCCGCGCCCGGCGAGCCTCTTCGCCACCGCGCTCTACACGACCGGCGGCCAGGGCCTCCTCGACCTCGCGGTCGACGTCGCGCGCCCCGGGGGCGCCGTGCTCGGCGCGCGGGCGCGCGCCGTCTCGTACCCGGACCGCTTCTACGGGATCGGCCCGGACACGCGCGCCGCGGCGCGCGAGAAGTTCACGCGCCGTACGTTCGACCTCGTCGCCTCGGCGGAGCTGCCCGTGCGCCGGCGGGCGCGCCTCCGCGCCGGCCCGCGGCTCGAGCTCCGCGCGGAGGAGCTCGACGACGTCGCCGCCGGCGGCGCGCTCGCCGCGGAGGACGTCACCGGCGCCGACGGCTCCGCCGGCGCGGCGGCCGGCCTGGGGGTCACCTGGGACACGCGCGAGGGGACGTTCTGGCCGCGGCGCGGGTCGATGGCGCAGGCCTGGTACGTGTACGCGCCGGCGGCGCTGTCGCGGACCGGCGCCTACGGCCGGGGGGTCCTGGAGCTCCGCCACTTCGCGCCGCTGCCGGGCGGCCTCGTGCTCGGGCTGCACGGCCACGGCGAGGCGGTCTCCGGCGACGCGCCGTTCACGATCTACCCGCGGCTCGGCTCCACCCGCATGCTCCGCGGGATCCGCGAGGGCCGCTACCGCGACCGGATCGGCTGGACGGTCCAGACCGAGCTGCGCGGGCCCATCTGGCGGCGGATCTCCGGCGTCGCGTTCGGCGCGGTCGGCGACGTCGCCCCGCGGCTCGGCGCGATCCGGCTCGACGGCGCCAAGCTCGCCGGCGGCCTCGGGCTCCGCTATCGGCTCACCGACGAGGGCGCCAACATCCGCATGGACGTCGCGGCGAGCCGCTTCGGGGTGCAGTTCTATCTGCTCGTGCTCGAGGCGTTCTGAGCGAGCGAGCCCGGCAGCGGGCATCTACCCCCGCGAGGCGTGCGGACAACGAACCGTTGAATGAACCGGTTCCAGAGAAGGGAGCCGGGCTCAGGCAGCAGATCGAGCCGCCCCCTACGCCGCCGTCTCCGTCGCCCCGTGGCACTTCTTGTACTTCTTGCCCGAGCCGCACGGGCACGGGTCGTTCCGGCCGACCTTGGGCTGCGTGCGGACGACCGTCTCCTGCTTGGACTTCTTCGCCTCGCCGTCGGCGCCCGCGCCCGCCTCGGCGTGGCTCGCCCGCGCCATCGCCATCGCGCGGCGCTGCATCGCCAGGCGCTTCGCCTCGATCTCCTCCGCCGACTCCTGCCGCACGAGCTGGAGCCGCAGCAGGTTCCCGATGACCGCGCTCTTCACGCGCCAGGTCATCTGGACGAACATCTCGTAGCCTTCCTTCTTGTACTCCTGCTTCGGGTCCTTCTGCCCGTAGCCGCGGAGGCCGATGCCCTGCTTCAGGTGGTCCATCGAGAGCAGGTGGTCCTTCCACTGCTGGTCGATGGCCTGGAGGTAGAGGAACTGCTCGTACCGGCGCAGGCGCGGGACGCCGTCGCCCTCGACGCCGAGATCCTCCTCCTTCTGCCGGTACTGCTTCTCGACGACGTTGTAGACCTGCTCGGCGATCGCCTGGCGCGCCTGGGCGGCGCTCCCGGACGGCGGGCTGAACGTCATCGCGATGCCGAACTGGTCCTTGATGACGGCCGCGAGGCTGTCGAGGTCCCACTCCGCCATCCGCGGGCCGCAGGCCGCGCCGACCATCTCGAGCACCAGGTCCTCGACGAGATCGAGCATGTGCTCGCGCGCGGCGGACCACTGGTACACCGTCTCGCGGCGCGTCTTCTTCTTCGTCTTCGGGTCCTCGTCGTACTCGACGACCGGCACGCCCGCGCCGAAGCCCAGCACCATGCGGCGCAGCCGGTAGATGCTGCGGCGCTGCTGGTTCATCACGTCGTCGTACTCGAGCAGGTTCTTCCGGATGTCGAAGTTCTGGGCCTCGACCTTCTTCTGGGCGTTGGCGATCGCCTTGGTGAGCCAGGGGTGCTCGATCTGCTCCCCCTCCTTCATCCCCATCGCCTTCATGAGCCCCTGGATCCGCTCGGATCCGAAGATCCGCATGAGCTCGTCCTCGAGCGAGAGGAAGAAGATCGAGGAGCCGGGATCGCCCTGGCGGCCGGCGCGGCCGCGGAGCTGGTTGTCGATGCGGCGGGACTCGTGCCGCTCGGTGCCCACGATGTGGAGCCCGCCCAGCCCGACGACCTCCTCGTGCTCGGCGGCCGTCTGGGCCTTGAGCCGCGCGACGGCCTCGACGAGCCGCTGGCCCCACTGGAGCTTCCGCGCCTCGAAGGCGGCCTGCTCCTCGCCCTCCATCGGCGCGTCCGGCTCCGGCCCGACCTCGTGCTTCGCCATCATCTCCGGGTTGCCGCCCAGGATGATGTCGGTGCCGCGGCCGGCCATGTTGGTGGAGATGGTCACCGAGCCCTTGCGACCCGCCTGGGCGACGATCTCGGCCTCGCGCTGGTGGTGCTTGGCGTTGAGGACGTTGTGCGGCACGCCGCGGCGCTTGAGCAGCGACGAGACCACCTCGCTCTTCTGGACCGAGACCGTGCCCACGAGGACCGGCTGGCCCTTCGCATGGCGGCCCTCGATCTCCTGGCAGATGGCCTCGAACTTCTCGCCCTCGGTCCGGTAGACGACGTCCTCGGAGTCCTTGCGGATGTTGGTCTTGTTGGTGGGGATCACCACCACGTCGAGGTTGTAGGTCTTCGCGAACTCCTCCGCCTCGGTGTCGGCGGTGCCGGTCATGCCCGCCAGCTTCGAGTACATGCGGAAGTAGTTCTGGAACGAGATCGTGGCGAGGGTCTGGTTCTCCGCCTCGATCTTGACGCCCTCCTTGGCCTCCACCGCCTGGTGGAGCCCGTCCGACCACCGGCGGCCCGGCATGAGACGGCCGGTGAACTCGTCGACGATGATCACCTCGCCGTTCTTCACCACGTAGTCCACCTCGTTCCGGTAGAGGTGGTGGGCGCGCAGCGCCTGCTCGACGTGGTGGAGGGTCTCGACCTCCTCCGGCGCGTAGAGGTTCTGGACGTTGAGCTTCTTCTCCATCTTCTCGACGCCCGCCTCGGTCATCACGATGGTCCGGCTCTTCTCGTCCACCGTGAAGTCCACGTCGCGGATCATCGAGGGGATGACCTGGTTCACCGTGTAGTAGAGCTCGGAGGACTCGTCCGACGGGCCCGAGATGATGAGCGGCGTCCGGGCCTCGTCCACGAGGATCGAGTCGACCTCGTCCACGATGGCGTAGTTGAGCTCGCCCTGGACGTAGTCCTGCAGCCGGAACTTCATGTTGTCGCGCAGGTAGTCGAAGCCGAACTCGTTGTTCTGCCCGTACGTGATGTCCGAGTGGTACGCGTCCTGGCGCTCCCGGTCGGTGAGGCCGTGGACGATGATGCCGGTCGTGAGCCCGCAGTACCGGTAGAGCCGTCCCATCCACTCCGCGTCGCGGCGGGCGAGGTAGTCGTTCACGGTCACGACGTGGACGCCGCGCCCGGAGAGCGCGTTGAGCACGCACGGGAGCGTCGCCACCAGGGTCTTGCCCTCGCCGGTCTTCATCTCGGCGACCTTGCCCGCGTGGAGCACCGCGCCGCCGATGAGCTGCACGTCGAAGTGGCGCATCCCGAGGGCCCGGACGCCCGCCTCCCGCACCAGGGCGAACGCCTCCGGCATCACGTCGTCGAGGGAGCGGCCCTTGTTCTGGACCTCGTCCTTCCACTTTGCGACGAGCCGCGGGAACTCCTCCGGGGCAAGGCCCTTCATCCTCGGCTCGTGCTCGTTGACGCGCGCGACCAGGGACCGGAGCTTCTTGATCTCGCGGTCGTTCTTCGTGCCGAAGGTCTTCTTGACGAGGGTCTTGAACATGGGTGGGCTCGGGGGGGCGGCCGAAGCTACCTGCTTAGGTAACGCTGCGCCACTCGAAAGCAAACACGTGGACCTTCGGGGACTTGCGTTTCCGCGACCACAAGCCACGCCCCGGGCTGGACTCCTCGGACGCTTCTCGTACAGTGAGGGCGTGCGGCTCGCGCTCGGCGCCGTCCTCCCCGTCCTCCTCGCCGCCTGCGCGACAACCGGGGATCGCGTCCGGCCGGGAGAGCCCTCGCCCGCCACGCTCCCTGCAGCCGACGCCGCGCCCTCTGCCCCGACCGGAGAAGGACTCCCCGAGGAGCGCTCCGCCGACGGCGACGCCCGCCCGCACGCTCCCGACGCGTACGAGGAGCTCTCCGCCCGGCTCGTGGCCCGCGCCGCCAGCATGCTGGGGCACCGGGCGGCGTTCACGTGGAGCGGCGAGCGGTTCCAGGCCGACTGCTCGGGGTTCGTCGCGTGGGTGTACCAGGCGGAGGGCATCCCGCTCCGCCGGCTGTGGGCGCGCGCCGCCCCGGACGAGCGCTCCGCGGTCGTCGGCGTGTACCTCGCGGCCCGCGCCTGGGGCACCGTGTTCGGCGGCGGCGGCGAGTGGCCCCGCCCGGGCGACCTGGTCTTCTTCCGGGACACCTACGATCGGAACCGCGACGGGCGGTTCGACGATCCGTTCACGCACGTCGGCATCGTGGACGGCATCGACGAGGACGGCACGATCACCTTCGTCCACCGCGGCAGCCGCGGCGTCGCCCGGGGCGCGATGAACCTGGCGCGCCCGTCGGAGCGCCGGGACGGGGACGGGCGCGAGCTCAACTCGATCCTCCGCCGCGGGAAGACGCCGGCCGACGGCTCGACGCTCGCCGGCCGGCTCTTCATGGGCTACGCGCGGTTCGACCCGGCGCGGCTGCCGAGCGACGACATCGCCTGGCGGTGAGCGGGCTCACACCCCCGGCGCCGGGACGCGGATCGTCCCGTCGGCGCCGATCTCCGGCGCGGCGGCGCCGAAGTCGTCGACCGAGAGCTGGCGCAGGACCGGGATGACCTCGCCCGCGGGATCCACGCGCGGCCCGCCGGGCCGGAGCTGCTTGCCCGGGTGGATCCGCCCGCCGAGGAAGGTGCCGTCGGGCGCGACCTGCGCCTCGAGCACGAGGGTGAGGCCGTTCGGGCCGTTGAGGTTGAACCCGCCGTACGTCGCGAAGTTCCCGAGCGAGTAGGCGATGAGCCTGCCGCGGTAGAGCTCGAGGCCGCGGACGACGTGCGGCCCGTGGCCGAGCACGAGCCCGGCGCCCGCGTCCACCACGGCGTGCGCGAACCGCCGGACGTCGCCGCGGCTCTCCGACAGGAAGAGCTCCTCGCCCTCGGGCACGCGCTGGTAGGCGGCCCCCTCGGCGCCGCCGTGGAACGAGACCACGACGAGGTCCGCGCGCGCGCGCAGCTCCGTCACGAGGCGGGCCGCGCCCTCGACGTCGCGCAGGTCGCTCGTGCCCGGGGAGACGGAGAAGGCGGCGACCGCGATCTTCGTCCCGCGCACCTCGAGCAGCGCGACCTCGCCCGGCGCGCCCGCGTACCGGATCCCCAGGCCGTCCAGCACCGCCCGCGTCCGCTCGCGCGCGACGTCGCCGAAGTCGCCCACGTGGTTGTTCGCGAGCGAGAGCACGTCGAACCCGGCGCGCGCGAGGTGCGCGCCGTAGCGCTCGGGGACCCGGAACGCGTAGCAGACCCCGCTCGGCGGCCACTTGCACTTGCGCGTCGTGCCCACGTCCGAGAGCGGCCCCTCGAGGTTGCCGAACGCGACGTCGGCCGCCTCGAGCACCGGCGAGAACTCGGCGAGCAGGGTGGCGCCGTCCTCGGGCGGGAGGATCGCCTTCGAGGGATCCGGGTACGCGTACGCGTTCCCCAGCATGATGTCGCCCACCGCGGCGAAGGTGATGGGCGGCGCGGCCGCGGCGGGCGCGGGGGCCGCCGCGGGCGTGGGCGCCTCCGCGGGCTCCGCGGCCCCGGCC
>JAEYZK010000364.1 GCA_023428085.1 Pseudomonadota bacterium
CCCCCGCGCCGCGGCCGGAGCCGCCGCGCCCCGACACGCCTGCCACCCTCCCGCCCGGGCCGCCCGCCGCGCCGCCCCCCGGCGAGGCCGGGCCCGCGCCGCGGATGCAGGTCGGCCTCGCGAGCTACTACAGCCGCAAGCTCCAGGGGCGGCGCACCGCCAACGGCGAGCGCTACGACGGGAAGGCGCTCACGGCCGCGCACCGCACCGCCCGCTTCGGGACGCGCCTCCGCGTGACGGAGCTCGTGGGCGGCCGGAGCGTCGTCGTGCGCGTCAACGACCGGGGCCCGTTCGTGCGCGGGCGCGTCGTGGACCTCTCCCTCGCCGCGGCGCGCGAGCTCGGGATGGTCCACCGCGGCGTGGCGCAGGTCCGGGTGGAGTTCCTCGAGTAGCCGCCGCCCGCCCCACGGCCCTCGGGCCGGCGCGATCCCTCACGGGCTCTCGGGGAGCATGAGCACCGCGGTCGTGCCGCGGCCGGGCGCGCTCTCGAGCCAGAGCGCACCGCCGTGCACCTCGACGATGCGGCGCGAGATGGGCAGGCTGAGGCCGCTGCCGCGGCCGGGCGGCTTGGTCGTGAAGAACGGCTCGAAGACGCGCTGGAGCACCTCGGGCGTCATCCCCACCCCGTCGTCGTTCACCGTGAGGCGGATGCCTCCGGTCCAGCGCGAAGCGCGGATCTCGATCCGGCCGCGGCCCTCGGGCTGCAACGCCTCGGCGGCGTTCGCGAGGAGGCTCTGCAGCACCTGCTCGAGCACCTCCGGCCGGGTGCGCACGACGAGGCCCGGCGGGACCTCGGCGTCGAGCGTGACCTCCGCGTCGAGCCGCGACCGCGCCTCCGCGGCCGCGCGCTCCACCACGTCGCGGAGCTCGACCGCGGTGGTCGGCCGCGGCACGGCCGCGAGCCGGCCGGCGTCGGCGAGCCGGCGGACGAGGTCGTTGATCCGCTGCATCGCGACGAGCGCCTCGTCCGCCACCTCGCGGACCTGGGGCGCGCCGTCGAGGCTCTCCGAGAGGTAGCGCAGGTTCGCGGTGACGACCGAGGCGGGGTTCGACACCTGGTGCGCCACGCCGTTCGCGAGCTGGCCGAGCGAGGCGAGGCGCTCGGCGCGGACGAGCGCGTCCTGGGCGTCGGCGAGGGCGCGGCTGCGGGCCTCGACCAGCGACTCCAGCCGCTCGCGCAGGCCCTCGAGGTCCTGCGCCGACTCGACGAAGCGGAGGCTCGTCGCCCAGGCGACGAGCGCGACCGGCAGGAGGAAGCCGATGTCGAAGAGGTACGGGAGGCGGGACTTGCCCGTCCCCGTGTACGCGTCGGCGAGCGAGAGGACGACGACCGAGACGAACGCCGCCGCCTGGGGCGCCGCGTGCCGGATCCCGGCGCGGCGGGCGCGGACGAACCGCGCGATCACGACGGGGACCGCGGGCGTGGCGAGCGCGATGAGCGCGTAGGCGCCGGGCGCGAGGAGCGCGTCGTTGTAGACGACGTCCCAGAGCGGGAACGGGTGGTGGACGATCTCGCCCCCGAACGCGAAGCGGGGGATCAGGGCCGCGGCGGCCGCGACGAGCACCGTCCGCTCGACCCACAGGCCGGAGCGCGCGGGCGGGGCGCGGCCGTAGGCGCGCGCGTACCGGAGCCAGGCCCAGTACTGCACGAGCCCGAGCGAGAGCTGCACGTGCGAGGCGCCGAGGATCACCGGCGCGGGCGCCCGGAGCGTGGCGCTCAGGTTCGCGACGGCGTACCCCGCGGCGGTGAAGGCGATGACCGCGAACCAGCGGAGCTCGCCCCAGCCGCGCACGCGCGAGACGCGGAGCGCGAGGAGCCCGACGGCGATCCCCACGAGCGTGGAGAGGATCGAGATCGTGGAGGGTGTGGAGAGCACCTGCGCCCGGGAGGATGCATCCGGGCTCCGACACCTACAAGGTCCCCGCGCTGGCGGATGCCGAATCGGGCCGGAAAGACCGTTTCAGGGAAACCACTGGGGCCGGACGGGGGCAGCGTCGCGCTATCGGCTCGCCCGCGCGCGCTCCGCGCCGGCCCGCAGGTCGGCGATCGCGCGGCGGTAGTCGGGCGCGTCGAAGATCGCGGTGCCTGCGACGAGCACGTTCGCCCCCGCCGCGACCATGGCCTCGACCGTCTCGGCGTTCACCCCGCCGTCCACCTGGATGTCGAGGGCGAGCCCGCGGGCGTCGGCCGCAGCGCGCAGCCGCCGGACCTTCTCGGTGCACGCAGGGATGTAGTGCTGCCCGCCGAAGCCCGGGTTCACCGTCATGACCAGCACCTGGGCCACGTCGCCGAGGACCCACTCGAGCGCGGAGAGGTCCGTGGACGGGTTGAGCGCCACCGACGGCCGGGCACCAGCGCCGCGGATCACCTGGAGCGTCCGGTGCAGGTGGGGCGAGACCTCGGCGTGGACCGTGACCGTGTTCGCGCCCGCCCGGGCGAACGCCTCCACGTACCGCTCCGGCTCGACGATCATGAGGTGCACGTCGAGCGGCAGCCGGGTCGCCTTGCGGACCGCCTCCACGACGAGCGGCCCGACCGTGAGGTTGGGCACGAACCGGCCGTCCATGACGTCCACGTGGATGACGTCCGCGCCCGCCGCCTCGGCCGCGCGGACCTCTTCGGCGAGGCGGCCGAAGTCGGCGGAGAGGATCGAGGGGGCGATCCTGACTGGAGGGAGGGGCATGGGGGGAATGTAACAAGGAGCGGGGTGCGAAGCCTCCTGAGAAGAGGCCGGGCGGCTTCTTCACCCCCAGCTCAACCGCGCCGCGTAGAACCCATCACACCCGTGCCGATGCGGAACGGTGAGCAGATCGCCCTCCCCGGTGAGCACGTCCGCCGGGAACCCGGGGGGCGGCGAGACGCGGCGCGCGCCGCCTTCGAGGAGCGCTGCCGCGAGCGCGGGCCCCTCGGCCCGGGAGAGCGAGCAGACCGAGTAGGTGACCGGCGCGCCCGGCCGGGCGTAGCGGGCCATGCGCAGCGCGATCGCCCGCTGGAGCTCCGCCATCCGCGGGAGATCGGCGGCGGTCCGCCGGAGCTTCAGCTCGGGGTGGCGCCGGAGCGTGCCCAGCCCCGCGCACGGCGCGTCCACGAGCACCGCGTCGAAGCTCCCCTCCTCGATCCCGGGCAAGGGCTCCCGCGCGTCCGCGCACACGACGCGCACCGCGGCGAGGCCCCGGCGCCTCGCCTCCTGCGCGACCGCGTCGGCCTTGCGCGGGTGGACCTCGACCGCGACCACCTCGGCCCCGGGCCCGAGCAGCTCGGCGAGCGCGAAGGCCTTCCCGCCGGGCGCGGCGCACGCGTCGAGGACGCGCGCGGGGCGGCCGCGGAGCTCCCCCGCGGCGAGCTCGACGACGAGCTGCGCGGCCTCGTCCTGCACCTGGAAGGCGAGCCCGCCCGCGGCCCGGGCGAGCGCGGCGACGGAGCCGCCGGCGAGCACGAGGCCGTCC
>JAEYZK010000108.1 GCA_023428085.1 Pseudomonadota bacterium
GCTCGGCCCAGCGCCGCTCGTCGTAGTAGCGCGCGAGCCCCTCGTCGTGGATGAGCCGGTACGCGCCGCGGCAGCCGGCGCAGCAGAAGACGCGCGGGCCGCCGCCGACGTCGTCGCGGACGGCCTCGCGCGCGTCCACCGGCGCGAGGCAGTGATCGCACGCGGGCGGCACGGCACCCGGCTCAGCCATGGAGGAGCCCGAGGCCGCGCAGGAGGAAGAGCACGCCCATCGCCGCGACGAGCACGCCTCCGGCCCGGCGGAGCGCGCCGCGGAGGCGCCCGCCGACGGCGGACGCCGCGGCGCCCACGAGGAGCAGCGCGGGGACCGTCCCGACGCCGAAGGCGAGCGCCTGGAGGAGGCCGCCGAGGGGGCTCCCGGTGCCCGCGGCGGCGAGGAACGCGGTCCAGGACGCGCCGCAGGGGAGCACGCCGAGCACGAGCCCCACCGGGAAGAGGCGACCGGGGCCGCCTGCGTCCGCGGCGTCGTCGACGAGCGCGTGCACGAGCCGGCGCAGCCCGCCGGAGAGCCCCGCCTCGAGGCGCCGGAGCCCGGCCGAGAGCCCCGCCGCCGAGAGGCCGAGCAGGACGAGCAGCACCCCTGCGCCGATCGCCACCGCGTCGGAGAGCCCCGCCAGCCGGCCGGCGACGTTCACGAACGCGCCGGTGGCCCCCAGGACCGCGCCCAGCAGCGCGTACGTCGTGAGCCGCCCGGCGTGGTAGGCGAGCTGGCCCCCGAGCGATCGGGCGGTGCCGGCGGGGCCCGCCGCGAGCGCCAGCGAGCCGACCAGGGGCCCGCACATCGCCGCGCAGTGGCCGAAGCCGATCGTGAACCCCGCGGCGAGCGCGGCCCCGAGGGTCGCGAGGGTGACCGCGCCCATCGGTCACTCCCCGAGCCGGAGCGCGAGGTCCGTCCGACGCGCCGCGCCGCCCTCGCGGACCGTGAACGTCGCCACCCAGTCCCGGCGCCCGCTCGGGCAGGGGACCAGGACCGCGGCGCCCGCGTGGCGGCCGCCGCCCGCCGGGCGGAGCGTCACCGCGTTCTCGCCCATCTCCATTCCGGGCATGGCGAAGGAGACGGCGACCTCCGCGCCCTCCACCGGCGCGCCCGCCCGGAGCAGCGCGGCGTTCACCGTCAGCGAGCGCATCGCCGCGACCGGCCGCGGCCCGAGCTCGGCCGTGAGCGCGAGGTCGCCGAGCGCCACCGTGCAAGGGCCGGCGCCGAGGTCGCACGGCCCCCGCGCGACGGCGCCCGCGCCTCCTGGGTCGTGCCCGTGCCCCGCGCTCCGCGCCCGCCGCGCATCGCCGTGGCGGAGCCCCTCCTCGTAGGGCCGCGCCACGACGGTCTCCTCGCGCGCGACGGCGCCCACCCAGATCGTGAGCCCGGTCACCGCGATCACGGCGAGGGCGACGGCGAGCGGCAGCAGCTTCATCGGACCTCCGGTACCACGAGCGAGACGGCGGCGTCCTCCCGGCCGAGGAGCCGCTCGTCCGCGCGGACCTCGCCGACGAGCCGCGCCCGCACGCGGCCCGGCGCGACGCCCCCCAGGCTGGCGAGGAGCCGGAGGTGCCGGCGCTCGCCGCCCCGGAGCTCCAGGCGCTCCGGCCGCACCGCGAGCCCTCCGCCCACCGCCGGGGCCTCGAGCGCGAAGCGCACCACCACGGGGCCGCGCGTGCGGTTCTCGACGTCCACCGCGAGCGCCTGGAGCGCGGTCCCGTCGGCGGCGCGGCGCGGCGCGAAGGCGGCGTCCGGGGTGGCGGCGAGCTCGAGCGGACTCCGCCGGGCCACGGCCGCGCCGAGCGACGCGAGCGAGACCACCGTGGCCCCGGCGAGGGCGAGGGCCGCGGGGCGCAGCAGCGTGCGCGCGCGCTCCGCCGCGGGGCGCCGCGACCGCGGCGCGCCGAGGAAGAAGCCGACGAGGTCCGGCGCGCGCCCGAGCCGGCGCATGATCGGTCGGCAGGCGTCGATGCACGCGGCGCAGGCGATGCACTGCGTCTGGAGCCCGTCGCGGATGTCGATCCCGGTCGGGCAGACCCGCACGCACGCGCCGCAGTCCACGCAGTCCGCGGCGCGGGTCCGGTCGTACGCGACGACGAGGCTCGCCTCGTCGAGGAGCACGCCCTGGAGCCGCGCGTACGGGCAGACGGTGGCGCAGAACCCCTGCCGCACGTGGGCGAGATCGGCGAACAGCACCGCGCCGAGCGCCGCCCAGCTCCAGGTCAGCGCCGGCCCGAGGCGGCCCGCGGAGAGGCGGGCGAGGAACTCGTGCGGCGGGACGAGGTACCAGAGGGACGCGGCCGCGAAGACGGCGGCGACGCCGGCGAGGGCCACGAGCCGGAGCGAGCGGCGCTGGCCGCGGGGGACCGCCCACGCCGTGAGGTCGGACAGCACCGTCTGCGGGCAGGACCAGCCGCACCAGGCGCGGCCCAGCACCACCGTCCCGAGCAGGAAGAGGAACGTCGCGGCGAGCACGGCGAGGAGGACCACGAACGCCTCGTCGATCGCGAGCGACAGGCCGAGGACGTGGAGCCGCCCCGCCGGCACGTCGAGCCGCAGCGCGCTCTCGCCGTTCACCTGGAGGAACGGCAGCCCGAGGAAGCCGGTCGCCTGGGCCAGGCCGGCGGCGCGCCGCCACGGGCCGACGCGCCGGGGCCGCCCGGCCCTGGCTCGCTCAGCGCTCGTCATCCTCGAGCATCTTGTACTTCGCGGCCTCGACGCTGCTCTTGCGCCGCCGGGAGAAGTAGAAGAGCCAGATCCCCGCGAGCGCCGCGCAGAGCGTGGCGCCGAGGAGGAGGTACGCGGTCCCGGGCTCCATCGTCACCGCCTCCTGCGGGCGAGCGCGAACAGGATCGCGCCCGCGGCGATCACGGCGAGCGCGGTGAAGAGGATCGTGGCGAAGACGCTGCCGCCGGCGCCCGCCGCGCCGTCCACCTCGCCCGCCTGCGTCCAGCCGCCGAGGGCGGGCGTGTACGCCCACAGGTAGTACGCGCCGAAGGCGATGAGGCCCCAGAACAGGAGCCGCCAGCCCAGCGGCACCGGCCTGTCGCCCTCGATCGGCGTGACGTCCAGCTCCTGGCTCTCGTGCTCGGCCATCGTCGCCTCCTACCTCGCCTGCTTCTGCGTCCGGAGCCACGCCACGATCGACCAGATGCCGTCGTCGGGGAGCTGTCCCCCGAACGCCTCCATGCCCCCGTCCGCCGACCCCGGTCGCCCGAGCGCGGCCTTCGCGTCGCTGCCGCCCTTCACGATCGCGAAGTAGGCGGAGTCGGGGAGATCGCCCTGCACGCCGAGGAAGACGTCGTCCACGAGGCTCGGGATCGCCCCCTCGATCCCGCGCGCGTCGTCGCCGTGGCAGCTCGCGCACCGCTCCGCGAAGAGCGCCTTGCCGCGCTCGATGGCGGCAGCGTTCCCGGCCAGCGGGTTGGGCTGGTCGGGCGCGGCCTCGACGACGACCTTGGCCCCGCCGCGCTCGACCGCCTTGCCGAGCGACGCGAGGTACGCGACGAGCGCGTCCAGCTCGGTCTTGCCCTGGAGGGCGCGCGGCGCGTTCTCGATCTCGTCCGGCGGGAACCGCACGCCCACGCGGGAGAGCGCGCGCATGTGCGCCTGGAGCTCGACGCCGTCGACGATGCGCCCGGCGAGGAACGCATACCGCGGCATGTTCGACCCCGGGACCACGTGCTGCGGGTCGATGAGGTGCGGCCCGTGCCAGGCGGCCGGTCGCAGCCAGCCCTCGAACGCGAGGTCCGGGCCCGTCCGCTTGGAGCCCCAGAGGAACGGGTGATCGTCGGCGAACTCCCCGGCGATCGAGTACTGCGCGCCCTTCTCCTCGGCCTTCGCCCCGCCGTAGCGCAGCACCTCGCTCCGGAGCGGGCGGACGGTCTGCGTGTGGCAGGTGGTGCAGCCCTCGCGCTGGTACACGTCGCGCCCGGCGAGCGCGAGGGCGCTGAGCGTCTTCATGCCCTCGACGCGCGGGTGCATGTCCGCGCGGAGCATCGGGTACGCCATGGTGGCGATGGTGCCGGCGAGGACCACCACCGTGGCGGCCACCGCGAAGACCACCGGCTTCCTGTAGATGGAGGCGTTCATCGTGCGCTCCCTCCTAGGCGGCGCTCGCCGGCGCGGGTTGAACGGGGGCGGCGGCGCGCTCGAGCGCCCTGCCCTTCTGGATGGTCTTGAGGACGTTGTAGGCGAACAGGGCCATGCCGGCGGCGAAGATCACTCCGGCGAGGGTCCGGAGCATCCAGAACGGGTAGTTGCCCTGGAGCGTCTCGACGAAGTTCGGATGGCGCAGCACCTCGCCGTCCATCGCCTTCCACATCCAGCCCTGCCGGATGCCGGTGATCCACATCGTGATCGAGAAGAGGAGCTGCCCGACGAGCACGAGCCAGAAGTGCGCGTTGGCGATCCGCACCGAGTAGATCTCGGTGCCGTGGATCCGGGGGATGACGTAGTAGATCGAGGCGCAGACGGTGAGCGCCACCCAGCCCATCGTGCCCATGTGCACGTGGCCCGGGACCCAGTCGGTGTAGTGGACGAGCTGCGAGACCACCCGGAGCGCCTGCGTCGGCCCCTGGACGGTCTGGAGGCCGTAGAAGGTGATCCCGAGGACGAAGAACTTGGTGAGGTAGCTCGACCGCAGCTTCGACCAGTCTTGACCGACCGTGTAGTAGCCGTTCACCACGGAGCCCCAGCTCGGCGCGATGAGGAAGAGCGTGAACACGATCGCCAGCGTCTGCAGCCAGTCGGGCACCGGCGTGTAGACGAGGTGGTGCGCGCCGGTCCAGAGGTACGCGAAGACGAGCGACCAGAAGGCGACGATGGAGAGCCGGTGGCTGTAGATCGGCAGGCCGGTCGACTTCGGGAGGAAGTAGTAGAACATCGCCAGGATCGGCGTCGTGAACACGAAGCCGACGGCGTTGTGGCCGTACCACCACTGGACGTTGGCGGAGTTCACGCCGGCGAACAGGTGGTAGCTCTTCCAGAGGCCCGCCGGGATCGCGAGGTTGTTCACGAGGTAGAGGACCGCCACCGCGACGACGGTCGCGATGACGTACCAGAGCGACACGTACATCTGCTCCTCGCGCCGCTTCAGGATCGTCCCGAAGACGTTCACGGCGAACATCAGCCAGAGCACGACGATGGCGACGTCGAGCGGCCACTCCAGCTCGGCGTACTCGAGCGACTGCGTGTACCCCATCGCGAGCGTCACCGCGGCGGCGGCGATCCCGAGGTTGAAGAGCCAGAGCTGGAGCCGCGCGAGCCGCGGGAAGAGCAGCGGCCGCTTGCAGAGCCGCATCACGATCCAGTAGCTGAGCCCGAAGATGGCCCCGACGCCGAGGCCGAAGGTGAGCCCGTTGGTGTGGACGGTGCGGAGCCGGCCGTAGGTGAGGTACGGCGCGAGGTTCGCCTCGGGGTACCAGAGCTGCACGCTGATGAGCAGGCCGAGGAGGATGCCGGCGACGGCCCAGAAGATGGAGGACAGGATGAACCCCTGCACCGTCCGGTGGTCGTACCGATAGTCGATCATGTGGCGGTTCCCTCACGCGCTCGCGGGGTGGCCGGACGATCGCGTGGCACGTGAGGAGCGTCAAGGCCCTCGGACTTGATCTCGGTCGCTATTCCGCGCGCAGGATTTGCGGTGCCCGCTTCAGGGTCCGCTGCGCGCTTTCCGATCCGCGCGCGGAGTCTGGTGAGCGCCCTCGGCGCGGCCTCGGTGTACCGCTTGCGCGGTTGCCGGGCTCCGGCGCTCCGGCGGCTGCGGGGGCGTGTGTCGTTCGATCCCGCTCGTCCCTGAGCCTGTCGAAGGACGAGCGTCACGTCGCGTCGAGAACGGCTTGATCCTGGAGCGGGTGCGCTGAGCTCGCAGGCCGCGCGTCCCGCGACCGTATCCGTCCCCGGTTCCGTTCCCCGTCCGCGTCCCCGCCCCCGCCAACGCACCCGCTCCCGGTCCCGCACCCGGCCTCTCCACATCCCGCACCCGCCTTCTACTCTGTCCCGCCCCGCCCCCACCCTCCCCATTGACGCCCCCCTCCCCCCGTGCTTCCCATCCGCCCCATGCGCATCCTCGTCACCGGCGCGGCCGGGTTCCTCGGGACCGCCCTCGTCCGCACGCTCCTCGCGCGCGGCCACCAGGTCCGCGCGCTCGATCGCGCGGCGTCCGAGGAGCAGCGCGCGCCCGGGGCGGAGCGGGTCGCGGGCGACGCGCTGGATCCGGCGGTCCTCCGCGCGGCCGTCGAGGGGCAGGACGCGGTCATCCACCTCGTCGGCATCCGCCGCTCGACCGACACCGCCGAGTTCATGAAGGTCAACGCGGAGGGGACCCGGACGGCGCTCGAGGCCTGCCTCGCGGCGGCGCCGGGGCTCTCGCGCTTCGTCCTCGCGGGCTCGCGCGCGGCGATCGCGCCGTCGCCGGAGGCGGTGGACGAGACCGCGCCGTTCGCGCCCGCCGAGCCGTACGGTGCGTCGAAGGCCGAGGCGGAGCGGATCGCCTTCTCGTACGCGGATCGACTCCCCGTGACGGTGGCCCGGCCGCCGCGGATCATGGGGCCGGGAGACCGGGAGAACCTGCTCTTCTTCGAGATCGCGGCGAAGGGTTGGGCGCTCGGGTTCGGCGGCGCGCCGCGCCCGCTCTCGTGGATCGACGTGGACGACTGCGCCCTCGGGTTCGCGCTCCTCGCGGAGCGGCGGGAGGCCGTGGGCGAGGCCTTCTTCCTCGCCTCGCCGGCGCCGACCGACGCGCAGGAGCTGATGGTCGAGGCGGGCCGCGCGCTGGGCCGGCCCACCCGGCGCGTCACGGTCCCGCCCGCGCTCCTCCGCGCCGCCGCGCGCGCCGCCGACGCCGTGACCGATCTCACCGGCCGGCGCCTGCCCCTCAACCGCAAGCTGGCCGCGCAGGTCCTGGCGCCGGGCTGGCGGTGCGATCCCGCGAAGGCGCGCGCGCGGCTCGGGTTCGAGGCCGCGACGCCGCTCGCCGACTCGATCGGGCGCGCCGCGCGGTGGTACGTGGATCACGGCTGGTTGTAGCGACTCACCGGCGAACGGCGCGCACGGCCCACGCGGGATGCCGCGCTGCGGCACGACCGCGCGACTCGAACGCCTCACCCCGAGAGGGTTCGCGTCGTCCTTGCCAACCGCGTCGAGGCCGACATACACCACCCGCGATGTCCGAGCAGCCGATCTCCAAGGCCGCGTTCTTCGACGTGGATGGCACCCTCGTCCGCACGAACATCGTGCACTCGTTCGCCTTCTACGCCATGAACCAGGGGTCGATCCTCGGCACCGCCTGGCAGACCGCCCGGACGGTCCTCTCCGTCCCCATCTTCCTCGCCACCGACCGGCTCGACCGGAAGACGTTCAACGAGCTGTTCTACGGCTACTACAAGGGCCAGTCGGAGGACCGGCTCCTGACGCTCGCCGACGAGCTGTTCGAGGACGTGCTGAAGCCGGCCATCTACGAGGGCACCCCGAGCCTCATCGAGGGCGTGCGCCGCGCCGGATGCCGGATCGTGTTCGTCACCGGCGCGCTCGACTTCACGGTCCGTCGCCTCGCCGCGCACCTCGGCGCCGACGACCTCATCGCCAACCGCATGCGGTTCGTGAACGGGGTCGCGACCGGCCGGGTGATCCCGCCCATCATCGAGGGTGCGCACAAGGCCCAGGCCATCCGCGACTACTGCGTGAAGCACCAGGTCGCGCTGGAGAAGAGCTTCGCCTACTCCGACTCGTTCTCCGACTACCCCATGCTCGCGGTGGTGGGTCACCCCGCGGCCGTGAACCCCGACGCGCGCCTCGCCGGCGTGGCGCGGGCGTACGAGTGGCCCATCCTCAACACCACGGAGGCGTAGGAACCATGCGCTCGCCCCGGAGTCTCGAGCGGTTCTACGAGACGACCGAGCAGATCGTCGTCACCGACCGGGACTCGCCCCCGCGCGTCCTCTTCTCGGGCGAGGACCTCGTCGTCGAGGACCTGCCGCTCGGGACCAAGGTCATCTTCCCCCGGGCGCCCGTCCAGGGGCTGCCGAACGTGAAGGCGGCCATCCGCAAGGCCATCAACGCCCCGCACGGCTGCGACCCGCTGCACGCGCAGCTCCGGCCGGGCATGAAGGTCACCGTCGCGCTCGACGACATCTCGCTGCCGCTGCCGCCCATGCGCACCCCCGACGTGCGCCAGCAGGTGCTCGAGGTCATCCTGCCCCTGCTCGCCGACTCCGGCGTGGACGACGTCCACCTCGTCGTCGCGGTCGCCCTGCACCGCCACATGACCGAGGCGGAGCTGAAGCGGATGGTCGGCTCCGCCATCTTCGAGAGCTTCTACCCGGACCGCTACTACAACCACGACGCCGAGGATCCCGAGGGCCTGGTCGTGCTCGGCACCACGCCGCACGGCGAGAAGGTGATCCTCAACCGGCGCGCCGCGGAGTCCGACCTCCTCATCTACGTGAACCTGAACCTCGTCCCGATGGACGGCGGCCACAAGTCGGTCGGCACCGGGCTCACCAACTACGAGGGCGTGAAGGCGCACCACACTCCGCACCACATCGCCCACAGCCACTCGTACATGGATCCGGAGCGGTCGGAGATGCACCGCTCGGTGGACCGGATCGGCCGGATCATCGACCGCGAGCTGAACGTCTTCCACATCGAGACCACCATCAACAACCGGATGTTCGACGGCCCGCTCGACTTCCTCATGAAGCGCGAGGAGGCCTACGGCGACCTCGACCGGCTGAAGCTCGCCGGCATGCGCGCGGCGCTCAAGGGCCTGCCCGCGGCGGCGAAGCGGAAGATGTTCCACGCCGTCCCCGCCGCCTACGAGGTGATCGCCGTCCACGCGGGCAAGACCGAGCCGACGCACGCCGAGATCCTGAAGGCGAGCTGGGCGCAGTACCTCGTGGACGTGGACTTCCAGGCCGACGTGGCGATCATGGGGATCCCGTTCATCTCCCCGTACAACGTCAACTCGATCCTGAACCCGCTGCTCGTCCAGGTGATGGCCTGCGGGTACTTCTTCAACTTCTACCGGGGCAAGCCGCTCCTCAAGAAGGGCGGGACGCTCATCGTCACCCACCCCTGCTCCGACGCCTTCGACCCCGTTCACCATCCGTCATACATCGAGTTCTTCCATCGGCTCCTCCCCGAGACCCGCGACTCGAAGGTGCTCGAGGCCAAGTACGAGCGCGAGTTCGCCGAGAACCCGACCTACGTCCACCTGTACCGGACGGGCAACGCCTACCACGGCGCGCACCCCTTCTTCATGTGGTACTGGGGCGAGAACGGCCGCCAGCACATCGGCAAGATCATCGCCGTGGGGGCGGACAACGCGCACGTGCCGAAGCTGCTCGGCTGGGACACCGCCGAGACGCTCTCCGAGGCGGTCGACATGGCCCGCTCGCTCCACGGCCGCGGCGCGGAGATCGCCATGCTCCACCACCCCCCCATCGTGATGACCCAGAACCTCGGGTGAGGCCGATGAGCACGGGCCGAAAGAACGGGGCGTCGGGGCCTCACCAGCGCGCGAAGGCGGCCGCCGGCGACGCGCGGCCGCCGCCGCTGGACGTCGCGAAGCTGCTCCAGGGGCGCACCCTCCTCGTCACCGGCGCGACCGGGTTCGTGGGCAAGGTCGCGCTCTCGATGCTGCTCCACCGCTACCCGGGCCTGGGGCGCGTCTACGTGCTCGTCCGGCCCGGGACCGGGGGCACCGCGGAGGCGCGGTTCTTCGGCAAGGTCGCCCACCACCGCCCGTTCGATCCGCTGCGCGCGCAGCACGGCGACCGGTACGAGGCCTTCCTGCGCGAGAAGGTGGTGCCGCTCGCGGGCGACGTGTCGAGCCGGCTCTTCGGGCTCGCGCCGGCGGATCTCGAGAAGCTCGCGGGCCTCGACCTCGTCGTCAACTCCGCGGGGCTCGTGGACTTCGACCCGTCCATCGAGCTCGCCTTCGGCGTGAACGTGCACGGCGCGCGGAACGCGGTCGAGCTCTGCCGCCGGCTCGGCGCGGGGCTCGTGCACGTCTCCACCTGCTTCGTCGCCGGGAACCGCGACGGCGTGGTGTTCGAGGACGAGCCGGTCGTGGGGTACTTCCCCCGGCGCGCCGGGGCGGTGGAGCGGACCAAGGGGGCGGAGCTCGAGGCGGTGGACTTCGGGGTCGAGACCGAGCTCGCCGACGCCGAGCGGCGGATCGCGGAGGCCCGCGCCCAGGCGGAGGATCGCGTGCTCCAGTCGCGCTTCCGCGAGCGGGCCCGCGAGCGCCTCCGCGAGGCCGGCCGGAGCCCCGACGACGAGAAGGCGCTGCGGCTCGCCATCGGCCGCGAGAAGCGGCTGTGGCTCTCCGAGCGGCTCGTCGAGCTGGGCATGGAGCGCGCACGGCACTGGGGCTGGCCCAACACGTACACGTACACGAAGTCGCTGGGCGAGCAGGCGATCGCCGCGAGCGGGATCCCGCACGCGATCGTCCGCCCCTCGATCGTCGAGAGCGCCCTCCGCTACCCGTTCCCGGGCTGGAACGAGGGGTTCACCACCAGCGCACCCCTCGCCTTCATGGGGCTCCGCGGGCACCGCACCTTCCCGATGGGCGAGCGGGCGATCCTCGACGTCGTGCCGGTCGATCTCGTGGCCGCCGGCATCCTGGCGGCCGCCGCCGAGCTCCAGGAGCAGCGCGCCGCGGGGCAGCCTGCGTCCCGCGTCTACCACCTCGCCTCGAGCGACGTGAACCCGCTCTGGGCGACGCGCGCCGTCGAGCTGACCGCGCTCTACCGCCGCCGGTTCTTCAAGCACCGCGAGGAGGGGAACGCCACCTGGAACAAGGTGCTCGCGCGCATCGAGCCGCTCTCGACGTCCAAGAAGCACTGGGAGACGTTCTCGACGCCGGCCCTCCTCTCGCTCGCGCAGCGCGCGCGCCGCTTCATCGACGAGCAGGCGCCGCGGTGGGGCACGCCGCGGCTCTCCGCCCTCCTGCACGGCGTCGGCAACGAGATCGACGAGTGGACGCGGAAGCTCGAGCAGACCCAGGCGATGTGGGAGCTGTACCTCCCCTTCGTCTGGGACAACCGGTACGTGTTCCGCTGCGCCAACGTCCGGGCGCTGCGCGACCGGCTCGCGCCCGAGGACCGCGCCCGCCTGCCCTGGGATCCGGAGGCGCTCGACTGGCGCCGCTACTGGATGGAAGTCCACATGAAGGGCATGGAGGAGTGGGTGTTCCGCTCCTTCGACGAGGAGCGCGAGAAGAAGGTCCACGGGGTGAAGGCCCACCACGACCTCCTCGAGCTCCTCGACGCCTCGGCCGAGCAGCACAAGCACCGGGTCGCCTTCCGCATGGGCGGCGCGGCGAAGGAGCGGATGACGTACGGCGAGCTGCGGCGGCTCTCCGACCGCGTCGCCGCCTTCCTCGCCGCCGCGGGCGTGCAGCGCGGCGATCGCGTGCTGCTCGCCTCGGAGAACCGGCCGGAGTGGGCGGTGGCCTACTTCGGCATCCTCCGCGCGGGCGCGGCCGCGGTCCCGGTGGACGCGCAGCTCACCGAGGCCGAGCTCGTGAACCTCTGGCGCTCGGCGGGCGCGCGGATCGCCGTCCTCTCGGACGAGGTCGCCGCGCGGGTCGCCGGGCTCGGGGAGAAGGCCGCCGCCGCGGTCCCCGGCGCGCGCGTCGCGCTGCTCGGCGAGGCGCTCCAGGGCGGGCCCGCCGTCCCGTCCGCGCGCCCCTCGCCCGAGGATCTCGCCTCGCTCATCTTCACGAGCGGCACCACCGGCACGCCCAAGGGCGTGATGCTGTCGCACCGGAACTTCGCGAGCCTCGTGGCGAAGCTCGAGGGGATCTTCGACCTCGGCCCGGGCGACGGGCTCCTCTCGGTCCTGCCGCTCCACCACACCTTCGAGTTCGCCTGCGGCCTGCTCGTGCCGCTCGCGCGCGGCGCGGAGATCGAGTACCTCGACGAGCTCACCTCGGACCGCATCGGCGAGGCGCTCGGCTCGGGGCGCGTCACCGCGATGATCGGCGTGCCCGCGCTCTGGTCGCTGCTCCACCGCCGGATCACCCAGGAGCTCGCGGCGCAGCCGGGGCTGGTCGAGCAGGCCTTCGAGCTCCTGCGCAAGGGCAACGGCGCGCTCCGCGACTCGAAGCTCGGCTGGAACCTCGGGAAGCTGCTCTTCTGGCCGGTGCACCGGAAGATGGGCGGGCGGCTGCGCTTCCTCGTCTCCGGCGGCTCGGCGCTCGATCCGGAGATCCAGGACGCGTTCCGCGCGCTCGGGCTCGACCTCTACCAGGGGTACGGCCTCACCGAGGCCGCGCCGGTGCTCGCCGTCGGCAAGCCCGGCGAGGCGCCGCTCGGCAGCGTGGGCGCGGCGCTCCCCGGCGTGGAGCTGCGGATCGAGGACCCGGACGCGCACGGCGTCGGCGAGGTGCTCGCCAAGGGGCCCAACGTGATGATGGGCTACTGGCGCGGCGGCGCGCAGCCGGGCGTGGACGCGGAGCTCACCGGCGAGGTGCTCGAGGGCGGCTGGCTCCGCACCGGCGATCTCGGCCGGCTCGACGAGCGCGGCAACCTCGTGCTCGTCGGCCGGAAGAAGGACGTCATCATCGAGGCGACCGGCAAGAACGTCTACCCCGACGAGGTCGAGGAGCGGTATCGCAAGCCCGGGCTCATCAAGGAGCTCTGCGCGGTCGGCCTGCCGGACGGCACCGCCGAGAAGGTCGCGCTCCTCGTCGTCCCGGAGTACGGCGACCGGCCGCGCGCGGAGGTGCGGGCGGAGGTGGAGGCGCACCTGCGGGCGGTCTCGAGCGAGCTGCCGTTCCACGCGCGGGCGCGGGTGTGGCACCTCGTCGACCTCGAGCTGCCCAAGACGGCGACCCGCAAGGTGAAGCGGCCGCTCGTCCGGGAGGAGCTCGTGAAGCTCGAGGCCGCGGCGGCCAGGGGCGCCGGCGCGCGCCGCGCGCGCGAGGAGCGCGGCGGCGAGGCGTGGCTGCTCGACCTGCTCGCCGAGGTCTCGCGGCGCCCGCGCGCCGCCGTCACCGGGAGCGCCCGCCTCCAGGCCGACCTCGGGTTCGACTCGCTCATGCTCACCGAGCTCACCGCGGCGCTCGAGGAGGCGGGCGTGCCGGATCACGCCGCCGACCAGCTCCACGCCGTCCAGACCGTGGACGAGCTCGTCCGGATGGTCTCCGGCGCGGTCCGGCGCGGCGACGCCCGCCCCGCCCCGGCGCAGGCGCGGAAGGACGGCCCGGCCGCGCAGGAGCTCCACGTCCCGCAGACCGTCGCGCGCCTCGGGCGGAGGCTCCTCTCCGCCGGGCAGCGGTTCCTCTACGAGGGGTTCTACGAGACCACCGTCGTCGGCGGGGGCCACGTCCCGCACGACCGGAACGTGCTCGTGGTCTCCAACCACGCGAGCCACCTCGACATGGGGCTCGTGAAGGTCGCGCTCGGCGACGAGGGCGAGCGCCTCGCCGCCCTGGCCGCGCGGGACTACTTCTTCGACACGCCGGTGAAGCGGGCCTACTTCGAGAACTTCACGAACCTCATCCCCATGGATCGCGAGGGCTCGCTCAAGACCAGCCTCCGCACGGCCGTCGAGACGATGAAGCGCGGCTACCACCTGCTCATCTTCCCGGAGGGCACGCGGAGCCGCGACGGCGCGCTCAAGCCGTTCTTCCCCACCGCGGGGTACCTCGCCCTGACCGCCGGCGTGGACGTGCTGCCGGTCTACCTCTCCGGCACCCACGACGCGCTGCCGCCCGGCGGCGGGCTGCCGAGGCGCGGCGCGCTCGAGGTGCGGATCGGCCTTCCCATCCCCCTCGCCGCGCTGCGCGCGGCCGGGGAGAAGGCGACGACGCGCGGCGAGTCCTACCGCCTCGCGACCGCGCGCATCGAGGACGCGGTGAAGCGGCTCCGGGACGAGGCGATGGGAGCCCCGAGACGCGAGGCAACGGAATCCGTTCGCCCTGAGTCCTTCGACTCCGGCCGTGCTTCGCAGGGCCTACGCTCAGGACAGGCGGAGTCGAAGGGCGAACGATCGGTCGAGGACGAAGCCCGGCCCGTCTCCCACGAGCAAGCACCGCACGAACGCGCCCTCCTCGGCGCCCCCTGGGAGGAGCCGTGAGGCTGCTCGTCACCGGCGGCACCGGCTTCCTCGGCACCGCGCTGGTCCCGCTCCTCGTCGAGGCGGGCCACGAGGTGCGGCTCCTCCAGCGCTCCCCCGCGCCCGAGGCGGAGCGGCTCGGCGCGCGCGTCCACCGCGGATCGGTCGGCGATGCCGGGGCGGTCCGCCGCGCGCTCGACGGCGTCGAGGCGATCTACCACCTGGCGGGGCGGGTGGACTTCGATCCCGGCGCGCCGAACGAGCTCTACGAGCTGCACGTCCAGGGCACGCGCGTCCTCCTCGAGGCCGCGGCGGCGGCGAAGGTGCGCCGGGTGGTGCTCGCGTCCACGTCGGGCACGATCGCCGTCTCGCGCGAGGAGCGCACCCTCACGGAGGCCGAGCCGTATCCGCTCCGCGAGGTCGCCGGCTGGCCGTACTACCTCTCGAAGATCTACCAGGAGAAGACGGCGCTCCGGATCGCGCGGGACACCGGGCTCGAGCTGGTCGTGCTCAACCCGTCGCTCCTCCTCGGGCCGGGCGACGCGCGCCTCTCGTCCACGGACGTCGTCTGGAAGTTCCTGAAGCGCCGCGTGCCGGCGATGCCGGGCGGCGGGCTCTCGTTCGTGGACGTCCGCGACGCGGCCCAGGCGTTCGCCGCCGCGCTCGCGCGCGGCCGCCCCGGCGAGCGCTACCTGCTCGGCGGCGCGAACATGAGCTTCCGGGAGTTCTTCGGCCGGCTCGAGCGCCTCTCCGGCGTCGCCGCGCCGCGGGTCGCCCTGCCCTCGAAGGTGAACGTCGCGGGGGTGAAGCTCCTCGAGAAGCTCTCGTCGTGGCGCGGGACCGAGCCGGCGATCGACGCCGCGTCCGTCGAGATGGGCGAGCGCTTCTGGTACCTCGACGCGCGCAAGGCCGAGGAGGAGCTCGGGTTCACGGCGCGCGATCCGCAGGAGACGCTCGCGGAGACCGTGCGCTGGCTGCGCGCGCACGTCGAGCGGGAGCGGCCGCGGACGGTGGCGGAGCTGGGGTAGCGAGCCGTCGCCGACGGTTTCGCGTCCCCGGTCGCCCTGAGCGCAGCGGCGAACGCGGAGTCGAAGGGCGACCTAATGCCGGACGCGCGCCAGCGGGATCCGGAACAGCGGCACCGGCGTCGTGCGGGGCGCCGCCTCCGCGACGCCCTGGAGCGCGGCCTCCAGCTCCCCTGGCGCGGGGTCGAGCTGCCCGCGGGCCGCGAGCAGCGACCGGGCCGCCGCGGCCACGGGGCCGAGCCCGCGCGACTTGTCCACGACCGCGTTCGCGCCGGCCACCCGGAGCGCCTCGGCGCGGCCCGCGTCGAGGAACGAGCTCGCCACCACGATCGGCAGGTCGTGCTCTCCCCCCAGCTCGCGCACCGCCAGCACCAGGGCGTCGCCGGTGAGGTCCGGCATGTTGAGATCCGTGACGAGGAGGTCGAGCGACAGGAGGTCCTCGGTGAGCTGCCGCAGCCCCGACCGGCCGTCGCGCGCCTGGACGCACTCGATCCCCAGCTCGCCGAGCAGCGACGACAGGATCGCGAGGACGATCGGGTCGTCGTCCACCAGCAGTGCGCGCGGTCGCCTGTGATCGTGTGCGGTCTGCATGGCGCTCCCTGCGAAGAAGGTACCCCTCCGCAGATCTCCGCGGCAACGCGGCGGCTGTCCCGAGACCCGGCGACGCACGAACGGGCGAGAGGGCCGTGTGGGCTTCGTCACTCTCGGTGCGTACTCGTCACCGCCTGGTTTCGAGGGCCGTTGCGGATCCCGTCGAACGCGCGCGGACGGGTTCGGGGACGATGCGCTACGGAGACGGCTCGCGGCGGTGCCGGCGGGGACGCGGTGAGGCGCCGGTTGCGCGCGAACCCACGCTCACGTATCGTCTGCGCGTGTCGCTCTGCTGCGTGAACGCGCGTCGATATCTCGGCCCCCCGCCCCGGCCTGGGCGCTGGGTGGGCCTCCGCGCGTAGCGAGAGACCACCGCGCACCTTCGAGATCGCTCGGGCCTGGCGGGGGGAACGCCTCTGATGCACCGATCCGCCCACCCCTCACCGAGGAACCGATCCGATGGACCCGAAGACGAAGCTCAGGCGCGCAACCCCCGAGGAGCAGCTGCGCGAGGTCACGCGCGGCGCCGTGGACCTTCACCTCGAGCAGGACCTCCGCGACCGCCTCCAGCGGTCGTACGAAGCCGGGACGCCGCTCCGCGTGAAGGCCGGCTTCGACCCGACCGCGCCCGACCTCCACCTCGGCCACACGGTCCTCTTGACGCGGATGCGCCGCTTCCAGGAGTTCGGGCACACCGTCGTCTTCCTGATCGGCGACTTCACGGGCCGCATCGGCGATCCGAGCGGACGCAACGTCACGCGGCCGGCGCTCTCGGCGGAGCAGGTCGCGGCGAACGCGGACACGTACAGGAAGCAGGTCTTCAAGATCCTGGACCCGGAGGCGACCGAGGTCCGCTTCAACTCGGAGTGGCTCGGGCCGCTCCCGTCCACCGACCTCATCCGGCTCGCGTCGCGCTCCACGCTGGCCCGGATGCTCGAGCGCGACGACTTCCGGCGGCGGTACGCCGAGCAGCGGCCGATCTCCCTGCACGAGCTCCTCTACCCGCTCGTGCAGGCCTACGACTCGGTCGCGCTCCAGGCGGACGTCGAGCTGGGCTCCACGGACCAGCTGTTCAACCTGCTCGTCGGGCGGGCGGTGATGCCGGACTACGGGCTCGCGCCGCAGGTCGTCCTCACCGGCCCTCTCCTCGAAGGGCTGGACGCAAAGGTCGATCCCGCGACCGGCGTCATCAGCGGCGCCAAGATGTCCAAGTCGCTGGGCAACTACGTCGGGATCGCCGAGCCGCCCGAGGAGCAGTTCGGGAAGCTGATGAGCATCACCGACGAGCTGATGTGGCGCTACTACGAGCTCCTCTCGACGCGGACCTCCGCCGAGCTCGCGGAGCTCCGGGCCGGCCACCCGAAGCACGCGAAGGTCGCGCTCGCGAAGGAGCTCGTGGCGCGGTTTCATGGCGCCGAGGCCGCGGCGCGGGCGGAGGCGCACTTCGCGCAGGTGCACGCGCGGCGTGAGGTGCCGGACGAGCTGGACGAGCGCCCGGTCGCGCTCGCGGGTGCGCCGTCGGTTCCACTCGCCAAGCTCCTCGTCGAGATGGGGCTCGCGGCGTCCGTCGGCGCGGCGCGGCGGCTGGTCGCGCAGGGGGGCGTGTCGATCGACGGGGTGCGCGCGACGGATACGCAGGCCGCGCTGCCCGCCGGCACGTTCGTCGTGAAGGTCGGGAAGCGAAGGTACCTGCGGGTGCGGATCGGGTGAGGGGCGTCCGCAGGACGAGGCGCACGCCGCCCCTCGCGGGGAGCGACGTTCACGCTCGGTTGAGAGTGAGAAGCGAGAGGCACCGTCCGGGTCGACACGGAGGGCACACATGATCCGGAAGGCCCTTGTCCCGTTGCTTCTCGCTCTGCGCGCATGCGGCTCCTCACGCGAGAAGGTGAACAGGGCCGCCAGCGAGTGCCGGGCATATGGATTCGCCGAATTGACCGAGCATCTGGCGTGCATCAAGCGGCACGGGGTCACGATCAAGGACTGCGGAGGCGTCCTCTGCAACACCGTGACGCTGGCGCCGGGCGAGACCGACCCGCTGTACTCGCTGACTGACGCGACTTGCCGGGTCGAGACGCCCCGCTGCGGCCGGGTGCTCGAGCAGAGCGGCAAGTACCTGGCCCCCGACCGTGATGAGATGGGGATGAGCGAGATCACGTGCCGCGTGTCCTGCCGGGTCTTCGTGCCGAGAGAGCGCACGGAGGAGATCACCTACCGCATCAAGGCGCAGTGAAGGGTACGTCGTATCGTGAGATTCACTGGACGAGGACGCAGGGAGGGACCGTCCTGTCAGCGGCGCTCGACAAGTAGGGCGGTGCACTGGCGGACCAGCGGGAGCCGTTGCCACATCCGCCGATTCAAGTCGGGGAGCAGCGGTAGGCTCGGGGCATCCGCAGCTCGCACTCGCTCATCCGGGCACGTCCGCCGCCGTACGCGGAACGACCGGCCCCGAGGCGCACGCCGCCCCTCGCTGGGGGCGACGTTCACGCTCGGTCGGAGGGGGGAAGCGAGAGGCACCGTCCGGATTCGAACCGGAGATGAGGGTTTTGCAGACCCTAGCCTTACCACTTGGCGACGGTGCCGTACCGCAGGGCAAGCGTTCTAGCGGACGCGGCGGGAACCGTCAACGCGCTCGGGAGGTCCTTGCTTGCCCGGGCCGGGTCGGATCTCGGCGCGGGCCACGCGCAGACCGTGCGCGCGGAGCGCCTCCACGAGGCCGGGGAGCTCGGCCCGGGCGGCGCGCTCCAGCGTCGCCGAGGGGCGGAGCGAGAGCTCCAGGCCCTGGGCGCCTGCCCGGAGGTCGATCGAGAGGGCGCTCCCGAAGTGAAGCGCGAGCTGCGGCTGGGCCTCGCGCAGCGCGGCGGCGATGGCGGGCGGCGCGGCGCGGACGGCGGCCTGGAGCTCCAGGATCCCGGGCGGGGGAGCGCGCTCCGGGCCGGCGAGGGCCACGCCGGGCGCGACCGGCCTGGCGTCGCGGCCCGGTTCTCCGGATTCTCCGGGTGCGGCGCGCGCGGGCATCCGCGCTGGTCGCGGCGCGGGCCGCACCCCTGCCGGCGGCGCGCGCCGCCCCTCGGAGCGGCGGGCGCGGGACAGGACCTCCTCGAACCGGTCGTGAGGTCCGGACGGGCGGGAGCGCGGGGCGTGGGCGTCGGCGCGGGAGGCCGACGTGGCGGCGGTGGACATGCGGCGCCCCCTTGCACGGCGGGTGCCGCAGCGGAACCGCGCGGAACCTCAGCTCCGGTAGTCCGCGTTCTCCGTCACGTACTCGTGCGTGAGGTCCGCGCCGAGGACCGTGGTCGCGGCGCGGCCCATGCCCAGGTCGATGGCGATCTCGACGCACCGCTCGTGCGGCGGGTAGTCCACCTGTGGTCTGAAGAGCCCCTCCGGCGTGGGGTGGCTGGCGTACAGCTCGGCGCCCTTCATGTGGGCGACGAGCCGCTGCTCCTTCTCCGGGTCGAGCCGCATGGCGCCGCCCTCGAGCACCACCTCCCCGCCGACGCGCATCACCGCGCGCGCGGGATCGACGGCGAGCCCCTCGGCGCCGGCCACCTTGCCCACGGCGCACAGCAGCCGGCCGACGTTCGGATCGTTCCCGTTCACCGCCGCCTTGAGGAGCGGGGAGTTCACGACCGACTTCCCGACGAGCCGGGCGGTCCGATCGTCCGCGGCCCCGCTCACCGCGACGCGCAGCACGTGCCGGACGCCCTCGCCGTTCCGCACCACGTCCTCGGCGAGGTCGGCGCAGACCTGGGCGAGCGCGGCCTCGAAGAGGCCGTCGGGCGGCGCCGGCTTCCTCCGCGACGAGAGGAGGAACACGCTGTCGGAGGTGCTGGTGTCCGAGTCCACCGAGATCCGGTTGAAGCTCGGCTCGACCGCCGCCGCGAGCGCCGCCCGCAGCCGGTCGCGCGGGACGTCGAGGTCGGTGAGCAGGAAGACGAGCATGGTGGCGAGGTTGGGCTCGATCATGCCCGCGCCCTTCGCGAAGCCGACGACGCTCCCCTGCCCCGCCGCGGCGCGGCGGACCTTGGCGTAGAGATCGGTCGTGAGGATCCCGTCCGCGGCCGGGAGCGCGCTCCCCCCGCGCAGCGCGGCGACGGCGCCGGGGAGCGCCGCGATGAGGTCCGGCTCGGGGAGCCGCCAGCCGATGACGCCGGTCGAGGCGGGCAGCACCTCCTCCGGCCCGAACCCGAGGTGCTGGGCGGCCGCGGCGCAGATCCGCTCGGCCGTCTCGACGCCGCCGGGGGCGCACACGTTCGAGACCTTGTTGTTGACGACGATCCCGCCGATCGCGGGCGCGTCCAGGCGGCGGCGGCCCAGCACCACCGGCGCGCCGGGGAAGGCGTTCCGCGTGAACCGCGCGGCGAACGCGGGCGTCGGCCGGTCGAGCGCGATCAGCACGAGGTTCATGTGCGCCGTCCGCGGCAGCTCGGCGGGCGTGAAGGCGAACCGCGCCGTCCCCACGCGGAACCCGTCGGGGAGGGGGGCCTGCGTCTCCAGCCAGGCGCGGTGCTCGGCGCGGCTCGCGAAGCGGAGGTCGGTGCTGGGCATGCGGGGGCGTGTACCCCGGTGCCGGCTGGCCGTCAACGCGCCGGAACTGTCCGCGCGGCGCGGCGGCGGTACAATGCCTCCGTGTCGATCGTGAACGCCCTCGCCCGGGAGATCGCCGCCAAGGTCGTCTATTACGGCCCCGGCCTCTCCGGCAAGACGACGAGCCTGAAGCAGGTCTACGCCGGCATCCGCCCGGAGACCCGGGGGCAGCTCATCAGCCTCTCGACCGAGGGCGACCGGACGCTGTTCTTCGACTTCCTGCCGGTGAAGATCGAGCCGATCGGCGGCCTCGGGCTGCGGCTCCAGCTCTACACCGTGCCCGGCCAGGTGTTCTACGACGCCACCCGCAAGCTCGTCCTGAACGGCGCCGACGGCGTCGTGTTCGTCGCCGACTCGCAGCCCTCGGCCGCCGACTCCAACGTCGAGTCGATGGGCAACCTCGAGACGAACCTCGCGGAGATGGGCATCGAGCTCGCGTCCTTCCCGCTGGTCCTCCAGTACAACAAGCGCGACCTGCCCGGCGCCGTGCCGGTCGAGGAGCTCCGCGCCCAGCTCAACCGCGGGGGCGCCCCCGAGTTCGAGACGGTCGCGAGCCGCGGCGAGGGCATCCTGCCCGCGCTGCGCGAGATCACGCGCCTCGTGGTGAAGGACCTCAAGTCGCGCCAGCCGCAGCGCCCGCCGGGGCGCCCCGCGGCGC
>JAEYZK010000129.1 GCA_023428085.1 Pseudomonadota bacterium
GCGCCAATCCCGGGAAATCGCTCCGCACTCTGCGGAGTTCGCGACGATAGCGGCGCGGGGCGTTGACGGGACCCATCGAAGGTGGCAGAAGCCAGGTATCTCCCGATGTGAACGCTCACACGCCGTGTCGGCGTGCGAAGCGCGCAGTCCCGTGTCGGTCCCAAACCGCTGCAGCTCGCAGGCGGCCTCCGTGTGCCGCCGAGGAGACATCATGAAGCTTCGACTTTCCACGCGCCTCGCACTGGTGGTCGCGGCGGCGTTCCTGGCCTTCGCCCAGCCGGCGGCGGCGCTCACGACGAACGGCGTCGACGCCACGATGGCGGTCGACTCGTGGGGCGCCGGCTACTGCGCCAACATCACGCTCGCGAACCGCAGCACCGCGGCGGTCACGAGCTGGACCCTGGGCGTGGCGCTCAACGGCACCACGCTCGGCAACATGTGGGGCGGCACGTCGAGCACGAGCGGCGGCGTCCTGACGATCCGGCCGGTGGACTACAACACGAACATCGCGCCCAGCGCGTCGGTGACGCTCGGGTTCTGCGGCAGCGGCAGCGCCCAGCCGGCCCTCCAGACCTTCGACGTCGTCGGGGGCGGCAGCAGCACCACGAACTACACCCTGACCGTGAGCAAGGGCGGCCAGGGGCTCGGCACGGTCACCTCGTCCCCCAGCGGGATCAACTGCGGCAGCGCCTGCAGCGCGTCGTTCGCGGCCGGCGCGGTGGTGACCCTGACGGCCGCTCCGGCGAGCGGCTCCACGTTCACCGGGTGGAGCGGGGCCTGCAGCGGCACGGGGTCCTGCGCCGTGACGATGTCCGCGGCCCAGTCGGTGATGGCGAGCTTCGGGACGGGCACGGGCACCTACACGCTCACGGTCGCCAAGACCGGCAACGGCAGCGGGACCGTCACGGGCTCCGGCATCAACTGCGGCACCACCTGCGCCGCCAGCTACGCGCCGGGGACGGTCGTGACCCTGTCCGCGGCGGCGGCGAGCGGCTCGACCTTCGCGGGCTGGAGCAGCACCTGCTCCGGCTTCGCGTCCGGCGTCGTCACCGTGAACGCCTCCTGCGCGGTGACGGCCACCTTCAACCAGCCCGACGTGGGGACCGTCCTGTCCGTCAACGCGGGCGGCGCGGCCACCGGGACCTTCGTCGCCGACGCCTACTTCACCGGCGGCAGCACCTACTCCACCACCGCCGCCATCGACACGGCGCAGATCACCGGCGCGGTGCCGGCGCAGGCGGTCTTCCAGTCCGAGCGGTACGGTGAGTTCACGTACACGATCCCGAACCGCGCGCCGGGCAGCGCCCAGGCGGTGACCCTCTACTTCGCGGAGAGCTACTGGACGGCGGCCGGCCAGCGCACGTTCAACGTCGCGATCAACGGCCAGACGGTCCTCACCGCCTTCGACATCTTCGTCGAGGCGGGCGGCTCCAACCGGGCGATCGCCCGGACGTTCAACGCCACCGCCAACGCGAGCGGCCAGGTGGTGATCGCCTTCACCCGCGGCGGCGGCCCGGACAACGCGAAGGTCTCGGGGATCAGCGTCGCCGGCGGGAGCGTGAGCACGTTCGCGCTGGCCGTGACCCGGGCTGGCTCCGGCACCGGCACGGTGACCTCGACGCCGGGCGGCATCAGCTGCGGCTCGACCTGCACCGCGAGCTTCGCGAGCGGCGCAGCCGTCACCCTGAGCGCGGCGGCGGCGAGCGGCTCCACGTTCTCGGGCTGGAGCGGCGCCGGCTGCAGCGGCACCTCCACGTGCACCGTCTCGATGACGACCGCCCAGTCGGTGACCGCCACGTTCACCTCCCAGGTGACGACCTACGCGGTCACGGTCACGAAGTCCGGCGCGGGCGCCGGGACCGTCACCTCGACGCCGTCCGGCGTCAACTGCGGCTCGACCTGCAGCGCCAGCTTCTCGAGCGGCAGCTCCGTCACGCTGACGGCGGCCCCGGCGAGCGGCTCGACCTTCGGCGGCTGGAGCGGCGCGTGCAGCGGCACCGGGAGCTGCATCCTCTCGATGACCGCGGCGCGCTCGGTCACCGCCACGTTCAGCGGCGGCTCCACCTGCTCGCTCCCCTCGACGTTCCGGTGGACCTCGAGCGGCCCGCTCGCGAACCCGCGGTCCGGCTACGTCGCCCTCAAGGACTTCACCACGTTCGACTACAACGGCGTGCACCACGTCTACATGTCGAACGTGACCTCCGGCGGGAGCTACGGCTCCAGCTACGCGAGCTTCGCGGACTGGTCCCAGTTCGGCTCGGCCACCCAGACCCAGATGAACCGGGGCGCGGTCGCGCCCGAGGTCATCTACTTCGCCCCGAAGAACATCTGGGTGCTCACCACGCAGTGGGGCGCGACGCCGTTCCGCTACCTGACCTCGACCAACCCCACCAACCCGAACAGCTGGTCGGGTGAGGCCTCGCTCTACTCGAACAGCATCTCCGACTCGGGCACCGGGCCGATCGATCAGGTGGTGATCTGCGACGCCACGAACTGCTACCTGTTCTTCGCCGGCGACAACGGGCGCATCTACCGGTCCAGCATGCCGATCGGGAACTTCCCCGGGACGTTCCCGGCCGCGACGACGATCATGACGGACTCCACCAACAACCTCTTCGAGGCGGTGGAGGTCTACACGGTCCAGGGGCAGAACCGCTACCTGATGATCGTCGAGGCGATCGGGAGCCGCGGCAGGTACTTCCGCTCGTTCACCGCCACCAGCCTCGGCGGCTCGTGGACGCCGCTCGCCGCGTCCGAGAGCAACCCGTTCGCCGGCGCGAACAACGTCACGTTCAGCGGCAGCGCCTGGACGAGCAGCATCAGCCACGGGGATCTCGTCCGCAAGAACCCGGACCAGACCCGGACCGTCGATCCGTGCAACCTCCAGCTCCTCTATCAGGGCTGCTCGAGCTGCGGCGGCGAGTACAACCTCATCCCGTGGCGTCCGGGGTTGCTGACCCTGCAGCGCTAACGCCGATCGAAACTCCGGCCGGCCTTCTCCCCCGTCCGCGCACGGCTCCGGCCGTGCGCGGACGTGCGTTTCAGGGCTCCGCGCGCGGAGGCGGCGCGCGCCCGCACGCCGGCCCGCTCGCGACGAACGCGCCCCGGCGAGGCCGGCCCCGGCGCCCGGCCGCCCCGGGCCCGATCTCGCCGGTTCCCCTCTCCCCGGAGGTCGTCTACTCTCGGGGCGACACGTCGCGGAGGACAAGATGCCCGTCAGCAAGAAGCGCAAGAAGGATGGCAAGCCGGTTCACCGGAAGGTCAGCACCCCGGAGGCGGGCGAGGCGCAGGCCCACGGCCCCGACGCCCCCGCGGCGGACGGGCCGACCCGGATGGCCGGGAAGCCGAGCAACCCGTTCGTCGCGCAGCAGACGCGGCGCGCGTCGCAGCGCGGCCGCTGAGTGAAGGCGGGGGCGGTCAGGGCGCGGCGCACCGGCCGGACGGGGCGCGCCGGCCCCCTGGCCGCGGCCGACGCCCCCTGGTCGGTCTACCTGCTACGCTGCTCGGACGGGACGCTCTACGCGGGCGCCACCGCCGATCTCGCCCGGCGCGTGCGCCAGCACCAGGCCGGCCGCGCCGCGCGCTACACGCGCGCGCGGCTCCCGGTGGCCCTCGTGTGGTCCGAGCGCGCCGGCGATCGCAGCGCCGCGCTCCGCAGGGAGGCCGCCCTGAAGCGGCTCACGCGCGCCGAGAAGCTCGCGCTCGTGCGGGGACCCTCCGCGCGGAGCCGCGGGCGCGGGCGCTGACTCCACCTCTGGGGTCCGTTGCCGGGCGGGCCCTGTGCGCACCTTCTCCGTGAGCGGATCCTGGGGACGCGCGGGGCTCGGGCGCGGGCTGGGGACGGGGGGGAGCGATGCCGGAACGTGCCGATGGGAGCGTCCGCTGGATCCTTCAGCGCGCCGCCAAGGCCGCCTTGGCCGGGGCGCTGACCGCGGCGGGGATGCACCACGCCGTCGGGATGGTGCGGCGGCGCAGGGCGGGTGGCCGGCGGGTGCTGATCCTCTCGTACCACCGCGTGACGCACGACTTCGCCGCCAGCGCCCGCGAGGGACTCGCGTCCCTCCTCGTCTCGGTGGACACGCTCCGCCGGCAGCTCGAGCTGGTGGGGCGGTCCCGCGAGCTCGTCTCGCTCGCCGACGCGCTGCGCATCCTGGACGAGCCGCCCGGGGCCGGCCGCGGCGACGTGGCCGCGGTCACCTTCGACGACGGGTACGCGGAGGTGGTCGAGCACGCGTTCCCGGTCCTCGCGCGCCTGCGGATCCCCTTCTCCGTCTTCGTCCCCACGGGCCTCGTCGGGACCGAGCACCGCCTCCCGCACGATCGACTCCATGGCAGCCTCGGCGCGCTCGCGCTCCGCGGGATCGCCTACGAGCGCGCGGGGCTCCCCGCGCCGCTCCAGCTCCTCCTCTCGGCGTGCGCCGAGCGCGGCCCCGCGGCGACCCTCGATCGGCTCATCTCGCGCCTCCCCCACGATCGGCTGCTCGCGCTGGCCGACGCGCTCGAGCGGCGCCTCGGGCGCAGCGAGCGCGACCTGCCCGACGGGACCCGGCTCGCGCGGTGGGAAGACCTCCAGGCACTCCAGGCAGCGGGCGTGGACGTCGGCGGGCACACGATGACCCACGCCGCCCTCGGCAACCTCTCGCTGGCGGAGGTCCGCCGCGAGGTCGAGGGCTGCCGGGATCAGCTCGCGGCCCGCCTCGGCGGGCGCCCGCGCCACTTCGCGTACCCGAACGGCCACCACTCGCCCGCGGTGCGGGACATCGTCGCGCGGGCGGGGTTCGAGGCGGCGGTGACGATCGACGACGAGGAGAACCGCCACGGGGGCGATCGCTACTCCGTGAAGCGGAAGGTGCTCTGGGAGAACACGACGCTCGGCCCCGTCGGGTGGAGCCGCTCGGTCGCGACGTGCAACCTCAACGACGTGTTCACGACGCTCCGCCTCACCCGGCCGGTCCTGGGCGAGCGGCCCGATCCAGTCCCCGAGCCGGCGCCCGCCGAGGAGCGGGTGGCGGGGTGAAGATCGCGCTCGTCGGCAACTGGCCGCCGCCCTACGGGGGCGTCGCCGTGCACGTCGTCGCGCTCGCGCGCGCGCTCCGCGCGCGCGGGGACGACGTGGTCGTGCTGGACCTCGGCACCGGCGGGCACGCGGGCCCTGGAATCCGCCCCGCGCGCGGCCCCCTCCCGCTGGCCGCGGCGCTCGCCGGCGCCGCCGCGGAGGGCCGGCTCGTCCACCTCCACACCAACGGCGCGAACGCCCGGAGCTGGATGGTGGCGCTCGCGGCCGGGCGCGCCCGGCGGCCCTGCGGCCCCCGCCCGGTGCTCACGCTCCACTCCGGCTCAGCGCCCGCCTTCCTGCGCGCGGGTCCGGCGCAGCGCGCGATGGCCCGGACCGCGTGCGCCGCCTTCGGCGCGGTGGTCGCGGTGAACGAGGAGATCGCCGCCGCCCTCGCGGCCGCCGGCGTGGACCGCCCGGTGACGGTGCTCCCGGCCTTCTCGGCCGAGGTGCTGGAGCGCCCGGCGCCGCCGCCGCGCCTCGCCGCCTTCCGGACCGCGCACGCGCCGCTCTTCGCCGCCGCGCTCGCGCCGAGCCCGATCTACGGCGCGGACCTGCTCGCCGCCGCGTTCGAGCGGCTGCGGGCGCGCCTGCCCGGCGCCGGGCTCGCCGTGTTCGGCGCCGGGACCGAGGCGGCGGCCTGGAACGGCCCCGGGCGCCTCGGCCTCGGCGAGCTCGCGCACGGGGAGGCGCTCGCGGTCATCGGCGAGGCCGACGTGTTCGTCCGGCCCACCCGCGCCGACGGGGACGCCATCACCGTGCGCGAGGCGCTCGCCCTCGGCTGCGCGGTGGTCGCGAGCGACGTCGGGCATCGGCCGGCCGGGTGCCTCACCTTCCCCGCCGGGGACACCGGGGCGCTCCTCGCGCGCCTCTCCGAGGCCGCGGCGCGCGGGCGCGGCGCGCGCGTCCGGCCGCCGCGCGGGTTCGAGCGGCTGTTCGCGCTGTACGGCCTCCTCGGGGGCGCGGGCGCGGGCGCGTTCACGGGGAGGAGAGCCAACCTGGGCGATGGCACGCGGCCTCCCCCATAACGAGCCTCTCCTCATGACACGCGCGGACGGTCGGGGACCTCGGGTGCTCGTGGTGGGCTGCGGACAGATCTGCGACGCGCACGTGCAGGAGGCGCGGCGCGCCGGTGCGTCGGTCGCGGGGGTGTGCGACACGCTCCCGGCGCTGGCCGAGCAGGCGGCGGCCCGCCTGGCGGTGCCGCGCTGGTTCACGGAGCTGGGCGCGGCGCTCGAGGCGGTGCGCCCGGACGTGGTCCACGTCACGACGCCGCCCGCCACGCACCTCCCCATCGCGCTCCGCGCGCTGGAGCGGGGAGCGCACGTCTACGTGGAGAAGCCCCTCACGGTGAACGCCGCCGAGGCGGCGACGCTCGAGGAGGCGGCGCGCCGGGCGGAGCGGCTCGTGTGCGTCGGGCACAACCTCGTCCTCGACCCGGCGGTGCAGCGGCTCCACGCCCTCGTCGCGGCGGGCGAGCTCGGAGAGGTGGTGCACGCGGAGGCGGTGATGGGCTACGACCTCGGCGGCCCGTTCGGCGCCCTCACGATGTCCGAGCCGGAGCACTGGGTGCACCGGCTCCCCGGCGGGCTCGCCCACAACAACCTCTCGCACCCGATCTCGCTCGTGCTCCCGTTCCTCGGCGAGGGCACGCCCGAGGTCCAGGCCGCGGGCCGCCGCCTCCGGCCCGAGCGCCACGGGGACGCGCGCGACGGCTTCCACGACGAGATCCGCGTGCTGCTCGCCGGGCCGCGCGCGACCGCCGGCGTCCTCTTCTCGTGCCGGATCCGCCCGGTGCAGCTCGGCCTCACCGTGTACGGGACCCGCAGGGCCGCCACCGTCTCGCTCGACGCGCGGACCGTCCGCGTCACCGCCGGCTCGCGCCACCCGGGCCCGTTCCAGAAGGTGGACTGGGCGCGCCGCGAGGCGCTCCAGGCGGCGGGCGAGGCCCTGGGGCGGCTCGGCGATCTGGCGCGCGCGCGGCTGCACTACTTCGAGGGCATGCGGGAGCTGTTCGGCGCCTTCTACCGCGCGACCCGGGGCGAGGGCCCGCCGCCCGCGCCCGTGCGGCAGGCGCGGCCGACCGCGGAGATCCTGGACCTGGTGTTCGACCGCTGCCGGGCAGCGGAGGAGCGTGCGGCGTGAGGGTGGTCACGGGGGCGACGGGGTTCCTGGGGGGCGCGCTCGTGCGGAGCCTGCTCGGCGGCGGGATCGAACGCGTGCGCTGCCTGGTGCGGCCGGGCACGGACCCCGCCCGGCTGGCGCGGCTCGAGGCGCTCGGCCCGCGCGTCCAGGTCGTGAAGTGCCGGCTCGAGGACCCGGCGGCGGTCGCGGCGGCGCTCGCGGGCGCGCGGGTGCTCTACCACGCGGCCGCCGCGAAGAAGGGCGCCCCGGCGGCGCTCGTCGCGGGCACCGTCGTCCCGACCGAGCACGTGCTGCGCGCGGCGGCGGCGGCGGGCGTCGCGCGCGCGGTGCTCGTGTCGTCGTTCTCGGTGCTGGGCGTCGCCGGGCTCCGGCGGGGAGCGGTGGTGGACGAGCGGACGCCGCTCGATCCGCGGCCCGAGGCGCGGGACGCGTACGCCTTCGCGAAGCACCGGCAGGAGACGCTCGCGTGGCGGATCGCGGAGGAGACCGGGCTGGCGCTCGCGGTGATCCGGCCCGGGTTCGTGTTCGGGCCGGGGCAGGAGCTGCTCGGCTCGCGGATCGGGCTCCGCTTCCCCGGGATCTTCCTCCACCTCGGGGGCCGCTGCCCCGTCCCGCTCACGTTCGTCGAGAACTGCGCCGAGGCCGTCGCGCTCGCCGGGATCGCCCCGGGCGCCGCCGGCCAGGCGATCCACGTCGTGGACGACGACCTCCCCGACAGCCGGACGCTCCTCGCGCGCTACCGGCGCGAGGTGGAGCGCGTCCGCGCGGTGCGGGTGCCGCTCCCCGTGCTCGGCCTCCTCGCCCACGCCAACGCCTGGTACACGGCCCGGACCGAAGGGCACCTGCCCGCGGTCCTCACCCCGTACAAGGTCGCGAGCCTCTGGCGGCCGCAGCGCTACTCGAACCTCCGCGCGCGGGAGCTCCTCGGCTGGACCCCGCGCGTGCCCATGGCCGAGGCGCTCGATCGGACCTTCGCGGCGCTCGCGCGGGAGCGCACCGCGGCGCGCCCTCCGGCGCGCACCGCCGCGGTGGACCGCGCGCGCCCGGTGGAGGCACGCCCCGCATGACCACGCCCATCCGGATCCTCGTCTTCCAGAACCGGTTCCTCCTCGGCGGCCAGGAGCGGCAGACCGTCCTGAACGTCCTGAGCATGGACCGGACGCGGTTCGAGCCGATCGTCGCCTGCCTGCACCGCGAGGGCGAGCACCTCGACGATCTCCGGGCCGCGGGCGTCGAGCCCGTGGTGTTCGACATCGGCCGGAAGATGCTCCGGCCGCGGGTGGCGGTCCAGGTCGCCCGGCTCGCGCAGCTCCTCCGGGCGCAGGGCGTCGCCGTGGTGCACGCGCAGGACATCTACACGAACGCGCTCGGGCTGATGGCGGCGCGCGCCGCCGGGATCCCCGCGATCGTGACGCGCGTCGACCTCGGCCACCACATCACCGGGTACCGGCGGCCGCTCACCCGCAAGGTGTGCCAGGCGGCGGATCGCGTGCTCGTGAACGCGATGTGCATCCGCGACCTCGTCGTGCGCGAGGGCGTCGAGCCCGACCGCGTCGCGATCGTGCGGAACGGGCTCGAGATCGCCGCCTTCGACGCGGCCGCCCGGGCGGAGCCCTCCCCTGCCCCGCCGCCGGGCGACTGGATCGTCTGCACCGGCAACATGCACCATCCGGTGAAGGGGCAGACCGATCTCCTCGTCGCCTTCCGCGAGGTGGTCCGGACCCGGCCCGCCGCGCGCCTCGTGCTCGTCGGCGACGGGGTGCGGCGCCCGCTGCTCGAGAAGCTCGCCCGGGAGCTGGGCGTCGCGGACCGCGTGCACTTCCTCGGCTTCCGGCGCGACGGCCCGGCGATCCTCGCCCGCGCCACCGTCGGCGTGTCCGCGAGCCACGCCGAGGGGATCTCCAACGCCATCCTCGAGGCCATGGCCGCGCGCCTCCCCGTCGTCGCCACCGCCGTCGGCGGCACGCCCGAGCTCGTCCGCGACGGGACCACCGGCTTCCTCGTCCCGCCCGGCTCCCCCGGCGCGCTCGCGCGCCGGCTCGAGGACGCCCTCGCCGACCCCGCCCGCGCGCGCCGCCTGGGCGAGCGCGGTCGCCGCGTGGTGGAGCGCGAGTTCGACGTCCGCCAGATGCGGCTCGGCTACGACGCGCTCTACGACGAGCTCGCCGCGTTCAAGGTGCCGCGGCTGGTGGCGGGGATGGGGTGAGGGGCCGGCTCCCGGGCCACCCCGGCACGGGCCCGCCCGGGAGACGCAGCCGTCGGACTACGACGCGCCCCGCGACCCGAGCACGGCCGGGATCGTCTTGAGGCAGATCTGGATGTCCGTCCAGAGCGACCACTGGTCGATGTACTCGAGGTCGAGCTCCATCCACCGGTCGAAGTCGATGTTGTTCCGCCCGCTGATCTGCCAGATGCAGGTGATGCCCGGCTTCACCGACAGGCGGCGGCGCTGCCAGCGCTTGTACTGGCGGACCTCGGAGGGGAGCGGCGGGCGCGGGCCCACGACGCTCATCTCGCCCCGCAGCACGTTGAGGAACTGCGGGAACTCGTCGAGCGAGGTCCGCCGGATGAACCGGCCCACGCGCGTGATGCGCGGGTCGTTCTTCATCTTGAAGACCGGGCCCGACATCTCGTTCTGGGCGCGCAGCGACTCGAGGCGCGCCTCCGCGTCCACGTACATCGAGCGGAACTTCCAGATCCCGAAGGTGCGCCCCTGCAGGCCCACCCGCTTCTGCTTGAAGAAGACCGGGCCCGGCGAGTCGAGCTTGATGGCGATCGCCAGCGCGAGGAACAGCGGCGAGAGGAGCAGGAGCACGACGAAGCTGACCACCACGTCGAACGCGCGCTTCGTCGCCAGCGCGAGCTCGTCCGAGGGCGTGCGGGTGAGCGCGAGCATCGGCAGGCCGTTGAGGTCGCCCACCGACATGCGCGCGTTGCCGTACCGGAGCACGTCGAGGGCGATGAGCACGCCCACGCCCTGCTCCTCGCACGTCTTGACCGCGTCCTCGATGGAGTGCAACCGCTCGCGCGGCACCGCGAAGACCACGTCGTCCAGGACGTGCTCCTCGAGGATCTTCCCGAGGTCGCCCACCCGGCCGAGGATGACGCAGTTCGGGTCGGCCGGGCGCGCGCCGTCCTCGAGCACGAAGCCGGCGAGCTTCATCCCCCACTCCGGGTGGGAGCGCATGTTCGAGATGATCTCCGACGCGAGCTCGCCCGAGCCGACGACGGCGTAGTACCGGTGCGCGCCCGGGCTCATCCCGGCGGCGCGGGCCAGCGAGCGGAGCAGCAGCCGGTTCGCGCAGACGAGCGTGAACGCCACCACGAAGAACACGCCCGTGAGCAGGCGCGACATCCACTGGACCTTGGCGAAGAAGATGATCGCGAACACCGCGAACGCCACCAGCACCAGGGCGCGCGAGAGGCGCATCAGCTCGTCGAGGAGCGAGTGCGGCCGGACGTCGTAGACGCGGTAGACCCACGCGGCCCCGCCCCACGCCACGACGACGAGGAGCAGCGGCACCCAGTACGCGTCCAGGATCTCCCTGCGGCTCAGCTGCGCATAGACGCCAAGGGCGAGCGGGTACGCCAGCAGGAAGGCGCCGAGATCGAGGAGACGCGCCAGCGCCTCCGTCGGCCGCGCGTTGTAGTTCAGCATTGCCAAGACTCCCCCTCACGCATCAGGTGCCACTTCCTACAGCAACCGCCCGCGCCGTTGCAGGGAACAAACGTGGTCAGCCCTGGGGGTGAAGCATTTCCTCGTCACGCAGGCATGGCACAGGGACTTCACCATCCGTGTGTTCGGGCCGGTTCCGGTTCTTGGATCGCCGGAGGGCCAGCGGCGTGACGTGCTCGGCGCGGGTCTGCCTCGGAAGAGTTCGAACGCCGCGCGCCTGCGTCCCCGGGTCGCGGGACAGGGCCGCGCGGCCGTTCCCAGTCGGGGCGACGGCGGCGCCGGAACGAGCGGCCCGCGCCGAGGGCCTGGTATGGTGCCGCACCGACGACGGACCCCGTGCCGACGAGAGCGCACCTCATGAACGAGAGCCCCAACACCCTTGGACGTGCCCGGTCGCTGGTCGCGCTCGGCGCCGTCCTCTCCGTGCTGTCCTGCCGCACGACCGGCGACTTCGTCCGGGTCGAGGACTACGCCGAGCCCGCCGCGGACCCGGACTACCGGATCGCGCCCGGCGACGTCCTCGCGGTGCGGGTCTGGAACCAGGAGTCCATGTCCAACCCGCACGCGCGGGTGCGCGACGACGGCCGCATCTCCGTGCCCTTCCTCCAGGACGTCGAGGTGGCCGGCCTCACTCCGGCCGATCTCTCCCAGCGGCTCCAGGTCAAGCTCAAGACCTACGTCGTGAATCCGGTCGTGACGGTCACGATCGAGGAGGTCCGCGCGCTCCGGGTCTCGGTCCTGGGCGAGGTGGCGCGCCCCGGGCAATACGAGCTGGAGCGGGGCGCCGGCGTCCTGGGGGCGCTCGCCGCGGCCGGCGGGCTCACCGACTACGCCCACCGCGACCGGATCTTCGTGGTGCGCAACGCCCCCGGCGCCAAGGGCCCCGCACGGATCCAGTTCCGGTACGCGGCCCTGACCGGCGCCGAGCGCAAGGCGGCCGGGTTCCGCCTGCGCCCCGGCGACGTCGTGGTGGTCGAGTAGGTCATGTCCCTCGCGGCGGCGCTCCTCCTCGCGGCGGCCCTGGGCGCGGAGGCGCGGCTGGAGACCGGGCTCCGGGTCGAGGCCCGGGCCCATCGCGCCGAACCGGCGGCGACGCCCGCGGAGGAGCGCGCGCTCGATCTCGCGGCCACGCCGCGGGTCGGGCTCGAGGCCCGCGCCGGCGCGTTCTCGCTCCTCGCGGGCTACACGCCCCGGTTCGCCGTCTCCGACGTGGGTCCGGACGCGCTCACGGAGGTGTTGCACGTGGGCGAGCTCCGCCTCGGGTGGCGTCCCGGCGCGACCGCGGCGCTGGCGCTGTTCGGGACGGGGAGCGCCGGACGGACGGACCTCGTCGCCTGGGACGTGCCCGGCGGGGCCGGCACGGGCTCCGATCCCACGAGCCCGACCACCATCGCGACGACCCGCCGCGTGAAGCTCGAGAACCTCCGCGCCGGCGCCGAGCTCCGCCTCGCCCCCTCGCGCCGGCTCGAGCTCGGCCTGGCCGGCTCCTGGTTCCAGGGAGGCGGCGCCGACGAGCAGTCCCGGGCGACGAACCCCGTCGTCCGCGGGGTCTCCGCCTCGGGCGACCTCCGGTGGAACGTCACCCGCCGCGACGCGCTCGGGATCGGCCTCGCCGGTGAGCAGGCCCGGGTGGCCCAGCTCCGCACCGACTCCGTCTGGGCGAGCGCCCTCGCGACCTGGCGGCGCCGCCTCTCGCCGCGCGCGGAGGCCTCGGCGGGAGCGGGCGCCGTGGTGCTCGAGTCCCGCCTGCCCGCGCCGGCCTCGACGGGCCGCACGACCGAGCGTCAGACGGAGCCTGCAGCCGAGCTCGGCCTCTCGTGGGCCGCCGCGCCGGGGGTGGCCACCGAGGGTGCGGAGCCGGCCGCGGAGCCCTCCCGCGGCACCGCGGGCGAGCTGGGCGCCCGGCTGGGCGCGTCGGTGGACCGGCTGACGGGGCTCGCCGTGCCCAGCCTGGACGCGCGGGCCCTGGTCCGGTGGCCGCTCGGGGCGCGGCTCACGCTCCACGCGCAGGGCGCGGGGACGTTGACCTGGCCGCGCGCCGGCAGGACGCGCACGGGCCACCTCTCGGCCGGCGCCGACCTCCGGCTCGCGACGTGGGCGACGCTGGACGCCGGCGCGTTCGTCACCCGGCAGTGGTCGGAGGTGCCGGGCGTGCCGCGCGTGGACGTCTGGGGCGGACTCGTCGGCCTCACCCTGACGCCGCGCCCGATCGGGCGCTGACCGCGCGAGGCGATCCTCGATCGTCTCGCGGGAGGGGCAGCCCCTACGAGAAGGCCCCGCCGACGACGGTCCTGGCGAGATCCATGGAGCTCGTGAACGCCGGCGAGATCGGGTTGAGCACGTGCACCGTCTCGTCGCGCGTCTCGACCAGGAAGTCCATCATCAGCTCCTTGGTCTTCCAGTTCACGAGCTGGGGCCGGATGCCGACCTTGGCGGCGCGCTCGAACAGCGCCGGGTCGTAGGTCTTCACGAGCCGGCGCGCGTCGCGGTGGAAGAACGCCGGCACGTACTTGCGCGGCTCGACGAGCGCCACCTCACGGAACCGCGGGTTCCGGAGGAAGAGCACCGCGTCCGCGGCGAGGATCCCGAGCACGCCCGCGTCGGCGCCGGTCAGCGCCCCGTAGTTCTCCCGCCCGAGCGCGGGGATCGCCGTCGGCCCGAGGTAGAGGTCCCCGTGCACGCTGCGCGAGAAGTGGACGCCGAGGAACGGGTTCCGCACGTCCGGCACCGGGTAGATGTTGCCGTGCACCGGGTACGACGCACCATGCTTCAGCTTCCGGTAGATGCCCTTGAACGGGATGAGCCGGTAGTCCTGGGCGAGGCCGAACAGCCGGGCCACCCGATCGCAGTGCGCGCCGGCGGCGTTCACGAGCCGCGCGTAGGCGAAGTCGCCCTGGGTGGTGCGCACCGCGCCGGGCCCGGCGCGCCCGACGACCTCGCAGCCGAGCACCAGCGTGGCGCGGCCGCTCGCCTCCAGCTCCGCGCGGAGGGACTGGAGGACGAGCCTGGGATCCACCGCCGCCGTGTCGTGCGAGAAGAGCGCGCGGCCCACGGTCCGGGCGGCGGGCTCGACCTCCGCGAGCTGCCGCTCGTCGAGGAGCTCCACCTTCGCCCCGTTCGCGACGGCCCGCCGGTGGAGCTCGTCGAGGGCCGGCAGCTCCTCCTCGGCGCGGGCCACGATCACCTTGCCCTTCTCGAGGACCGGGAGCCCCTTCGCCCTGCAGTACTCCTTCATGAGGACGTTGCCGCGCAGGCAGGAGCGCGCCTTCAGGCTGTCGGGCGCGTAGTAGATCCCCGCGTGGAGCACGCCGCTGTTCCGGCCCGAGGCGTGCCTCCCGAGCTCCGGCTCCTTCTCGAGGACGACGACGTCCTCGCGCCCGCGCGCGAGGAGCTCCCGCGCGATCGTGAGCCCCACGATCCCCCCGCCCACGATGAGGATGTCCGCCGTGCGCACCGCCGTGGCCTCCTCGCGGGACGTGACCCTACCGCATCCGGCCGTGGGGCGGCAGAGGACGGCGCGACGGCCAGAGCTCAGGGCCCCGTCACGACGAACGCGCCGCAGGTGGTGGTCACGGTCGCGGTGAACTGCTGGACGCCGCCCACGGCGAGCGTCGGGGAGGGAGGATCGACCGCGACCGCGAGGATGCTGTCGCGGACGGTGATCGTGGCCTGCGCCGTGGCGGCGCTCGAGGCGGCGGCCCTCGCCACCACATGGTACGTCCCGGCGTCCTCGGGCGCAGTGTAGACGCCAGCGGCGGTGATCGTACCCCCGGCGGCGCCCTCGAGCACGGACCAGGTCACTCCCTGGTTGCTGCTCCCCGAGACGCCGGCAGCGAAGGAGACCGTCCGGCAGCCGTCCACGGTGGCCGTCGCAGGCGTGATGGTGACCCGCACCGGCGCGTTCACGGTGACCGTGGCGACGTCGGTCGTCCGCCCGTCGGCGGCGCTGGTGGCCACGACGTGGCAGACCGCGGCGGCGGACGGCGCCCTGTAGACGCCGTTCGAGATCGTTCCGCACCCGGAGGCCTCCTGCACGCTCCAGGTCACGGCGGAGCTGGGGAGGTTCGCGACCGTGGCCGTGAACGTGACGGAGCCGCCGGCGGCCACCGCGATCGACTTGGGCGAGATCAGGACGGAGCCGGACGGGGGCGCGGCCACCTCGACCTCCGCGAGGCCCCAGGCTCCCGCCTGGGCGCGGCTCACGGCCCGCACGTGGTACGACCCGGCGGCCGCGGGAGCGGTGTACACCCCGTTCTCGTCGATGCTGCCCCCGCCGACCTCGTCCACGTACCAGCGGACGGCCTCGTCGGCGGTGCCGGTCACGACCGCGGCGAACTGGGTCCCCTGCCCAGGAGCGAGGCGCGCGGTGTCGGGGGCCACGCTGACGGTCACGGTCTGCGCCGGAGGCGGAGTCGTGCCCGGAGCGCCAACCTGGGCCGAACAAGCGCTCAACGTCAGGGCGACGAGAGCCGCGGTGGCCACCGCGTAGGGGGTTCGCTGAGGCATCGTCGAGAGCTCCTGCGGGGGCGCGAGCGCGAAGATGACGCGACGACGACGCCCCATCGGGTGACACCGGTTCATGGCACATGATGGCGACGAACGAGCCGGAAATGAATCGACCGATGGAGTCGGATCCTCAGTGGTTTCGCGGACTACACTCACCCATTCCCCGGTCTGTCCCGCGGACGTGGGTCATTGGACTCCCCGATACGCCACCGGCGATGTGCGCCCTACATTCCTCTTCGAGGGAGCCCGGCGCGCATGGGATCAGGAGCAGCGGGAGTCCGGCTTGGCAGCTTCGTGCTCGCGCTGGCGACGCTCGCGGCCTGCGCCGGCGAGAGCGCCGGCGAGCTGCCCGATTCCCAGGTGAGAGCGATCGACGTGGCCGGCCTGGAGGTCGTGCTCCAGACGCGGGCACCCTTCGCGAGCGCGCCCGACTTTCCTGCGCGGCTCGAGAGCACCGTCGTGGCTGCGCTGCGGTACTGGGGCGGCGCGTGGACTCACGTCGACGGCAGGTCCGTGACGCTCGTGGACGATCCGTCCGTCCCCTGCGGAGACGTGCGCGCGCTCGGATGCTTCGACCGGAACATCCTGCTCACCACGCACGACCCGGGCACGGGCACCATCCCCTGCATCGAGCGCTCGGTGCTGGTCCACGAGATCGGTCACGTCGTGCTCGGAGACCCGCTGCACACGGACCCGCGCTGGATGGAGCTGGACTCCCTGGCGGAGGAGCTGTCCGGACGGACCGGGTACGCGCAGGACGGCGCGATCGCCTGCGACGTCTTCCCGAGCGTCTGGCGCCACCCCGCGGGAACGCCGTGAGCGCGCGCCCCCCGGCGCCCGCGATCCGGGAGCACGCGCGGGCAGGCGCCTTGACCCGGGGAGCACCCGCCGTCCATATTTGACCTCACGTCGCCGCCGGAGATTCGTGCGCTTTGGACGCCAAGCACAGCCCGAAAGAGAAGGCACGCCACGGTCCGCCGCGGGGCCGCCGCGAGTACCTCGAGCTCTGGATGAGCGTCTCCAAGCGGGAGTGGTCCTCGCTCATCCTCGTCCCGGCCGATCGCGGCGGCTCGACCGCCGAGGTCGCGAACGCCCTCGCCGACGTCGGCCAGCGGCTCTCGTTCGAGCCGGTGACCGCCATCACCGTCAGCTCGCTGGAGTACGGCTCCGCCCTGGCGCTCGCCGACCTGCAACAGCACCTCAAGATCGAGCGGCGCGGCACGGAGGAGACGGTGGTCGCGGGGACCGTGGAGGTCGCGCCGGCGCCCGCCGACGGTCGCGCGAGCGCCGCCGGCGCCGCGGGCACCAACGGCGCGGCGGCGAAGCCCGATCCGGCCCCGCGCGCCGCTGCGGGGTCCGGGACGGCCGCGTCGCTGGCCGTGCTCCCGACGGCCCGGCTCATCATCTCGGTGCCGCCGGTCGTGACCGAGCCGCTGGGCCTCGCCGCCGTCCACGAGGCGGACGCCACCATCCTCGTCATCCGGATGAACCAGACGCGCCTCTCGGAGGTCCGGCGGACGGTCGAGCTCGTCGGCCGGGAACGGGTGATGGGCTGCTTCATCCTGCGGTGAAACCGTCGCCGAGACCTCTTCGGGGCTGCGCCGGCGGAGCGCAAGAGCGGATCGCGCCACGTGGTACTTTGGGCGCGAGGTAGGGAGAGGTCACCTCAACAAGGGACCTGACCATCGCGCGAACGTCTCCTATGGTCCGGACGAGCCGCGGACCCGCGCGGCGCCATTCACGGAAACCGACGGACGAGAGGCCATGTTCACGAGAGACGTGCTTCGCATCGACGCGCGCGCGGTGGCAGACGAGATCGAGCGGGCCATCCGGGAGCAGGTGCTCGGCGTGCTCCGCAAGCGGGGCGCGGTCGTCGGCATGTCCGGCGGCATCGACAGCTCCGTGGTCTCCGCCCTGTGCGCGCGGGCCCTCGGCAAGGAGAAGGTGCACGGCCTCTTCATGCCCGAGCGCGACTCCTCCGACGACGCGCTCCGGCTGGGCAAGTTGCTGGCCGAGCACCTCGGGATCTCCTGGACGGTCGAGAACATCGCGCCCGCGCTCGAGGGGCTCGGGTGCTATGCGCGCCAGCTCGAGGCCATCCGGATGGCCGTCCCCGAGTACGGCGCCGGCTGGCGCTGCAAGCTCACCATCCCGTCCCTGCTCGAGAGCGATCGCCTCAACATCACCACCCTGACGGTCGCCGATCCGTCGGGGGCCCAGCGCAGCGTCCGCATGCCGCCCGCCGGCTACCTGCAGATGGTCGCGGCCACCAACTTCAAGCAGCGCGTCCGCAAGATGATGGAGTACTACCACGCGGACCGCCTCAACTACGCCGTCGCCGGCACGCCCAACCTGCTCGAGTACGATCAGGGCTTCTTCGTGAAGCAAGGCGACGGGGCCGCGGACTTCAAGCCCATCGCCCACCTGTACAAGACGCAGGTCTACGCGCTCGCGGAGCACCTCGGCGTGCCCGCCGAGATCCGCAGCCGCCCGCCGACGACGGACACCTTCTCGCTCTCGCAGTCGCAGGAGGAGTTCTACTTCGCCCTGCCCTACCAGGAGATGGATCTCTGCCTCTGGGCGTACGACCACCGGGTGTCGCCCGCCGACGCGGCGCCCGTGCTGAAGCTCACGGGCGCGCAGGTCGAGCGCGTCTACCGCGACATCGAGGCCAAGCGGCGGGTGGCGAAGTACCTGCACGCGCGGCCGCTGCTGGTGGGCGCGAAGGGCGGCGCATAGCGCATGTGCGGCATCGCCGGATCGTACGCGCTGCGCCGGGGGCTCCCGCCGCCGGCGCTCGAGGACGTCCGCGCCATGGTGGGGAGCCTGCGTCACCGCGGCCCCGACGAGTTCGGGCTGTACCGCGACGACCGCGTCGCCCTCGGCCATGCCCGCCTCTCGATCATCGACCTCGCCACGGGCCAGCAGCCGCTCGCCAACGAGGACGGATCGGTGTGGCTGGTCTTCAACGGCGAGATCTTCAACTACCTGGAGCTCCGCGAGGAGCTCCTCGCCCTCGGGCACCGCTTCCGGACCCGGAGCGACACGGAGGTCATCGTCCACGCCTGGGAGTCCTGGGGCGAGCAGGCCTTCGCCCGGTTCAACGGTCAGTTCGCGATCGCCCTGTGGGACGCGCCCCGCGAGACCCTCGTCCTCGCCCGCGACCGGCTCGGCGTGCGGCCCGTGTACCTCGCCGAGCACGAGGGGCGGCTGTGGTTCGCCAGCGAGGTGAAGGCCATCTTCGCGGGCGCCCCCTCGTTCCCGCGGGCGCTCGATCCCGTCGGGCTCGCCGAGACCTTCACGTTCTGGACGGTGGTGCCGCCCCAGTCCGTCTTCCAGGGCGTGACCGAGCTCGAGCCCGGCCACGTGCGCGTCCACTCGCCCGCGGGCGTGCGCGACACGGCGTTCTGGTCGCCGCGGTACCCCGAGCGTCCGGGCGACGGCTTCCAGGGCTCGGCGGACGAGGCCGCCGAGCGCGTGCGGGCGGCGCTCGAGCAGGCCGTGCGGCTGCGCATGCTCCGCGCCGACGTGCCCGTGGGGAGCTACCTCTCCGGCGGCCTCGACAGCTCGCTCGTCGCGGCCCTCGGGCGGAGGGTGAAGGGGGACCGGTTCTGCACCTTCTCGCTCCGGTTCGAGGACGCGGAGTACGACGAGACCCCGTACCAGCGCGCGGTCGTCGAGCGGATCGGCAGCGAGCACCGCGAGATCGTCGTCTCGCGCCGGGACATCGCCGAGGCGTTCCCGGCGGTGGTCGCCCACGCCGAGCGCCCGCTGCTCCGGACCGCGCCCGCGCCGCTCTTCCTCCTCTCGCGGCTGGTGCGCGACGCCGGGATCAAGGTCGTCCTCACCGGCGAGGGCGCGGACGAGATGTTCGGCGGGTACGACCTGTTCCGCGAGGGCAAGGTCCGCCGCTTCTGGGGGCGCAACCCGGCGTCCGCGCTCCGGCCGCGGCTCCTCGACCGCCTGTACCCCTACCTCGCCCGCTCCCCGGTCGCGCAGCAGGCGATGGCGCGCGAGTTCTTCGGGCGCGGGCGGGAGCGGTGGGCCGAACCGGGCTTCGCCCACCAGACGCGCTGGCTCGGCGCGGCCGCGCTCCAGCGGCTCTTCACGCCGGACCTCCGCGCCGCGGCCGAGCGCGTGGACGTCGCCGCCCGGCTGCTGCGCACGCTCCCCGAGGCCTTCGGCCGCTGGTCCTTCCTCGCGCAGGACCAGTACCTCGAGGTGCGGACGCTGCTCTCGGGCTACCTGCTCGCCTCCCAGGGCGACCGGATGCTCATGGGGCACTCCGTCGAGGGGCGCTTCCCCTTCCTCGACGCCGAGGTCGTCGAGCTCGCGAACGCCTTGCCCGCGTCCGTGAAGCTCCGCGGCCTCGACGAGAAGCACGTGCTGAAGCGCGCCGCGCGCGGGCTGGTCCCCGACCCGATCCTCGCCCGCCCGAAGCAGCCCTATCGCGCCCCCGACGCCCTCTCGTTCGTGCCGGACCCTCCCGCCTGGGTCGAGGAGGTGCTCGCGCCGGGCGCAGTGGCCGGCGCGGGCGTGTTCGACGTCGCGGCCGTCGAGCGCCTCTGGCGCAAGTGCAAGGCGACCGGCGGCGGCGAGCAGTTCTCGAACGCCGACAACATGGCCCTCGTCGGCGTCCTCTCGACCGGGCTGCTGCACGAACGGCTCGTCCGCGCGCCGCCCGGGCGCCGGTTCGACGCGCCGTTCCGGACCCTGGTGGATCGTGTGGCCGATACCGGCCCCCCTCGATGTGGGACCTGACCGCCACACGGCCATCCTGTAGGATCTCGAGTCCAGCCGTCGCCTTCTCTCGGGCGGCAATGCGGGGATCGACGTGAGCCCAACGACCGTGCAGGAACGCGTGAAGCAGTTCGTCGTCGAGAACTTCTACGTGAGCGACCCGGGCGAGCTCGCCCCGGGGACGTCGCTCATCGCGAACGGGTACGTCGACTCGACCGG
>JAEYZK010000148.1 GCA_023428085.1 Pseudomonadota bacterium
CGCCAGCGCCGCGAGGGCGCGGGGGAGGGCGGGGGCCTCGGGCGGCTTCGGGGCGGGGCGTCTCACGGCGCGACGGGCTCGTCGCGGAGCCGCGCCCCGCGCGCCTCCGGGGCGGAGAAGTGCCACCACTCGCTCCGGCTCGGCGTGAAGCCGGCGGCCGCCATCGCCTCCCGGAGCGCCTGCCGGTGCGCGCGGGCCGCCGCGCTCACCCCCGCGACCGCGTTCCAGCGTGCACGCTTCGTGAACTCGTCGAAGTCCGTGGGGAGCTCGAGCTCCTCGCCGGCTGGCCCGGCGAGGCCCACGTCCACCGCGGCGCCGCGGTTGTGGTGGGACCCGCCGCGGTCCGGATCGGCGACGAACCCGGGCCGCGACTCCTTCGCGAACAGCAGGCGCTGCACCGGGAGCGGCCGGTAGCAGTCGTAGAGCCGCAGCCGGAACCCGCGCGCGCGCAGGCCCGCCGCCGCGCGGGCGAGCCGCGCCGCCACCGCGGGGAGCAGGAGGCACCGCGCGCCGGCCGGGTAGAGCGGCCTCCCGACCACGTTGCGCGGGGTCGCGTACCGGAGGTCGAGCACCGCGTCGGGGACGAGCGTCGTCACGTCCACCAGCGCCGGCGGGGCCGCGGGCGAGCTCGCGGCGACGAGCAGGGCGAGCGCGGGGGCGATCACGGGTCGATTGTACGATCGGCCGTCGTCGACTGACGACCGACAACCGACAACTGACAACCGACCCTCACGCGCCGGCGCGCCCGAGGCGCGGGACGAGGCGGCCGCGCGGCAGGAGCGAGGTGACGGCGAGGAGGGCGCCCGCGAGGAGCTCGGCGCGCGCGACCGCCGGCTCGGCGGCGCCGGCGCCGGTCCAGAGGAGCCAGCCCGCGGGCGCGAGGAGGAGGAAGCGGAGCGACGGCGTCTCGAGCGCCGCGAGCGTGATCACGCACACGAGGACCCCGAGCGCGATGTCGTGCAGGATCGCGCCTGCGTCCTGGTAGCCGGCGAGGAGCGGCGCGAGCACGAGGCCCAGTCCGATCGCGAAGGCTCCCCAGCGCACGTACATCCGGTTACCCCCACCGGAAACGTAGCAGCGGCGGCGCGAGGTTCAAAGGGGGGGAGGAGCGCCTGGCTCGGGCCCGCTCGGGTCGGGCGGCCGGCCCCCGCGATCCCGTGCGCCGTCAAGAAATCCGTGGAAGGACTCGAGAACTGGCGGCGTCAGGCCGGGCGGGTAGGATTCTCGCGGCTCGGCCGGCCGCGCCGGAGCGAGCGATGCGCAGGGTACGCGAAGGAACCCGCAGCAGAGACTCCAGGATGACCTACGCCGACGAACGCGTGGCCGCAGAGATGGGCCGGGTGATGCTCGCCCTGTACCGCGCCGGGATGCAGGTCCGGGTCTGGCCCGAGCCGCTCAAGGGGCGCGCCGGCGCCCGCATCGTGGCCGGACCCTCGGCCCGACGACGGGCGAACCACCCGCGCTCGGTCACGGGCGCCGGGGACTCGCCGCTCCAGGCCATCTACGCGGCCGTCGAGCGGCTCAACGAGCGCTCCGGCGCGATCGTCGTGCGGCTGGATTGAGTCCGTGATGCAGGGTGGGGGGAGGGGCGCAGCCCCCGCTAGAAGAGCTCCTCCAGCTTCCGCTCGATGTCCTCCTCGACCTTCTTCCGCATCGAGCCGGGGACGAGCATCGGGTACTTGAGCTCGATCGTGACCTGGCCGTCGGCCACGAGGTAGCTGCCCGAGGCGCCCATCTTCGCGACCGAGCCGCTCCGGGTCGCGGCGTCCCTCCGGTAGTCCAGCGCGTGCCGGCGGGCGATGCCCTCCATCACGGAGTCCACCTTCGCGTAGATCTCCTCGTCGGACTTCCCCGGGTACTTCTTGTTGATCACCGCCATGGGTCGTTCGTCTCTCCCGTGAACGAGCCCGGGCCCTTGCCCGCGCCCGACGTTCTCCGTCACCTCGCGTAGAGGGTAGGGTCTTCCACCCCAGCCTCGGCAAACCCCTTCCTGCGGAGCTGGCAGGCGTCGCACGCGCCGCACGCCCGCCCGCCGGCCGGATCGTAGCAGGAGAGCGTGAGCCGGTAGGGGACGCCGAGCCGGGTGCCGAGGCGGATGATGCCGGCCTTCGTGAGCCGCAGCAGGGGCGCGTGGATCCGCAGGGGCCGGCCCTCGACGCCCGCCTTGGTCGCGACGCGCGCGAGCCGCTCGAAGGCGCGGAGGAACGCAGGGCGGCAGTCGGGGTAGCCGGAGTAGTCGATCGCGTTGACGCCGACGTACACGTCCTCGGCCCCGAGGGTCTCGGCGTGCGCGAGCGCGAGCGCGAGCAGCACCGTGTTCCGCGCCGGGACGTAGGTCACCGGGATCTCGCGCGCCAGCTTCGCGGCGCTCCGCCCCTTGGGGACGGCGATCGCGGCGTCCGTGAGGGCCGAGCCGCCGAACGCGGAGAGGTCCACCTTGACCACGCGGTGGCCGGCGGCGCCGAGCACCTGCGCGATCCGCCGCGCGCGCCCGAGCTCGCCCTTGTGGCGCTGCCCGTAGTCCACGGACAGCGCGTGCACCTCGAACCCCTCCGCGCGGGCGGCGGCGAGGCAGGTGCTCGAGTCGAGCCCGCCGGAGAGCAGGACCACCGCGCGGCGCGGCGCGCGGCGGGGGCGGGAGGTCGTGCGAGGGCGAGGCATGGGGAGAGGTTGTACCACCGCGGCCGCCGGCGCGCCGCGGGGCCATCGCCGCGGGCGCCGCTACCGCAGCACCTGCAGCCGGAGCTCGAGGAACCGATCGGAGAGCGCGAACCGCGCGAGGTCGGCGAGGTCGGGCGCGCGGAGCGCCTGGGTGGCGTCGGCCGGCGCGGGCGCCTCGAGGTGCGCGAGCATCCGGAGCGCCTCGCCGGGATCGCCGGCGTAGAGCAGGGCGAACCGGTTCGCCGTCCGGCGGAGCGCCTCGCCGAACGCCGCTGGCTGGAAGGTGGCCAGCTCGCGGGCCGACTCGGGCGCGAGCAGGCGCGCCTTCTCGATGACGCCGCCCGGCACCGTGCGGGCGAGCGCGGCGAGGTACGACCCGGCGCGCTCCGCCGGGAGCCCGAGCGAGGGCGCGGTGCCGCCCGCGAACCGGCAGGCGAGCTCGAGCAGGATGCCGACGTCCCGCGGCGCGAACTTCCCCGCGAGCGCCCAGCCGTGGTGCACGAGGTCGAGGCTCCGCGCGGCGAGGAAGTGGAGCATCGGCTCCGGCAGGTTCGCGACGTCGGCCGCGAAGATCATCGCCGGCGGCTGCGTGTTCTCGATGGCGACCTCGTGGCCGGGCTTCTTCGTGAGGAAGGCGGCGTGGGGCCGGCAGCCCAGCGCGCGCGCGGCGCCCTCGAGCGCCCCGCGGAGCGCGGGCG
>JAEYZK010000179.1 GCA_023428085.1 Pseudomonadota bacterium
CGCCGGGGCTCCGACCTCGTCCTCCGGACGACGCGCCTCGCCTACGCGGCGGGGGTGGTCGAGGCCGAGGACGCGCGCCTGCGCGGCGAGCCGCGGATCGCGCTCGCGCGCGTCGCCGACCGGAACGGGCTCGCGGCGTCGGAGCGGCACCCCGGGCGCCCGCCCTGCGACACCACGCATTGCCAGGCGTTCCGCGGCACGGTGGCGCCCCGCGCCGAGGACCGGGCGGCGCTGCGCGCGCCCCTGCCGCCGGGTCCGTGGCTGCCGTTCTCGCAGGGCGGGGACGCGCCCTGGGAGGCGGCGCGGTCGCGGGCGGACGTGGAGCGCGCGCTCGGCCCGGGCGCGCAGGGGCTCTCGTTCGGGGGCGGCAAGGTGAGGTTCATGGCCCTCGCCGGCGATCGCGAGGCGCTCTTCCTGGAGCCGCAGGTCCTCCCCTGCGAGCGCCTGCGGGGACCGCTCAAGCTGCCGTCGTGCCCCGTGCACGCGGAGCTCCGCGGGGACGCGTGGCGCTTCACCGGGCGTGGAGCCGGGCACGGCGAGGGCCTGGACCTCGAGTGGGCGGCCCGGAGCGGCCTCGGGGCCCAGGAGCTCCTGCTGCGTGCCTACGGAGCCGCGGTGCGCTGAGCCGCGTCGCCGGGGACGCGCGCCAGCGGCAGGTGGATCGTGAAGGTGGTGCCCACCCCCTCGGTGGAGGCCACCTGGATCCGCCCGCCGTGGGCCTCGACGAGCCCCTTCACGATGAACAGCCCGAGGCCGAGCCCCTCGCCCTCGTGCCGGTGCCCGCGGTAGTAGCGCTCGAAGAGCCGCTCGAGATCGGCCGCCGGGATCCCCGCGCCCCGGTCCTCGACGGTGATCCGCACCGCGTCGCCGTCCAGCGCTCCGCCGATCCGCACCGGCCCATCGGCGTACTTGAGCGCGTTCCCGAGCAGGTTCACGAGGATCCGGTCGAGCCGGTCGGGATCGACGTCGAGCGGCGGCAGGGCGGGATCGACGCGGTTCTCGACCCGGCCCGAGTCGAGCACGCCCTGCTCCAGCTCCAGCAGGTGCTCGACGAACGGGCGGAGCTCCACCGGCTCGCGGGCGAGCCGGAGCCCGCCGCCCTCGAGCCGGGCGGCGTCGGTGAGGTCGCGGAGCATCCGCTCCATCCGGCGCCCGGCGAACCGGATCGCCGCCACGGGGCGCCGCAGGCGGGCGTCGTCGGGGGCGACGCGGGAGATCCGGTCCGCCTGCAGCAGCACCACCTGGAGCGGGTTCCGCAGGTCGTGCGAGACCGCGCGCAGGAAGTCCTCGCGCTGCTCGCGCATCCGCTCGAGGCGGCGGATGGTCACGACGAGCTCGTCCTCGACGTGGGCCCGCAGCGCCTCGAGCGCGCGGTAGGGCCGGAGGAGCGCGGCGACGAAGAGCGCGTCGAAGAGGAACCAGAAGCCCACCGCCAGGTAGGCGTGGCCGGCCATGTTGAGCAGGTCGTGCGGGTGCCGGTAGAGCGAGAAGCAGAGCTCGGCGACGCCGAGGAACACGAAGGCGACGGAGATCTTCGAGAGCGGCCCCTCGCCGGGGATCGAGCGGCCGCGGCGCGAGGCGAGGAACGCGCCGGAGAACGAGGCCGCGGCGAGGGCCCACTCGTACCCGACCTTGACCGGCGTGAGGCCCTCGCCCGCGACGAAGAACCAGGCGCGATCCACCGGGAGGGACGTCTCGAGGACGACGAGCGCCGCGACGAGCGCCAGGGCGCCCGGCACCAGCCACCGGCGGTGGAGGAACGGGCTCTCGCTCTCCGGCTTGAGCCACAGGACGGCGAGCAGCGCGGCGAGGATCCAGGTGCGGGCCGCGAACCAGTAGAAGATGCCGCGATCGACGGAGGCGGGCCCGAGGAACCCGGGCATGCCGGGGAACACGAGCAGGTGGAAGAGCTCCAGGAGGCCCATCCCCAGGAACGAGGCCCCGAGGAACCGCGCACGGGCCTCGCGGAACATCTGCGTCCCGCCCGCGAGCCACTGCACCGCGAACGTGGCGAGCGCCACGGAGGACATCGCGATCTCGAACGCGACGTGCAGCGGGAGGTAGAAGTCCGACGGCAGCGTGACCGGGTGCTCGTTGAGGGCGAGGCCGGCCAGGACCACGAAGGGGGCGAGCCCGAGGGCCAGCCAGAGGGGGAAGCGCCGGGCGCCGGGCTCTGGGGTGGCGGTCAAGCGGGACGACCTCGAAAGGGACCTCGGGTACCGGGTCGCTCCCCTTGTACCGCGGATGGCGCGCCGCTTGCCAGCGCGGGCCTGCGCGTTACGTTGCGCGCATGAGAATGGACAGGCTGACGGTCAAGGCCCAGGAGGCCATCGCCGGCGCGCAGGGCGAGGCGCGGCGCCGCGACCACCAGGCCATCGACGTCGAGCACCTCGTGCTCGCGCTCCTCGCGCCCGAGGACGGGATCGCCCGCGCGATCCTCGGCAAGGTCGGCGCCGATCCGGCGCGGCTCGTGGCCCACGTCGAGGACGAGCTCCGCACCGTCCCGAAGGTCAGCGGCGCCGCCGAGCCGTATCCGGCGCACCGCCTCATGAAGCTGTTCGACCGGGCGGACGACGACGCGCGCAAGCTCAAGGACGAGTACGTCTCGACCGAGCACCTCCTGCTCGCCGCGGCCGAGGAGAAGACCGGCGCGGGCCAGGCGCTCCGCGCCGCGGGCGTGACCGCGGAGCGGGTCCGCGCCGCGATCCAGGACGTCCGCGGCGGCGCGCGCGTGCAGAGCCCCGAGGCGGAGAGCCAGTACCGCGCCCTCGAGAAGTACGCGAAGGACCTGACCCAGCTCGCGAGGCAGGGCAAGCTCGACCCCGTGATCGGCCGGGACGAGGAGATCCGCCGGGTCATCCAGATCCTCTCGCGCCGCACCAAGAACAACCCGGTGCTCGTCGGCGATCCCGGCGTCGGCAAGACCGCGATCGTCGAGGGCCTCGCGCGGCGGATCGTGGACGGCGACGTCCCCGAGGGCCTGAAGGGGAAGCGGCTGCTCGCGCTCGACCTCTCGGCCATGGTCGCGGGCGCGAAGTTCCGCGGCGAGTTCGAGGAGCGCCTCAAGGCGGTGCTGAAGGAGGTGACCGCCTCCGAGGGCCAGCTCGTCCTCTTCATCGACGAGATGCACACCATCGTCGGCGCGGGCGCGGCGGAGGGCGCGATGGACGCGGGCAACATGCTGAAGCCCGCGCTCGCGCGCGGCGAGCTGCACGCGATCGGCGCGACCACGGTGGACGAGTACCGCAAGCACGTCGAGAAGGACCCGGCGCTCGAGCGCCGCTTCCAGCCGGTGTTCGTGGGCGAGCCGTCGGTCGCCGACACGATCTCGATCCTCCGCGGCTTGAAGGAGCGCTACGAGCTCCACCACAAGGTCCGCATCCAGGACGCGGCGCTCGTCGAGGCGGCCCGGCTCTCGAGCCGGTACATCACCGACCGCTACCTGCCCGACAAGGCGATCGACCTCGTGGACGAGGCGGCGAGCCGGCTCCGCATCGAGATCGACTCGATGCCCACCGAGGTGGACGAGGTGCGCCGCCGGATCGCGCAGCTCGAGATCGAGCGGCAGGGGCTCAAGCGCGAGCAGGACGAGGCGAGCCGCACGCGGCTCGGCGCCGTCGAGAAGGAGCTCGCCGCGCTGAACGAGGAGCTCACCGCGCTCAAGGGCCGCTGGGACGCGGAGAAGGGCGTCCTCCGCGCGCTCGACGAGGCGCGCCAGCAGGCCGAGGCGCTCCGGAACGACCAGGCCCGGGCCGAGCGGGAGGCCGACTTCAACCGGGCCGCGGAGATCAAGTTCGGCAAGCTGCCCCAGGTCCAGGCGCAGGTGAAGGCGGCCGAGGCGCGGCTCGCCGAGCTGCACGCGGCCGGGGCGATGCTCAAGGAGGAGGTCACCGCGGAGGAGATCGCCGAGGTGGTCGCGAAGTGGACCGGCATCCCCGTCGCGCGGCTCGTCGAGGGCGAGGTCCAGAAGCTGCTCCAGATGGAGGAGCGGCTCGCGGCGCGCGTCGTCGGCCAGCGGGAGGCGGTGGACGCGGTCTCCGCCGCGGTCCGCCGGGCCCGGTCCGGCCTCTCCGATCCGAACCGGCCGATCGGCTCGTTCATCTTCCTCGGGCCCACCGGCGTCGGGAAGACCGAGACCGCCCGCGCGCTCGCCGAGTTCCTCTTCGACGACGAGGCGGCGCTCGTCCGGATCGACATGTCCGAGTACATGGAGAAGCACGCCGTCTCGCGGCTGATCGGCGCGCCCCCCGGCTACGTCGGCTACGAGGAGGGCGGCCAGCTCACCGAGGCGGTGCGGCGGCGCCCGTACTCCGTGGTCCTCTTCGACGAGATCGAGAAGGCCCACCACGACGTGTTCAACGCGCTCCTGCAGATCCTCGACGACGGCCGGCTCACCGACGGGCAGGGCCGCACGGTGGACTTCCGGAACGCCGTCCTCATCATGACGTCGAACCTCGGCTCCGCGGAGATCCAGCGGCTCGCCGGGCGGCCCGGGGCCAACCTGGCGGAGATCCGCGAGGCCGCGCTCGAGCACCTGCGGTCGGAGTTCCGGCCGGAGTTCCTGAACCGCGTGGACGACATCGTGGTGTTCCGGCCGCTCTCCCGCGCGGACATCGGGCGCATCGTCGAGATCCAGGTCGCCCGCCTCCGGAAGCTCCTCGCGGAGCGGCAGCTCACGCTCGAGCTCTCCGAGGCCGCGCGCGAGGGCATCGCCGACGCCGGGTACGATCCCGTCTACGGCGCCCGCCCGCTCAAGCGCGCGCTGCAGCGGCTCGTCCAGGACCCGCTCGCCACCAGGATCCTCCGCGGCGAGTTCCAGCCAGGCGACCACGTCCTCGTGGACGAGGGGAAGGACGGGAGCCTCGCGTTCACGAAGGGTCAACCGGCCCCGGTGACCGTGCACTGATCAGCCGGGGGCTGCGCCCCCGCCCCGCCGGCGGAGCCGTCGGGGCCCCACCCCTGCTGCGCGGGGCCCTGCGCCGTGCTCGCCGCTTCGCGGCTCCGCGCGGCTGCCCCGCGTTGGAGGGGCTTGCGCCCCTCCCCCCAGCTTCGCTGGGGCCCCCCTCTCGCGTGTTATGATCGCGCCATGCCCTTCGAGAGCCCGCCGGCGACGCAGCGCCCCGCCCCTTCCTACATGGCGCAGGAGCGCAGCGACGTGGAGCGCCGCTTCATGTCCGCGGTGTACCGCTGGATGACGCTCGGCCTCGTGGTCACGGCCGCGGTCGCCGCCTACGTGGCGTCGAGCGAGACGCTCCTGCGGCTCGTGTTCGGGAGCCGGTTCACCGTCCTCGCCCTCTTCCTCGTGGAGATCGGCCTCGTCATCGCCATCGGGCGCGTCTCCCACCGCCTCTCGGGGGCCGCGGCCGGGGCGCTCTTCACGCTCTACGCGGCGCTGAACGGCGTGACGCTCTCCGCCATCCTGCTCGTCTACACCGGCGCGTCGATCACCCAGGCGTTCCTCATCGCCGGCGGCATGTTCGCGGCGATGAGCGTCTACGGCACGGTGACGAGGCGCGACCTGACGAGCTGGTCCCAGTTCCTGTTCATGGGGCTCGTCGGCATCGTCATCGCGAGCCTCGTGAACCTCTTCTTCCGCTCCGAGATGGTGAGCTGGGTCGTGTCCTTCGCCGCGGTGATCGTCTTCACCGGCCTCACCGCCTACGACACCCAGAAGCTCCGCGCGCTCGCCGCCGCGGGCGGCGGGACGGCGGGCCTGGCCGTGAACGGCGCGCTGATGCTCTACCTGGACTTCATCAACCTGCTGCTCGCCATCCTCCGCCTGTTCGGCCGCCGGCGCTGACGCGATCCACGCGTCGAACTCCTCCCGGACCCCCTTCGGGCGTGGTCAGGAGGACCGCGACGTCGCCCGCGCGAGCGCCGCCGCGATCCCGGGATCGCCCGGCGCCACCCGGGCCGCCTGGCGCAGCAGCGTCTGCGCCACGTTGGGCTGGTTCCGCGCCAGGCGCTCCAGCGCGCGCGCGTAGAGCGCCTCGGCCTCCGGAGAGCGACCGCCGAACGAGGGGATGGCGTCGTTGCGGCGCCCCCAGGCGTCGGCCGCGCGCGCGGGCGGCGCGAACGCGCCTCCCGGTGGCGCCTCGCCGAGCACGTGCTTCCACGCGGCCGGGTGGACGGAGGCGCCGCGCTGCAGCGTCGCGCGCCGGTGTGCGAGGAGGGAGAAGAACGTGGGCTGGAGCACCGTCCACCGCTCGACGAAGCGCTCGTGCAGCGCCTTGATCGTGGTCCCCTCGCCGATGGCGCGGAGGAGCTCGAGCTGCTCGTCCGAGAGATCGACGATCAGCCGCGGCGGCGGGCCGAGCCAGACCATCGAGCGCAGCGCGATCCGATCGGGCACCCGCGGCTGCGCGCGCAGCCCGGGGGAGCTCTGCACCAGCCGGGCGAACCACGCGTCGGTCGTCCGCCGCGCGTCCGGATCGAAGGCGACGCCGAGGCGCCACGGGCTCACGTCGGTGGTCCAGGCGATCCGCCCGGGCACCCGCAGCCCGTCGGAGAGGCCGTGCGCGTACAGCCGGAGCAGGATGGGCTCGCCGCGGTGGACGAAGCGCGGGGAGGAGAGCCGGCAGCCGGCCGCGCCGACGTCCTCCGTCTCCGCGTCGAACGTGCGCCGCGCCGCGGTCACCGCCGCGAGGCACCGGGCCATGACGCGCGGCGCGCGCCGGGGGTTCTCGATGTAGTCCAGCATCGGCCGCGCACCCTACTCCCGGGCGCGGCGAAGCTGGAGAGACGGGCGAGCGGGCGGTCGGCGGCCGCGCTACCGCACCTTCTCGAACCGCAGCTTCACCGGCAGCGCGCCGTCCGCGCCGCCGAGCTCGTCGTCGAGCTCGAGGGCGGCCAGCAGGCGCGACGCCTGGACGCTGGCGATGAGCGTCGGCAGGCGGTACCGGCGGGTGACGACGGTCCGCTCGCCCCGGAGGACGAGCCGGAGCCCGCGCAGGTAGTCCTCGCTCGCGCGGTCGCCGGCCGACGGGCGCCGGCTCGCGTCGTCGGAGACGGCGACGAGCTCGAGCCGCTTGCCCTCGAGCGCGGTCAGCGCCGCGCGGCGGAGGTCGTACCGGAGGGTCTCGCCCCGGACGTTCTGGACGACCGCGACGACGAGGACCTCGTCGCGGACGACCGACGCCTGGACCTCGTACACGGCGCCCTTCCCGACCTCGACGCGGTACGCGTGCGTGCCCTCCTCGGGGCTGAGCGGCATCGGGTTCGGCGCGAGGCCGGGGATGCGGTAGGCGCCGGCGGCCGGACGCGCGCGCACGGACTTCGTGCCGCCGCAGCCGGGGAGCGCGGTCAGCGCCGCCAGCGCGGCGAGGGCGGGGAGGGCGGTGCGCATCGAGGTCTACTTCGCCTTGATCCAGCCCTCGGCGGTCAGGAGCTCGGCGGTGAGCACCGCGCCGCCGGCCGCGCCGCGCACGGTGTTGTGCGAGAGGCAGACGAACCGGTAGTCGAACATCGGGTCCGGCCGCAGCCGGCCGATGGTGACGCCCATGCCGTTCCCCGCGTCGCGGTCGAGCTTCGTCTGCGGGCGGGCGTCGTCCTCGAAGTAGGTGAGGAACGGCGCCGGCGCCGAGGGGAGCTTCAGCGCCTGCGGCTTGCCGGCGAACGTCTTCCAGGCCTCGAGGACCTGCTCGCGCGATGGCTTGCGATCGAAGGTCACGAACACCGCCGCCAGGTGGCCGTCGGAGGCGGGGACGCGGATGCACTGCGCGGTGATCACCGGCTCGGCGGAGGGGACGATCCGGCCGTCGGCGTACGTGCCCCAGATCTTGAGCGGCTCCTTCTCGCTCTTCTCCTCCTCGCCCTTGATGAACGGGATGACGTTGTCCACCATCTCCGGCCAGCTCTCGAAGGTCTTCCCGGCGCCGGAGATCGCCTGGTAGGTGCAGACGGCGATCCGCTTCGGGCCGAAGGCCATGAGCGGGTGGATGGCGGGCACGTAGCTCTGCAGCGAGCAGTTGGGCTTCACCGCGACGAACCCGCGCGCGGTGCCGAGCCGGCGGCGCTGCGCCTCGACGGCCGCCGCGTGCTCCGGGTTCACCTCCGGGATCATCATCGGCACGTCGGGCGTGGACCGGTGCGCGGAGTTGTTGGAGACGACCGGCGTCTCGGCCCGCGCGTACGCCTCCTCGAGCTTCGCCGTCTCCTCCTTCGACATGTCCACCGCGCAGAAGACGAAGTCCACCGCCCCGGCGATCTTCTGGACCGCGCCGGCGTCCTGGACGATCAGGCCCGCGGCCGCCGCCGGGATCGGGGTCTTCATCGCCCAGCGGCCCTTCACGGCCTCGGAGTACGGCTTGCCGGCCGAGCTCGGGCTCGCGGCGACGAGGCTGACCTCGTACCAGGGGTGGTTCTCGAGCAGGGCGAGGAAGCGCTGACCGACCATGCCGGTCGCGCCGAGGACTCCGACCTTCAGCTTCTTCTGGCTCATGGTTGACTCCGCCGCGGTGCGGGAAAGGGCGGAATACTAACACGAGCGCTCCCTCCCGCGCCCGGGAACGAGCCCGGGCCCGCGCCCGGGCATTTGGCCTCAGTCCGCGCCGTCCTCCTCCCCCGCCGGCGCCCCTCGGTCCGCACCGTAGAACACCTCTTCCAGGAAGAGCCCTTGCGGCGGCGCCGTCGGGCCCGCGCGGGTCCGGTCGCGGCCCTCGATCAGCGCGGGGATCGCCCCCGCCGCGCGCTTCCCGAGCCCCACCTCCACGAGCGTCCCCACGATGTTCCGCACCATGTGCTTCACGAACGCGGTCGCCTCGATCACCACCTCGATCCGCGCGCCGCGCTGGCCCAGCACCTCGAGGCGTCGCACCTCGCGGACCGCGTGGCGGCAGGCGCAGTCGCTCGCCTGGAAGGCGGCGAAGTCGTGCCGGCCGACGAGGTGCGCGGCGGCGTCCCGCATCGCGGCCACGTCGAGCGGCAGGAAGTGCTGCCAGGCGTGGAGGCGCGTGAGCGGCGCGCGGAGCGGTCCGTTCTCGATGACGTACCGGTAGCGCTTCCCGCGGGCGCTGCGCCGGGCGTCGAAGCCGTCCGGCTCGAGGCGCGCTGCGCGGACCGCGACGTCGGGCGGGAGGAGGGCGTTCATCCCCCGCACGTACGCGCGGAGCGGGAGCGGCGCCGGCTCGGGGAAGCTCACCACCTGTCCGCGCGCGTGCACCCCGGCGTCGGTCCGGCCCGCGGCCGTGACGCGGCGCGGCTCGTGGTGGAGCGTGGCGAGCGCGCGCTCCACCTCGGCCTGTACGGACGGACCGTTCGGCTGGACCTGCCAGCCCACGTACCGGCCCCCGTCGTACTCCAGGACGAGCGTCACCACGGGCACGAGGGGAGGCTAACACGCACACCGTCTCCCGCGCCCGGTCTCCCCCGATGACGCGACACGGCGGCGTTCGGCGTTCCGGGGCTGCGGTGGGCCCGCTACACTGCTCGAGGCGTTCGCCCGCGCCGGGAGGGAATCCATGCCGTTCGACGCCGTCGTGCCGCCGCCTCCGCCCGCCTCCTTCCGTCCGCCCCCGCAGCCGGTGGAGGTCGGGACGCTCGTCTCCCGGACCTTCGCGGTGTGGTCGAAGCATGTGTGGCTCTTCGCGGGCTTCTTCGCCGTGGCCGTGATGCTCCCGGCCTTCGTCGTCGGGATGATCGCCGCGCTGGCCGTCGGCGCGGGGACGTCGGAGGGCGGACTGCAGGGCGGCTCGTCCACCGCGTTCCTCGTGACGACGGTGAGCGTCGGCTTCCCGCTCATCCTCGTCGCCGCCTTCGTGAACATGGGCGGCCTCACGTACGGCGCGATCCAGGGCCTCGCGGGCCGCCCCGTCGCCTTCGGCACCATGTTCTCCGTCGGGTTCCGGCGGCTGCTCCCGATGATCGTGGCGGGCATCGTGATCGGCCTCGCCGTCGGGCTCGGGTTCCTGCTGCTCATCGTGCCCGGCGTCATCCTCGGGTGCGGCCTCGCGGCGGCCATGCCGGTCGTCGTGGCCGAGAAGATGGGCCCCCTCGACGCGATCCGCCGGAGCTGGGAGCTCACCAGCGGCTCCAGGGGTACGATCTTCCTGACCGGCCTCATCTTCGTGCTCATCAACCTCGGCCTGACGCTGGTCGGGATCGTCCTCGGCCTCATCCCGATCCTCGGTCAGCTCGCGTCCCTGATCATCAACGTCGTCACCGGGTCGCTCGGCACGATCTGGCTCGCGGTCGTCTACCACGACCTCCGCGTGGCCAAGGAAGGCGTCGAGACGGACGACCTCGCGCGCGTCTTCGAGTAGCCGGGACGCCGGCAGGAGCACGCGATGACCTCCGAACCGCAGCCGCTCGCCCCCGAGCTCCCGGCCTCCCCGCGGCGCTCCGCGCCGACGCCGGCGGTCACGGCCGGCGGCCTGGTCGCCCGCACGTTCTCGACGTTCTGGAAGCGGCTCTGGATCTTCGCCGCGCTGACGCTCGTGGTGCTGGTCCCCGCCTATACGATCGCCTTCGGGGGCCTGTTCCTCACGCTGCGTCCCGCCGAGGAGGGCCCTGCCGTGGTCCTGTCGTTCGTGCTGGCGGTGCTCGTGTGGCTCGCCATCTTCATGCAGGCGTGCTGCCACACGTACGGCGCGGTCCAGCACCTCTCCGGCCGCCCCGTCCACCTCGGCGCCATGCTCCGGGCCGGGTTCGGCCGGTTGCTGGCCGTGCTCGGCCTCCTCGGCCTGGGGGCGCTCGCCTATGCCGCGGTCCTGGCGCTGATCGCGGCCGTGGTCGCGTTCCTCGGTCGCAGCGGGCTCGTCGCCGCGGCGCTCGCCGCGATCTCCGTCCCCTTCCTCCTCTTCCTCGGCACCGCCCTCGCCGTCACCCTCCCGGTCCTGGTCGTCGAGCGCGCCGGCCCGATCGCCGCGCTGCGGCGGAGCTGGGTGCTCACGCGCGGCCGCCGCGGCGCGACCTTCGCGGCGCTGCTCGTCGTCGGGCTCGCGCTGGCCGGGATCGTGGCCGCCCCGTTCGGCCTCTTCGCGGCGACGCAGCTCGGCGCGGGCGGGCTCCCCGACACGGGGCCGGCGACCTCCGTCGGTATGATGGTGCTCATGCTCGCCGTCTGGATCCTGGCCGCGCCGCTCTTCCCGATCGTGTCGGCGGTGGCGTACCACGACCTCCGGCTCGAGAAGGAAGGCGCCGCCGACCTGGCGCGGGTCTTCCAGTGACCCTGCGTGGACCGCGACGCGCCGCGCGGCTCGTGTAGACTCCCGGGCCGTGCCCGCCCCGCCGCGCCTCGACCGCCTCGGCCCCGCCGCGGCGGCGCTCGCGACCTTCGTCCTCCACGCCGCCTGCGGCGGCCGCTACGGGCTCTTCCGCGACGAGCTCTACTTCCTCGTCTGCGGACAGCGCCTCGCCACCGGCTACGTCGATCAGCCGCCGGGCATCGCGCTCGTCGCGCGGCTCGCCGGCGCGCTCTTCGGGACGTGGGTCCCGGGCGTGCGGCTCCTCGCCTGGATCGCGACCGCGGCGACCGTGTACCTCGCGGGCCGGCTCGCGGCGCGGCTCGCCGGGCAGGGGCCCGAGCGCGGCGCGGCGGCGACGATCGCCGCGGTCGCGACGTTCGCGTGCCTCGTGCTGCGGGGCACCGCCCACCTCCTCACGATGAACGCGTTCGAGCCGCTCCTGCTCGTCGCGCTGGTGCTCGTCCTGCTCCGGCTCGCGGAGGGCGAGGACCGCCGGCTCTGGGTGGCGGCGGGGGGCCTCGCCGGGCTGGCGGTGCTCATGAAGTACAGCGCCGCCCCGGCGGTCCTGGCGCTCCTCGTCGGGTTCGCCGTCTCGCCCGCGCGCCGCGCCCTGTGGAGCCGCTGGGCGCTCGCCGGCGCCGCCTTCGGCGCGCTGCTCGTCCTGCCCAACTTCCTCTGGCAGGCCGCGCACGGCTTCCCGTTCCTCGAGCTCGTGGGGGCCGGCGTCGCGCACAAGAACGTCTCGCTCACGCCCGCCCAGTTCTGGGCCGGGCTCCTGCTCGAGGCGAACCCGGCCAACGCGCCGCTCTACCTCGGCGGCCTCCTCTGGCTCCTCCTCGCGCGCCGGGCCCGCGCCGCGCGGTTCGCGGGCGTGGGCCTCCTCCTCCACCTCGCCGCGCTCACCTTCGGGCACGCGAAGCCGTACTACGCGGCGGCGATCCTCCCGCCGCTCCTGGCCGCGGGCGGGGCGGCGGCCGCGACCCTCGTCCGGTCGCGGCGGGCGCTGCAGGGCTCCGCCGGCGTGCTCGCGGCGTCGGCGCTCGCCCTCGCGCCGCTCGCGGTGCCCATCCTGCCGGCGGAGGTCTTCCTCGCGTACCAGGAGCGGCTCGGGATCCGGCCGGCGGCGCTGGAGCGGCACGCGCAGAGCGTGCTGCCGCAGACGTACGCCGACATGCACGGTTGGCACGAGCTCGTCGAGGGCGTCGCCGCGGTGTACCGGACGCTCACGCCGGACGAGCGGGAGCGGGTGGCGGTGTTCGGCCAGAACTACGGCGTCGCGAGCGCGGTCGAGGTCCTGGGGCCCGCGCACGGGCTCCCGCGCGGCCTCGCCTTCTCCGGCCACAACAACTTCTGGTTCTGGGGGCTGCCGCCCGGGCGCGGCGACCCGCTCCTCGTCGTGGGGCGCCCGGACGAGGACTGCGGGGGGCTTTACCGCCAGTGGGACGTCGCCCTGCAGCTCCCGCGGACCCCGTACGTGATGCCGTACGAGGACGCGCACACGCTCACGCTGTGCCGCGGCGCGCGCGCGCCGCTCACCGGGATCCCGCCCGCGCTGCGCCACTTCGAATGATCGTTGCGGCCCCCGACCCCCCCGCGCTATATCCCTTCAACTTTCGTTGAAGACCCGAGGCCCGGAGGCCGGCGCAGCATGCCCAGCGAGCAGGTGATCCTCTCGCAGCTCGACGAGAGCTCGAAGCGCGGCGTCCGGCCGGAGCGCGCCCGGGCCGCCCTCGCGGGGGTCGCCGACCTCGAGCCCACGCTGCGCGCGCTCGAGGCCCAGCTCGAGGAGGCGACGCGCGACGCGGAGCCGAAGCTCCAGGCGGCCGCGCGTCACCTCGTCGCCGCGGGCGGGAAGCGCGTCCGGCCCACGGTCACGCTGCTCGCCGCCGGCGCGTGCGGCGGCGACCTCGCCGCGGCCGTCCCGTACGCCGCCGCCGCCGAGCTCACGCACTCGGCCACGCTCCTCCACGACGACGTGATCGACGACGGCCCCGAGCGCCGCGGGCGCCCCGCGAGCCGCGTCCTCTGGGGGAACGCCGTCTCCGTGCTCTCCGGCGACTGGCTCCTCACCCGCGCGCTCGAGCTCGTCTCCGCGGCGCCGGCCCGCTCGGCCGCGCTCCCGGCGCTGCTCGCCACGATGCGCCGCCTCGTCGAGGGCGAGGTGCTGCAGCTCTCGCTGCGCGGCACGTTCGCCGCGACGGAGAAGGACTACCTCGACGTCGTCTCCGGCAAGACCGGCTCGCTCTTCGGCTGGGCCGCCGCCGCCGGCGCGTGGTCCGCGGGGCTCACCGGGCGGATCCCCGAGGCGCTCGCGCGGTTCGGCGAGGGCGTGGGGCTCGCGTTCCAGCTCGTGGACGACGCGCTCGACTACGCCGCCGATCCGCGGCTCCTCGGCAAGCGGCTCGGGACGGATCTCGCGGAGGGCAAGGCGACGCTGCCGCTCCTCCGCGCCTGCGCCGCCGAGCCGGGGCTGCGCGAGCGGCTCACGGCGGTGCTCGAGGGCGAGCGCCCCGAGGCCGAGGCCGAGCGGGTCGCGGCCGAGGTCATCGCCTCGGTGCAGCGGGTGGGCGGCGTCGACGCGGCGCGGGCGCTCGCGCGGCAGCACACCGAGGCCGCGCTCGACGCGCTGGCGCTCGTGCCCGAGGGGCCGTACCGCACCGCCCTCCACGACGCCGCGCGCGCGCTGACCGAGCGGGCGTTCTGAAGGGCGCGCCGGCCGCGGGCCCCGCGCATCCCTGGCGCGCGGTCAGGCGCCGCGGGCCCAGGCCCTGAGCGCCTTGCGGCCGTGGCGGAGGAGCTTCCGGCGGACGTGGCGGAGCCGGAGCGGGGCCAGGGCGTCCAGCGCCATGCCCCGCCGCAGCTCCGCGAACGCCTCGCGCCACCGGCCCTGTCCCGCCAGCCGATCGAAGAGCCGGACGTGCCGCGACGCGCGGAGGCGCCGGACATGGGGTCGGACGAGGTCGCCGTGCGCGGAGGCGAGGACCTTCTCCAGCACGGCGTTCCACCCCACGTCGCCGGCGGGCATCTTGAACGAGTACCGATCCGGCAGCAATCGCCGATGGGTCAGCCGCTCCGGGAGGAACGTGAACCGCCCCAGCGGCGCGAGGCGCAGGAAGAGGTCGATGTCCTCCGTCGTGGCCAGCCGCTCGTCCGAGCCGCCCACCGCCTCGAGCGCCGCGCGGCGGATGAGGCAGCTCGAGAGCAGGGCGGGGAACCGCCCGTCGAGGAGCTGCACGAGCCGCGCCCCGAGCGCGTCCGCCGGCGGCTCGTCCGGCAGCGTCGAGCGCCTCGCGCCCTTGTACCCGAGGCGCGAGCACGACAGCACCGCGTCCGGGTCGGCGTCGAGCGCCGCGACGTGCTTCGCCAGCGCGTCGGGCAGGAGCTCGTCGTCGCTGTCGAGGAGCATGACCAGCGCGCCGCGCGCGATCGCCGTCCCGGCGTTCCGGGCCGCGGCCGGGCCGCGGTTCTCGGCGAGGCGGAGCACCCGGACGGCGGGGCGCGCCGACTCCACCGCGTCCGCGGTCCCGTCCGTCGAGCCGTCGTCCGCCACGATCACCTCCACGTCCCGGTACGTCTGCCCGAGGACCGCGTCGATCGTCGGGAGGATCACGTCGCGCCGGTTCAGCACCGGGATGACCACGCTCACGCGAGGAGGGGGCATGGGCGCGATGGTAGACGACCGGGCGCCGTCCGGGAACGAGGCCGGTGGTCCGGGGGCCCCGGGAGCTCCGCCGCGCCCCGCGGTCCACGCTACACTCGCGCGGTGCGCACGGAGACGATGAAGGTCGCGATCCTCGCGAACGAGTTCGGAGACCCGGCGGCGGGTCGCATGGGTGGGTTCGGGTGGGCGGCCCGGGAGACGGCGCAGCTCTTCCGCGCGGCTCCCGGGGCCGGCGTCGAGCCCGTCTTCTTCCACGGGGATCGCAGGCACGACGGCCGCGTGCTCCACGGGGTGCGCGTGGTCCCGCGCGCCGGCTCGAAGCTCCGGTACCTGGCGCGGCTGCGCGCGGAGCGGCCCGACCTCCTGCTCGCGATCGACTGGCGGCCCAACTACCTCCGGGCGGTCATGGCCCTGCCGCGCACGCCGCTCGCCGTGTGGGTCCGCGACCCGCGCACGCCCGCCGACGTCCGGCGCCTCGCCGCGCTCCGCGATCCGGCCGCGCCGGAGCGCCCGCCGGCGGGGCTCGATGCCATCGACTGCACCTCGCTCGCCCGCGTCGCCCGGTTCGCCCGGCTGCTCCGCCGACGGCTCGCGCTCGTCACGCCGGAGCCGAGCCTCGCGGCGAAGGTCGAGGAGACGTACGGCCTCTCCGCCGAGGTCCACCTGCTCCCGAACCCCATCGCGCTGCCCGCGGGCCCGTTCGTGAAGAGCCCGCGCCCGACCGTCGTGTTCCTGGGCAGGCTCGACCCGTACAAGCGACCGTGGCTGCTCGTCTCCCTCGCCCGGGCGTTGCCCGACGTGGAGTTCCGGGCGGCGGGGTCGGCGCACTTCGGGGGCGCCGGCGGCTGGCAACCCCCGGCGGAGCTGCCGCCGAACCTGCGCTTCCTCGGGCACGTCGATGGGGTCGAGAAGCAGCGGCTCCTGGCGGAGGCGTGGGCGCTCGTGAACACCTCCGTGCACGAGGGCCTCGCCGTCTCGTTCCTCGAGGCCCTCGCCTGCGAGACGCCGCTCGCCGGGTTCGTGGACACCGGCGGCGTGGTCTCGCGCTTCGGCCTGTGCGCCGGGCCCGAGGAGGGGACGGGCGAGGCGGGGTTGCCGCGGCTCGTCGCGGCGCTGCGCCGGCTGCTCGACGACGGCGCGCTCCGCGCGCGACTCGGGCGCGAGGGGCGGGGGTGGGTGACCGCGACGCACGGCCCCGAGCGGTTCCTCGCCGGGTTCGACGCGCTGTGCGGGCTGCTCCGGGTGCGCCGGGCCGGTCCTCAGGCCGCCGCGGCGCGGTAGAGCGCGAGGAGCCGCGCCGTCTGCCGCTCCAGATCGTGGTGCGCGCGCACGTGCGCGAGGCCGCGGAGCGAGATCGCGCGGAGCTCGTCGGGCGTCGCCTGGCGCAGCCGCCGCAGGGCCGCGGCGATCGCGTCCACGTCCCCCTCCGGCGCGAGCAGCGCGTGGTTCTCGGCGGGGATGCCCTCGGGGATCCCCGAGTGCGTGGTGCTCACGCACGGCAGCCCGAGCGCCTGCGCCTCCAGGAGGACCATCGGCAGCCCCTCGCGGTCGCCGCAGGACGCCGTCCGGCTGCAGAGCAGGAACGCGTCGCTCTGCTCCATGCGCGCGCGGGCCGCGGCGTGGTCGAGCGGGCCGAGGAAGCGGACGCGGTCCTTTAGCCCGAGCGCCGCCGCCTGCGCCTTCAGCGCTGGCGCGAGGGGACCGTCGCCGATGACCTCCAGCTCCAGCGGGCACCCCTCGGCGGCGAGGCGAGCGAGGGCCGCGATCGCGTCGCCGTGTCCCTTCTTCTCGACCAGGCGCCCGGCGGTCACGAACCGCCGGGGCGGCCGCTCGCGGGCGCGGAACGGGTAGCGCGCGAGGTCCTTGCCGTTGTGGACGACCGCGATCCTCGCCGGGTCGAGCCCCGCCTCGACGAGCGCGGTCCGGAGCGGGGACGCCACGGCGACGACGCGGTTCCGCCCGGCCGTGAGCGCCCGGAACCACCCGCGGCGCCGGCGATCCCGGAGCTCGCGCGACGCGTCGTGGCCGTGGAACGTGGTCACGAGGGGGACGCCGTGCGCGCGGGCGACGGGGGCGGCGAGGACCCCCATGTCGCCGAACTGCGCGTGGATGACGTCGGGCCGGAACGTCCGCACCGCGCGGTCGAGGCCGCGGCGCACGGCCACCCACGAGACGACGAGCACGGGATCGCGCGAGAGGAGCGATCGCGCCCAGTCCACGAGCTTCCCCGGCACGCCTCCCCGCGGACCGACGACCTCGACGCGATCGAAGGGGCGCGCCTCCGCGTTCACGCGGCGCCTCGTCACGACCATCGCCTCGGCCCGCCGCGAGGTCTCGCGCACGAGGTCGTAGACGAACGTCTCCGTGAGGGGCGAGAAGGTCCAGGCCAGGTGGAGGACGCGCATCCTGTGCTCGCGGGACACGCGCTCGTGGGTCGGCGCGCGCAGCCGCGCAGTCTACCCCGCCGCGCGCCGGCAGCGTAGACTCCGCGATGGTTCGATGACTCCGCGCGTGCACCTCGTCACGGCGTTCCAGGCGCGCGGCGGCTCCCAGGAGCGGGCGCTCCAGCTCCGCGCGGTGCTCGGCCGGCACGCGGACGCGGAGCTCTGGAGCTCGACGAGCGTCCACCCCGACTACCGCGCGCGCGGGATCCGCCGCATCTTCCCCGCGCTCGGACGGTTCCCGCGCGGCGGCAACCTCGTCTTCGTGGGGACCGCGCCGATCGGCCTGTGGGTGAAGGCGGCGTTCCCGCGGCGGGTCGTCCTCGTCCACAACACGTTCAACGCCGTCACCCTGCACCGGCGGCTGCGCCGCCTGCGGGGACCGCTCCTCCCCCGCCCCGAGGTCGTGTTCTGCTCCCCGCTCGTGGAGCGCTCCGCAGGGGTGGCCGGGACCGTCCAGCTCTCTCCGATCGACCTCGCGCGGTTCCGCCCGGCGACCCCCGACGCCTCCCGCCCGTTCACGGTCGGGAGGCTGTCGCGCGACACCGCCATCAAGTTCGGCCACGAGGACGGGGAGCTCTTCCGGTCGCTCGCCGCCGACGGCGTCCGCGTCCGGCTCATGGGCGGGACGTGCCTCGCGCCCGAGCTCGCGGGCGCGCCCGGGGTGGAGCTCCTGCCGATGGGCACCGAGGACGCTCCCGGCTTCCTCGGCAGCGTCGACTGCCTGGTGTACCGGACGGCGGCGCACTGGCCCGAGCCGTTCGGGCGGGTGGTCGCCGAGGCGATGGCGTGCGGGTTGCCGGTCGTCTGCCACCGGAGCGGCGGGTACGCGGAGCTGCTCGTCGCGCACGGGCGGACCGGGTTCCTCTTCGGGAGCAACGAGGAGGCGGTCGCGATCGTCCGCCGACTCCGCCACGACCCGGCGCTCCGCGCGCGCGTGGGCGCGGAGGCGCGGCGGCACGTCGAGCGCCTGTACGGGGCCGAGGAGGAGGAGCGGATCCGGCGGTTCTACTGCTCGTGAGGTCCGCAGCGTGCGAGGTGCCGCGGCTCAGGCGTTCCGCCAGGCCCGCTCGGCCTGGAGGACGGCGTTGGCGAGCGGCACGTCGAACGGCCACGAGTCCATGACGAGCCGCCCGAGCCCCTCGGCGCGCTCGCGCTTCGGCGGCAGCTCGCCCCGCTCGAGCGCGGCGAGGTAGCCGCGCAGCGTCTCGATGCAGGTGTCGAGCTGGGAGGGCGCGAGCTGGTACCGCGGCGCGCGCCGCTCCGCCTCGACCTCGACGAGGGCGACCTGGATGAGCTCGCGGGCCCGGTCGCGGCGGGTGGGTTCCATCGGGGCGCCTAGACTAGCGCGAACGTCATGTCCGCTGGTACTCGATCCGCACGCGCGGGCAGAGGCCGCGGTCGAACGCGGCGCCGAGGAACAGGTCCACCGCCTCGCGCCCGCGCTCCCCGAGCGACCGCGTCCAGTCGTTGACGTACATCCCCACGAACCGGTCGGCCTGTGCGCGATCGAGGCCGCGCGCGAACCCGAGCGCGTAGGAGAGCGCGTCCTCGCGGTGCGCGAGGCCGTAGGCGATCGACTCGGCCCAGGCCTTCGCGACGGCGGCGCGGACCGGCTCGGGCAGCTCGCGCCGGATGGCGTTGAGGCCGAGCGGGAGCGGCAGCGCGGTGCGGGCCTTCCAGCTCTTGCCCAGGTCCTCGACGACGCGCAGCCCGTCCGCCGCGGCGGTGAGCTGGCCCTCGTGGATCACGAGCGCCGCGTCCACCTCGCCGCGCTTGGCCGCCTCGCCGACGGCCTTGAAGTCCATCGGCGCGGGCTCGTGGCGCGGCAGCGCGAGGGCGAGCGCCAGGGCGGCGCTCGTGCGCAGGCCCGGGACGGCGATCCGCTTGCCCGAGAGCTCGGACAGGCTCGCGATCCGCGACCCATCCGGCACCACCACGACGGGACCGTAGCCGTCCCCCATCGAGGCGCCCGCGTCGAGCAGCAGGTAGCGATCGGCGAGGTACGGGTAGGCGGCGGCGGAGATGGCGGTCACGTCGTGGCGCCCGTGCGCGGCGGCCTGGTTCGCGGAGTCGATGTCGAGGAGCGCCTGCTCGAAGACGATCCCCTCCGCCTTCACCGCGCCGCACGCGATGCCGAAGTACATGAAGGCGTCGTCCGAGTCGGGGCTGTGCGCCACGCGGATGGTGTGCATGCGCGGCAAGATCTACCCTTCAACGATCGTTGAAACAAGCGGACCTTGAGAGTAGAGATCGCGGGCCATGGCCTACCGCTCCCTGCGCGAGTTCCTGGACCGGCTGGAGCGGGCGGGCGAGCTCGTCCGCGTGCAGGAGCCGGTCGCGCTCGAGCTCGAGGCGGCGGCCCTCGCCGACCGCGCCGCGAAGTCCGGCGGCCCCGCGCTCCTGTTCGAGAACGTCGTGGGGCGGCCGGGGGCGATGCCCGTCGCCATGAACCTGTTCGGCACGCGGCGCCGGACGAGCTGGGCGCTCTCCTGCGACGACTACGAGGCGCACGCGGCGGAGCTCCGCGCGCTGCTCCACACGACGCCGCCCGCCTCGCTCTGGGAGAAGCTGAAGCTCCTGCCCCGGCTCGGCCGGCTGGCGTCGATGGCGCCGAAGCACGTCTCCTCGGCCGCGAGCCAGGAGGTCGTGCTCCGCGGCCCGGAGGCGGACCTCGGCCGGCTGCCCGTCCTCACCACCTGGCCGCACGACGGCGGCCCGTTCGTCACGCTCCCCCAGGTCATCACCCGCGACCCGGAGACGGGCGCCCGCAACGTCGGCATGTACCGCCTCCAGGTGCTCGGCCCCCGCCGGCTCGCGATGCACTGGCAGCTCCACAAGACCGCGACCGCCCACTTCCGCGCGTACCGCAAGCGCGGCGAGCGCATGCCGGTGGCGATCGCGCTCGGCGGCGATCCCGCGCTCACCTACTGCGCCTCCGCCCCGCTCCCGCCCGGGATCGACGAGTACCTCTTCGCCGGGTTCCTGCGGGGCGAGGCCGTGCGGCTCGTGAAGGGCGTCGCCACCGACCTCGAGGTGCCGGCGGACGCGGACGTCGTCATCGAGGGGTTCGTCGATCCGGCGGCGCCGCTCGTCCGCGAGGGGCCCTTCGGCGACCACACCGGCTTCTACTCGCTCGCCGACGACTACCCGGCGCTCGAGGTCGCGGCGATCACGACGCGGCGCGATCCGATCTACCCGGCGACGGTCGTCGGGCCGCCGCCCGCCGAGGACCTCTGGCTCGGGCACGCGACCGCGCGGCTCTTCCTCCCGATGCTGCAGCTCGTCTTCCCCGAGATCGTGGACATGCACTTCCCGGCGGAGGGCGTGTTCCACAACCTGTGCCTCGTCTCGATCCGCAAGGAGTACCCCGGCCACGCGAAGAAGCTCATGCACGGCCTGTGGGGCTCGGGGCAGATGGCGGCCACGAAGACGCTCGTCGTCTTCGACGAGGACGTGGACGTGCAGGACGCGTCGCAGGCCGCCTGGCGCGCGCTCGCCAACGTGGACGCGCGCCGCGACCTCGTCGTCGTCGAGGGGCCGGTGGACGTCCTCGACCACGCGGCGCCGCACATGGGCCTCGGGGCGAAGATCGGCGTGGACGCGACGCGGAAGTGGGCCGAGGAGGGGGGGCGCGAGTGGCCCGAGCCCTGCGTGCACCCGCGCGAGGTGATCGAGCGGATGGACGGGCTGTACCAGCGCCTCGTGCCCGGCGCGCCCGCGCCGGCGCGGCCGCGCATCCCGGAGCCGGCGGCGGCGGCGTGGACGCCGCGGAAGGGGGCAGCATGAGCACGGTGCAGCGGCGGACGCCCGAGGCCCCGGGTTCCTCGAGCGCGGTCCCGCTCCCCGGCGAGTCGTCCCGGGGCGCGGCGGTGCGGGCGATGTTCGACCGCGTCGCACCCTCCTACGACCTCCTGAACCGCCTGATGACGCTCCGGGTGGATCAGGCGTGGCGCAAGCGCCTGCTGTCCGAGCTCGCGCCGCTCTCCGGCGAGGTCCTGCTCGATCTCTGCGCCGGGACGATGGACGTCGCGTCGATGGCGATGCACCGCGTGCCCGGGCTGCGGATCGTGGGGGCCGACTTCTCGCGCCGGATGCTGGAGATCGGCCGGCGCAAGACGGGGCTGCCGGCGGCCCAGGCCGACGCGCTCGCGCTGCCGTTCTCCGCGGGCGCCTTCGACCTCGTCACGGTGACCTTCGGCATGCGCAACCTGGAGGCCTACGAGCAGGGGCTCGCCGAGATCGCCCGGGCGCTCCGCCCGGGCGGCCGCCTCGGGGTGCTCGAGCTGTTCCGGGCCGAGGGCCGGGGTTCACGGCTCGTGCATAACGCGTACAACCGGGCGGTGCTGCCGGTGCTCGGGCGGCTGCTCTCGCCCGACCCGTCGGCGTACAGGTACCTGGTCGAGTCGATGGAGCGGTTCGTGACCCGCCCCGAGTTCGAGGCCGCCGCCCGCCGCGCCGGCTTCCGCGACGTGCGCGGGGAGACGCTCTTCCCGGGCGTCTGCGGGCTCGTGACGGCGGTGCGCGCATGAGGCTCGTCGTCGGCATCTCCGGGGCGACCGGGGCGCCGTACGCGAAGCGGCTGCTCGACTTCCTCGCCGCGCACGGCGGCGCCCACGGCGTGGAGGTGGACCTCGTCTTCACGCCCACGGGCAAGCAGGTGTGGAAGCAGGAGCTCGGCGCCGAGCCGCACTACCCGTTCCGCGTCTGGAAGAACCAGGACTTCACCGCGCCGTTCGCCTCGGGCTCCGCGCTCTACGACGGGATGGTGGTCGTGCCCTGCTCGGCGGGGGCGCTCTCGCGGATCGCCTACGGGATGTCGGTGGACCTCGTCGGGCGGGCCGCGGACGTGATGCTCAAGGAGCAGCGGCGCCTCGTCCTGGTCCTGCGCGAGACGCCGATCTCCCTCGTGCACGCGCGGGCGGTGGTGCAGGCGGTGGAGGCGGGGGCGATCGTGCTCCCCGCGTCGCCGTCGTTCTACTCGGGGCCGAAGACCATCGACGCGCTCGTGGACACCGTGGTGGCCCGGGTGCTCGACAAGCTCGGCCTGCCCAACGAGCTCATGAAGCGGTGGGACGGTATGTCTCCGCGGGGCCCGGAGCCCTCGGAGTAGGAAGGCACGCGCATGCTCTCGACCCTCGCATACCGCGCCCTCGAGCGCGACGGCCTCGGCGACGTCCGCGACAGCGTCCTCGCCGGCACGCGGCTCTCCGACGAGGACGCGGTCCGGCTCTTCCTGGCCGCGGACCTCGCCGCCGTGGGCGCGCTCGCGAACCACGTCCGCGAGACCCGGCACGGCGACCTCGCCTTCTACAACCGGAACGTCCACCTCAACCCGACGAACGTCTGCGTCGCGTCGTGCAAGTTCTGCTCGTTCGCGCGCAAGGACGACCAGCGCGCCTCCGACGGCTACACGATGTCGCTCGACGAGGCCGTGGCGAAGGTCCTCTCGCGCCGGCCGCTCGGGATCACCGAGGTCCACATCGTCTCCGGCCTGCACCCCGACCTGCCGTTCGAGTACTACACCGAGCTCCTCGGCCGCCTCCGCAGGGAGTGGCCGGAGCTGGCCATCAAGGCGTTCACGGCGATCGAGATCCACTTCTTCGCCGAGAAGTTCGGCATGACGTACGAGCAGGTCCTCCGCCGGCTGCGCGAGGCCGGGCTCGACACGCTCCCGGGCGGCGGGGCGGAGATCTTCGCGCCGCGCGTCCGCCGGAAGATCTGCGACGACAAGGCGACCGCCGCGCAGTGGATCGAGGTGCACCGGACCGCGCATCGGCTCGGCATCAAGACCAACGCCACCATGCTCTACGGCCACATCGAGCGGCTCGAGGAGCGGGTCGATCACATGCGGCGGCTGCGGGAGCTGCAGGACGAGACGGGCGGGTTCCAGGTGTTCATCCCCCTCGCCTTCCACCCCGAGCACAACATGATCGGGAAGGCGTTCCCCAAGCCGACCGGGTACGACGCGCTCCGCACGCTCGCGGTGGCGCGGCTCTACCTCGACAACTTCGACCACGTGAAGGCGTACTGGGTGTCGCTCGGCGAGCGGCTCGCGCAGGCGGCGCTCGCGTTCGGGGTGGACGACCTCGACGGCACCGTGCTCGAGGAGCGCATCTACCACATGGCCGGCGCGACCGTGCCGCAGGCGCTCTCGGAGAAGACGCTGCATCAGCTCATCCGCGCCGCCGGGCGGGTGCCGGCGGAGCGGGACAGCCTGTATCGCGTCCTGAAGATTCACTCGGCCGCCGAGGCTGCGTAGCGAGATCCGCTCGCCCTGAGCCCTTCGACCCCGGCCCTGCTGCGCAGGGCCTACGCTCAGGGCAGGCGGAGTCGAAGGGCGGGCATACGAAACGGAAGGACACTGAAATGCCGAAGCTCAAGGCCGCCGCCGTCTCCTTCCTCAATGCGTGGCCGTTGACGGAAGGCCTGAAGGACTCCGACCGGATCGAGCTCGTCCCGGCCGAGCCGTCGCGCTGCGCGGCGATGCTCGAGGCGGGCGAGGTGGACCTCGCGCTCGTCTCGGTGTCCGCGCTCACGAAGGGCGAGTACGAGATCGTCCCGGGCATGGCCATCGGGGCCGACGGCCCGGTGCAGACCGTGCTCCTCGCCGGCGAGCAGTCGCCGGCGATCTGGGACGAGGTCTTCCTCGACACCGCCTCGCGCACCTCGCACGTCCTCACGAAGCTGGTCCTCGACGCGATGGGCGTCCACCCGAGGTACACGCCCATGCCCGCGGCCGACGGCCTCGCCCAGGCGCGGGGCACGCGCGGCGCCCTGGTGATCGGCGATCGCGGCTTCGACGTGCGCGCGAACCACGTGCTCGACCTCGGCCGCGAGTGGAACCACCTCTCCGGCCTCCCGATGATCTTCGCCCTCTGGGCGGCGCGGCCGGGCGCGGTCTCGCCCGAGGACGTGCAGGAGCTGACGCGCGCCGCCCAGCACGGCCTCGGCGTGCGCACCGAGCTCGCCCAGCGGTTCGCCGCGCAGAAGGGCGGCGACCCGGAGCGGTACCGGCGCTACCTCACGCAGCGGATCCGCTACGGCCTCGGGCCGTACGAGCTCGAGGGGCTCGAGGCGTTCCTCGACCGCGCCGCGAAGAAGGGGTTCCTGCCGGAGATGAAGCTCCGGTTCGTGGACGACGTGGTCCGGAGGCCCCGGACGAAGCGGACGGTCTCGGTGGACACCGCGCTCGCGAAGGGCGCGGCGGGCGAGCGGCTCACCGCCGACGAGGCGGAGCGGCTCGACGAGGAGGCGCCGCTGCTCGAGCTCGGCCTCGCCGCCGACGCCCGCCGCCGCGCGCTCCACCCCGGCGACCTCGTCACGTACATCGTCTCGCGCAACGTGAACTACACGAACGTGTGCACCACCGCGTGCCACTTCTGCGCGTTCTACCGGCCGCGCGGCCACAAGGAGGCGTACGTCCTCTCGCGCGAGGAGCTCACGCAGAAGATCGACGAGACCGTCGCGCTCGGCGGGATCGAGATCCTGCTCCAGGGCGGCCTCCACCCCGACCTCGGGATCGAGTGGTACGAGGACCTCTTCCGCTGGGTGAAGGCGAAGTGGCCGACGATCAGCCTCCACGCCCTCTCGCCGGAGGAGATCTGGCACATCGCCCGGACGAGCCAGCTCCCGCTCGACGACACCATCGCGCGCCTCGTCGCCTCGGGCATGGACTCCATCCCCGGCGGCGGCGCCGAGATCCTCGACGACGAGGTCCGGCGGCGGATCGCGCCGCTCAAGTGCTCCACCGACGAGTGGCTCATGGTGATGAAGGCCGCGCACCGGAAGGGCCTCCGCTCGACGGCGACGATGATGTTCGGCGTGGGCGAGGAGGCGCGGCACCGCGTCACGCACCTCCTGCGCCTGCGCGAGCTGCAGGACGAGACCCGCGGCTTCACGGCGTTCATCTGCTGGCCGTTCCAGTCGGCCAACACCCGGCTCGCCCCGGGCGACGGGAGCGCGCACGCGTACCTCCGGACCAACGCCCTCTCGCGCCTCGTCCTCGACAACGTCCCGAACCTGCAGGCCTCGTGGGTGACCATGGGCGGCGGCGTCGCGCAGGCCGCCCTTCACATGGGGTGCAACGACTTCGGCCAGGTGATGATCGAGGAGAACGTCGTCTCGGCCGCCGGGACGACCTTCAAGATGGACTCCGAGGAGGTCGAGCGGCACATCCGCGACGCCGGCTTCCGCGCCGCGCGGCGGAACATGAAGTACCAGCTCGTCGAGGCGCGGGCGGGGTGAGCCTGAAGGTCGTCAGCGCACCCTGGGTGCTGCCCGGGCGCGGGGACGCGCCCGGCGTCGCGGCGCCGCCGATCGCCGACGGCGCCGTCGCCCTGGACGAGGGCCGGGTGATCGCGGTCGGGCCGCGCGCGTCGGTCGAGCGGCGCCACGGCCCCGCCGCGCCGCTCGACGCCGTCCTGCTCCCCGCGCTCGTCAACGCCCACCTCCACCTCGAGCTCTCGCACCTCGCCGGCAAGGTCCCGGGCGGCGACGGGCTCGCCGCCTGGATCGGGCGGGTCATCGCCGCGCGGGCC